>NZ_CAIZIZ010000399.1 GCF_903933125.1 uncultured Lamprocystis sp. | reverse complement strand
GACAGACGATACCTCCACTGTGGTTCCTTCCTATACTGCTTTAGATAATCAGTATCGAAAAAAGTTGCAATAAAACACTAATTTTATGGTTTTCCTGAGAGTAAGATGTGCGTACAAATATTTTAGTTGAAGTACTTATCCCTTTGCCATGGGCATCATGTTGTATTTGAGAAAGAATTTCGAGATGGCTGAGCCGATTTCCGCCACGCTCGTATTTTTTGCTGTCTCCGCGCTAACAGTCTTGGCCGGTTGGCTATTTTTCCGACACATCGAGCGGCCGCTACTAACGTTTGTACGAACCAGTCTTTGGCGATCTTAGGTGGTCGCTGGCAAATCCTGTTCGAAATCCTGACGACCGTACTTCATTCGGGAATGCGGGGATGAAAATTAACGGGCCAATGGCGGCCAAAGTAAAGCGTAGCAACAATCGGCATGGCTGGCGATTCCGTGGCCGATGTCCACGCATGCCTTGGGATGAGGTATGGGTCTGCTCGATGCGGGTATGTGGGTCAATGGCGCAACGCAATCACGATCCCGTTTCGCGCAGCGGTACCTGCTGACATGCAGCCGCGGCAGTCCTCTCCAGCCGACACATCCTGACTCCGACTTGGCCGACGCCCGCGGCAACAGGTTGGCATTCATCCGTCGCCTGGAGCCCCAACCAGTCCAAGGTTACCCGATCCGGCGGTAGCCAGACCGGATCGCCGCTCAACGCAAACAGTGGGCCCGCATGGGCGGTGACCAGCGCGCAGGCTCGCCGGAGCAACACGGTATCAAAGACTGCGGGACGTGCGCTCAGGTCCCCATCCTCCATCCTCCGGTAATCGGGATGAGGCCAGTACAGGTTGCCGGTGACCCGGATGAAGCGGGTTGATGGCGGAAACCCGGGCACCACAAAGCCGGTCGGCGCATCGCCCCCGAGCATGACGATCAACGGCGCGGACTTCAGGTTCAGATTTAGCGGCGGAGAGACGGTGAGTGGATCACGATTCCAGGCGCGACGGTCACCCGGACGGAGGAAAAGCTCTGGCGCGGAAAACATGGACAGCGGAACAACGGTGATGATCAGCGCCAAAGCCACCCATACCGCGCTCGGGCTCGACCAAATGAATGCGATTAAGGCCACCATGGTGATGGGCGCCAGGATCTCTAAGACGACCGCATACCGATTGATTGAAAAGATGCCAAGCCACGCGGCATACGAGGCCAGGAAGAACAGGATCACAGTGGCAAACACCAGCCGATCTTGCCTCGATACCGAGGCGGAGAGGCCGGCCAACTTCTTTACGGCTAAAGAGAAAGCGACGGTGATCGCCAGGATCAGCACCATGGCAATACGCAGATCAAACAGGCCGAGATAATTGACGTTACCGAAAACGGAGGTCTTAACGAAAGGGAACAGCAGCATACCGGTAAAATTGTCGGCTTTGAAGCTCGCATCGACGAAATTCACTGCCGGCGCCCAGTCCGATTGGAAAATGTGATTAAACTGCGGAAAAAATGGGTTGCCGGTCATGGAGAAGAGATACCAGCCCCAGGGACCATAACTCGCCATGATACCAAACCCAAGCCCAGCGCCAAGTACCAGGGCGCGCCGCAGTTCTGACTGTCGATGACAGCCCGCTGGCGGCAATATCACCCAGTAGAGGGCCACCGCGGCTAAGCCCAGACAATAAGGCATATTCGTAAGCTTTAGCCCGGCGGCGACACCGCATAGCAGACCCGCAGCGAACACCCGGCCCAGTGTCGGCTGAACACCATGGGTTTGGGGGGCGATCACCAGCAACAGTGAAAGCAGGATCAGGAGCGCGGTGGTATTGTCGCCGTAGGAAGTTCCCAGCTCCAGCAGGTTGATTGGCGAGACAACAGCGATTAGGGTGAGCAAGCCGCAAGCAATTTGGCGCCGTTTACCTGGCAGATGACCACATACGGCGTAGGTCAATAGCCAGACAACCGGGATCAGCAGTGCCTGAACTGCTGCCGCCGCCAGGGTGAAAGCACCGGTACCGAAGCGACTGATTAACCAGTAGGTAGGAAGGTCCAGGACGGGATTAAAATACGACTGACGCATCGCTGGGGCAATATCCCAGTTCAACCGGTTCGTCATTGCCGAAAATCCATTATAATAATGGTAGTTAAATAGGTCCCAATTCGCGTCGACGCCAAGCAACGCCACCATGGCGAACGACCCAACCAACCCCAGGAACGTCAGAACAGCGGTCTCCCGAGGTCGTGGCCAGCGATTAGATAATAGGTCGTTCATAATCATTTTGTGCTCATGCGGGAATCTGAGACAGAAATGATGCGAGTGCGCCGCGCGCCCGTTCTAACGGGTTAGGGAACAGTGCCAAAATGATGATCAAGGCCATGATCGCGGTTAAAGCCCAATCGTTGGCAAGTCCAATTCAGCCAGCAAAGCCGCCAGTTTCTCACGATTCGCGTTGAGCGAGAATTCGCTTTCGACCCGCGCCAGACCACCGTCCGAGAGACGCTGCCAGAGTACCGGGTCCTGATAGAGTCGGACAACAGCCGCCGCGAAATCCGCTGCCGTATCGGCAATCAATGCGCCTTCTTCGTCCCCCAAACGGAGCCCTTCGGCCGCGACCGAGGTGATCACGCACGGCACCCCAAAGCCAAGGCTCGTCACGACCTTGCCTTTCTGTCCGGCACCATAGCGTAATGGCGCGACTGAGAGCCGGGCTTGCGCGAAGATCGGCGCGATGTCTTCCACGAAGCCGAGCACCCGCACACCATCGCCTTCCAAGGCATGGACTTCAGGTACCATGTGACTACCGATGATCGACAGTTCGACAGCAGGAAGTTTGAGCCGGATCAGAGGCCAAATCTCCGAGCAAAACCATAACATTGCATCAACATTCGGAAGGTGTCGGAAACCGCCGACAAAGACGATACCGTCACGAACGGCATCGCTGACACTGCGGCCGGGTATCTCACGCAGAATGGGAATAACACGCACCCTGGCTCCCGGCAGTTCGCTTGCCAGCAGATCCTTCTCGACCGGACTGATGACGATGGTGGTATCCGCGGCGGCAATCACGGCGAGTTCCTGATTCTTCAGCTCCTCGGATTGGGGGCTGGAGGAACACCCGGTTTCCAGCTCAGCGAGGCGCTGCTCCCTCAGGAAATGGAGATCGACAGTATTGAAGATGATGGGTGCGCGGGAACAGCAAGCCCGGACCTTATGTACTAGCCCGAAGGCCATCGTCACGCGCACCAGCATGACCGCGTCGAATTCGCTGCCGCGCGTCTCAAGCACCTGCTCAACGCTGCTTATATGGGGGTGATAAAGGCACTCGACGCCCATCGCCTGGAGGCTGGTCGTATAGCGCCCGAAGTGCAACAGATCAGCCCCCGGAATAAAGGTTATGCGGTAACCGAACTCACTCAGCAGACGGAGATAGTTGAACATGTCGAGTGAGCCGGAGTCTTGGTCCGGTGTCGGGGTACAAGCATCTACGACCAGCATCCGCGCACGCGGACGCCGATCCGCGGAAAGCCGCAGGGGGCGCGACTGGAAATCGCCGTGGGCCGCAAGCTCCATCTGCCACTTTTCCCGGAAGCGTTCGCAATTGCGGACCTGATAGGCCTTCATGCCGCTGGTGAGATCGGTGCCGGCAGTGATCCCCTCGTAGTGAGTGATCTGAGACAGCGGTTGGTAGAGTACGCGCAAGCCGAGCGAGCGCACGGTAAACGCCAAATCCGTATCTTCGTAATAGGCCGGCGCGTAGCATTCATCAAACCCGCCGAGTTCGATAAAGAGCGCACGACGAATCAGCAAAGCCGCCCCGGAGCAATAGTCTACATCACGGGTAAAGCTGAACTCAGGGGCCGTCGGATCAGCAAGTCGACCCCAGTTCCAACCGGTGGCATCGGTCCAGATAATGCCACCAGCTTCCTGCAAACGCCCATCCGGATAGATCAGCTTACTGCCAACCAGGCCAACATCAGGAACATCCTTGAAGATTTGCACCAAATGATCCAGCCATCCCTCATGGACCACCGTATCGTTGTTCAGAAAGAAAATGAACTCGCCGCACGCCGCCTGAGCACCACGGTTACAGGACCCGACGAAACCCAGGTTCTGCGGATTGCGTAAGTAGCGCAGATCCTCCCGGATCGAGAGCCGGGGCTCGGTCGCGTCGGTTGAACCGTCATCGACGACCAACACCTCAATAGAAACCTGGGGGAGTTGCCGGGCAATCGAATCTAGACACGCGAGCGTGTAATCGAGCTTGTTGTACACTGGTATCACGATCGACACCCGTGGCTGCGAAGCGACGCCGCCGGGGATTCTCAGGTCTTCTACGATCGGGGCAAGGGGTCCGGGCTCATCAATGCTGATCCCGCTGTTAGCCGCAGCGGTCGGTTCATGCTCCACTTCGGGCACGTGTTCAATTTCGGATGCCTGTTCAACCCCGGATGCCTGTTCAACCCCGGATGCCTGTTCAACCCCGGATGCCTGTTCAGCCCCGGATACCTGCTCTAGCCAAGCGACATAGGCCGAACTCCCCCGCAATAACGGGGCACCGAGTCGAAACACCGCGGATTTCGTCCGGGAACGGTTCTGCTCGCTCAGTGGCAGTCGATGCCACAAGGCCCGCAGCGTCAACACCAGGCCAGCCCGCGTCGCCTGTAACGCCCGACCCATCCCCCGTACGGGCTTGGTTAGCCGCCAGGACGTGGAGCGGTAGATCTCATTGATCTGCCAATCTCGTTGCGCCAAAGCAGACTCCATCGTCTGGACGCAGCGCTCGGCGCGGGCCAATAGCTCGGCACGTTCGGTCCGGTGGTGCGCCAACAGCTCGGCACGTTCAGTCCGATGGTGCGCCAACAGCTCGGCACGTTCGGTCCGGCGGCTCGCCAAAGCAGACTCCATCGTCTGGATGCAGCGCTCGGCGCGGGCCAATAACTCGGCACGTTCGGTCTGGTGGTGTGCCAACAGCTCGGCACGTTCGGTCCGGTGGTGCACCAACAGGCCAGAATACACCGTTCGGTGACGCGCTAACAGTTCAGCACATTCCGTTCGGTGGTGCACCAATAGTTCGGCACGTTCGGCACGCTGATGCTCCAACAATCCGGCAATCTCAGCGCGGTGATTCGCCAACTCGCTCCATGCACGCAGCGCATCGTCGCGCTGCCGGGTGAGAAGCGCATCGCGTTCGGCGATACCGCCCCGGAGGGCGTCGTTTTCCTCGCGCAGACGCGCAATCTGGTCAATCAGCGCTTGCCCCGAGCTTTGATGGAGCGCGAAAGGTCGGGGTCTTGTTGTATGTCCAACCGACACGTCTGCCGCGATCACAACAGCCATCGCCTCACCGTCCTCCGGACGTGCCGCGGCGATTGGCATCAAATAGTTCATCTGATAATCGAAGTAGCGGCCGATCAGGGGTGGATTGCTCAGCCCAGTATCCTGGAGCGTGGTCAGATCGCCGTTACCGCATGCCAGCAGTCGATCGTTGATCTCCCCCGGATCCAGATCGATCGGCAGCAACCAGGACCAGGACCGGGTCGCCAGCCGCTCCGGGAAGGCACCGAGCAGTGGAGCCGCGATCGGCAACCCGGCCTGCAGACAGGAACTCAGCGTGTAGCTCCAGGTCTCCGGCCAGCGCGCCGGAAACCAGGCGAGATGGGGGCCAAGAAACTTTAGAAGGCCCGGCAACTCGGACTCTTGATAAGCACCGTGAACAATCAACGGGGCCTGTGCGGGCGAGGGTACCGGCCCTAACGGATGCCCCACGAGATGGAATTCCAGCGGCAAGCGGCGGGCCGCGGCATCCAGGGCGCACGCCGTCAATAGATTTAACCCCTTGGCGACAGACAACTGACCGAGCACCACAACGCGCAATGCCGTATCCGGGCCACACCAACGACGCGGGCGCGGCAGCGGGTAGCTAACCGGACTGGGTAGCTGATCGTGTGGCGCACTATGCACAACCAGATCCGGCCAGACACGCTGCAGTCGGGCCGCAGCATCGCGACTCGGCGCCAAGACCCGCGCCGCCCCGGACAACCAGGCGCCCTGAGTGGCCCGCCAGGCCAGGATATCCCTGGAACGGGCTGCCGGATCGGCCGCCAGGCAGCGCCCGCAAACCGCCGCGGCGGGCTGATCGCAAAAATGTCCATTACTATCGATCAGATTGATTCGGGGGCACACCGGCAGAAAGTCATGTACGGTCAGATCGTAGGGCACCGCCAAGGCACCCAGGACCTGCCGCGCCGCCTCCTCGATCCCCAGCAAGTGATGCACATGAACGCGCTCGATGCGCAATGCACGCAGCAGCCTGATCAGGCGATCATGGTCAAGCGTCCGATGGAAGCTGAGGACGGCCGCCTCGCCGCCGCGCTGCCAGGACAACGTCAAATCATCCTCACCCGCGGGACGCAGCACCAGGACCTCGGCCGAGGGTTCGAGCCATAGGGCCAGCTCGCGCAGATGTCGCTCCACACCTCCGCCCCAGTCATGGCTGATAAACAACAGGCGTCGCCGTGGCGAACGCGCCAGGCGTTGCCAGTCGACCCGCTGGCGCAGCGCCCGCGCCGGATCCTTTCTGATGTGCTCTGCTACGATCAGGTCATAAGCCGGGTGCCGCTCGCGCAACGTCAGTCCCGCCTGGGCCACCAGCGCCGCCTTATCGTTGCCGAAGCTGACGCCCCCGCGATGCAAGACAAACACATCGGCGGCCAGACGGTGACGCCACCCGGCATAGCGCGCGCGCATGCTGAAGTCATTTTCTTCGCCATAGCCGCGCCCGAAGGCGAAAGCGTCGAAAAGACCAACGGCTTGCAAACAGTCGCGTCGGATATAGGTACAGTAACCCACCGAGGTCGGCAAATCGACGCCCGCATCAGGATTGATCTTACGCATCAGGGCATCGAGCGCCGCGACACTCCATCCCGCGGGAAGTGCATTATCAACGCAGAACAACGGGTAAGCGCAAATCGTCGCACCGCTATTTGCAAAGGGTGTCACGGTGCCGACATCCGCCGCTTGATAGGCGGCAGCGCGCAGCCGATCGAGCCAATCGTTCGCCACCTCGGTATCGCTGTTCAACAGGATGACATCCCGATCATCATGCAAGGCCATACCGCGGTTCACGGAGACGATGAACCCCTGATTCTCCGCGTTCTCCAGCAGGGTCAAACGTCCCTGCTCCGCAAGCCCGCGCAGCCATTCGCGCAAGGCCGGCTCGGGACCGCAGTCATCAATGACGACCAACTCGAATGGCACGGTGACGGGCGCGTTTAGCACACTTTCGATACAGGCCCGGGTCTCGGCCAGACCGGCATACACCGGCACGATCACATCCACTATCGTCGGACTCGGAACTGGTAAAGCCGCAGCCGTCAACTCGCTCAACACCCGCTCCCGCGGCACGCACGCCACGATGAACTGATAGGTCTCGGCGTCTTCGGCGACGAGCAGCAGGTCGCGCACCGGCGGCGGCAAATCAGTCAGGGCCGCGGGCGAAAACTCACTCTGGGTAATCGGCACCCGCACCTGATCGATCTGCAGAGCGCGCCACCCGGACTCAGTCAGCAACCGTTTGAGCGAGGCGCGGGTAAAGAAACGCAGATGGGTCCGATCCAGCAAACCTTCCTGACGGTAACGCAGTTCGCCGCCAATCAACTCGGCAATCAGCCCGACGTGCGCCACATTCGGCACCGAAAGCAGCAACTGCCCATCCTGCTTGAGCAGGCCGGCGAGCCGGCACAGCAGGGCTTCCGGCGCAATGAGATGTTCCAGGATGTCGGCACAAACGATAAAATCGTAACGCGCAGATCCGACCAACGCAGCCGGATCTTCCAGATTGAGATCCGCCACCCACAAGGAGCGAAAGGCTCGCTGTCCCTGCTCAGCGGACGCGGGGTCGTATTCGATGCCATCGACGTAACAGGCCCGTTCCTCCATCAAATACGTCGCCAATACGCCCGGCCCGGCGCCAAGGTCGAGCACCTCCGAGCCGGGACGGACGAGGCGGGCGAGTTTCGCCAGGGAATCCTGCGCCTCTGGATCAAAAAGGCGGTGATACTGATGGGACATAAGGGTGACTCTCTATAACCGCTAGAGCGCGCAGCGATCAGCCGATCCGTTCAAGCGCGATACGCGCCATCGGAATACCGATCAGGCCCGTGGTGACACTGCTCGTATGGGCTCGAAATAACAGGGCATCATGCGCCCAGTGATGATGGATGTGATCGCTTTGACTTCCTTCGGCCACACCAATATCCACAGAGTATTCACCGGGAGGCAGAATCGGTAAAGCGAAGGCAAAGCGGGCCTCAAAGTGATCACCCGCGGTGACCGGCAGCGGATCATGCGCGCGGGTCAAAAAAGTATTGTCGCCGAACAACAGTTGGCCGAGGCGGTCCTTCACGAAAAAACCGACAATCGGACGCGCAACGGCAGTCATTGCCTCGACCTGCACCACCAGTTCGACGTCGCTGCCGCCGACCGCCCAAGCGAGGCGATTGCCATGCGCGTCCCGCAGTGCCACATCAATGACACGTGCCCCGCCGGCACCATGGGCGATGGCGTCGGGACTGAAGTTGAAGATCTCGATATCGTTACGGAACCGACTGTGATTCAGGTAAGACAGCCGCTGATCCAGGACGCGCGTCGGCCGTCGCTCCGCTGCCGCAGGCTCCGTTGTCGGCGAACTGACCGAGCCGACGCCCAACTCCCGTCGCTGTTGATCGGAGATGTCGGCAAGATAGGCTTCGCACACCTCCTTGGCGACCCCCTGCTGCCGCACTGAGCCATGATCCAGCCACACCGCCCGAGCGCAAAGATTGAGGACCGCGCTCGTATCGTGGCTGACGAACAGCAAGGTACCGGTCTCCCGAAATTGCCGCAAGAAACGCATACATTTCTGGGTGAAGAAACCGTCGCCGACCGCCAGCGCCTCGTCGATGATCAGGATATCCGCGTCGACATGAGCAATCACCGCAAAGGCGAGCCGCACGAACATACCGCTGGAATAGGTCTTGACCGGCTGATCAATGAACTCCCCGATGTCCGCGAACGCGAGAATGTCCGGCAGACGCGCATCAATCTCGGCTGGCGTCAGACCGAGCAAGGTGGCATTCATGCGCACATTATCGAGACCGCTGAACTCCGGATTGAATCCGGCGCCGAGCTCCAGAAGGGCCGCAACCCTTCCGAACACCGCAATGTCTCCGGTCGTCGGCGTCAGGGTGCTGCAGATCATCTGCAACAACGTGGACTTGCCGGAGCCATTGCGCCCGATGATTCCGACAGTCTCACCACGGTGCACCGTAAAAGATACATCCCGTAGTGCCCAAAACTCGCGGTAGAAAGTGCGCCGACCGCGCCAGAGGGTTTGCTTGAGCCGATCCTGGGGATGCGCATAGACCTGGTAACACTTGCTCAAGCCCTCAACGCAAATCATCGGCTCGACGGACATCGACAAACCTCCAGCGCACCCTAATCCGTGACATCAGGGGCATTTTGAAACCCGCCACGAGGAATCAACCTGTCGGCTCACAGGATCTTCGGCGCCGATTCGGGAATCGGACCCGCGGCAGCGTTGGTTACAGTAAAACCCTAATGGTGCCGCGATGCGGCCTGGGAAAGTCCAGGATCGGAATGCCACGGCACCAACGGCCTTGATCGTAATCCCGGCCACCGGTGTGCGTAGTCAGGGCTTCCAGCCCTGACGGTGTCAGGCCAGGATGGCCTGACTACGCACCCGGCGAGCCCAAGTGGCCGGAATCTTGATCGAGGCCGCACCAAGCAACCAATTAGCAAGGCGTGGCATTATAGCGGATCAGCCATTCCAACACACTGCGAACGCCGTGCAGCGAGGCTGCGCCCAGCCGCGTATCCGTCACCGTAGGGGGAGATGCCACGCCCGGATCGATGGGGCGCGCGGCGCTAGGTCGCGGCACGCGTCGCCCTGCCTTCCAACAGGTGCGCGACCGCGCGATCGGTCAGCGGGGCCTGGCTCAGCACCCGCGCGGTCCCTTCGCGCAGATGTTCGGCGAGGCTGGGAGTCGCCAACGTCACGGTGTTCTCGCCCTGGCGGTTGGCGAACAGACAGACCCCACGCAGTTCACTGATCCAGTTGAGACGCAGGGTTTTGCGCGTCCCCCGGAAACTCTCGAACTCGACCCAGGCGCCAACGCCCAGGGAACGGGCGAGCCACAGATGGCGGTCCTCTTTGGGCACCGGCTGGCTCACCGCGGCGATCGGATCCGCTGGACGGTATTCGATGCCCGACGGACCATCGACCAGTTCCAGGGTCCGCAGACCTTTGCGCGTATTTTGCTTTGACAGGGTCGGCAGCACCGGCGCGAGTGCCGTATCCGATGGCTCGCGTTGGCTGTCCGGGATGCCGTCCTTATGCAGTGCCGCAACGTGCAGCTTGATCAACTGACCAAAGAAGGGATCCCAGGCGTCATTGCGCCCGACGGCCTCGATTGCGGTACGCAGTCGTTTCAGCAAGTCCGGCAACAGTGTGAGAAGCCGGTTGCGCTCCGCCGCTCCCCGCTTTGGCTGGACACTCCAGATCAGGTCATCCAGCGCGGCCAAGGCCGCGACCCACGGGGCTCCCTCGCCGCCCGAGCGAACATAGGTGCGCGTCAGCACCAGGCGCCAGTGGCAGTCGAGGAATTCGGCGACCAGGGCAGGCACACCGCGCTGCGCCAATCGCCTGTGGATCTCCGCGTCCACGCGTGTCTTGACGACCTCCTGGCGCTCGCGTTGCGCGAGTTGGTCCACCGTAGCGGTGGTTCGGGTCTGCGCCTGCGCGTCCTCGTCCTGGAGGAAGTCATCGAGCTTGAGCGCCTGCTTGGCAAAGACGTTGATGTCGGTATCAAAGCCGGTAACCACGGCATCGACGATGGGTTGGATTCTGGCCATCAGACGGGGTTCATCGGCTTGGTTGCGGCCCACCCCCGAGTTGGCGATGAGATCAAGCAAACGCCGGGCCGGATGCCGCTTGTTGGAGAAGAAGGCTTTATCCAGCAGGGCCGCCTTGAGCACCGGAATCTGAAGCTTGGCGATCTGCGCGCGCAGCGTTACCGACAGGTCGGGGTCGTCGAAGATGGCATCAAAAAGCATGGCCACGATATCGATCGTCAAGGCATCGACCGGGTGCGATCGACTGACCATCGCCGTGGCGCGCAGTTGCCGCAGGACGGTGGTGGATATCGGGTCGATCGGCACCTGACCCAGGCCAGCCAGGTGACGGGTATCCGCACGGCCGAGTTGCAGGCGGGTCAGGGACTCGATCAGTTGGGCCAACCCGAGCGACGACTCCGGCGGGCGGGACCCTGCAGACGGTCCCAGCCGCCCGTGAGGGTTGCCCGTGGCGGTCGCGATTACTCGCGCAAGTTGGGCAAAGACCTCGTTTTCGAACTGGGCGGGCGCACCATGATCCGTCAGGTCGAAACCTGCCCCGGCGATCCGCGGTACGGCGACGCTTGGTTCAGAGTCAACCACGCCCAGGGACGACGACGACCCTGACGACACGGGTTCAAGCGACGCGGCGCTGTGCACCGCGGCAGGCATCCCGACCGGGATCTCGGGCAGGATGCCATAGTCGATGAGATGGCGGTTGAGGTCGTTGTAGATACTCGGAAGTTCAGCTGCGGTCTGACGTTCGAACTGTTTGAGGAGCATCAGCGCCACCTGATCCCCGACCTTGAGTACGGCAAACACATTGAGCATGGCCGCAAACAGGGCGCGCGGGTAGAGCGGATTGTCGTCCTGGCTGATCCATGGGAGCTGCAGCAGCGCGGCGAGGCGCCGGTCGAGCGCGCTCAGTTGTGATGCGCAGCGACAAGCGGCACGGACCGCAAGCTTGTCGATCGCCAGATCACGCTGGAAGTCATCGGCGTCGATCAGGCGGCAGTCGGCGTCGCCCTCCGGGACACTGCGGCCGCGTTGGAGCGCGGAGACGTTATGATCAAAGAAGTGGACATAGCTGGCCCGGAACTGTGCCAGCAGCACTTGACCACGATTGCTCAACAGATTCATCGCGGCGAAACACAACTGCTGCTGATTCAGGCTGGTGGCACGATCGGCCATGCCGAGCAAGTCGTCGTTCGCGCGCCCCAGGTTCTCGGCAAAGGCCGTTGCAACACCCTGGGCAAGCCGGTCGCGGCAGACCATGAGCAGGTCAGCCGCATCGACACGCGGTTGTCCCGCCTCGGGACTGGCGATTTTGGCTGCGAGGGGCAGCGCATTCGATGATTGGTGATCCGGCATGGACTAGGTCCCAGCAGGCAAAACCACTCTGCGCCTTACGGCACAAAGACCAGCCTAGCTTGGCAATGGAGCGCGTGTTCGGTTGTCACCGATCTGCCGGCCCGCATTCTCTCGTTCTTGGAAAGCACACTTTGATGCCAAGTATAAAAGGGACTCTTGCGTCACACTGCCGATCCGATCACATCTCTGGCGATTTCTGCCAGTCCCCTGAGCTGGCATTCAGAACACCGAGGGCGCCGTCATCCTCCGTTCATCTTCTCTGCGCGTCAGCCGGGATAATCCGGTCATGATTCGCCGAAGCCGCATCGCGGCCCCATCAGCCCCGCGCAAGCAGCAGGTGAGCCAGACCCATGCCGGTGACCGTCAGTACAAGCGAGCCGGCGAGGTGAGCGCCCGCGGCGGCGAGGCCCCAGCCGTACTCGCCCCGCGCGAGCATGGTCACCACTTCAGCGGAAAAGGTCGAAAAAGTCGTGAGTCCGCCGAGAAAACCGGTGATGACGAAGAGCCGCAACTCCGGCGGGAGGCCTGGATGGCGCCCCATCCAGGCCACGGCGAGGCCCACCAGCAAGCCGCCCAGGAGGTTGGCGGCCAGGGTTCCCAACGGCAAGGAGGGAAAGAGGGGATTAAGCCGCAAGCCCAATCCCCAGCGCAGCAGGGCGCCCAGACCCGCTCCGGAGAACACGGCAAGGAGGGCGAGGATGTTCATGACCCGTTAACCAAGAAAGCGCCCTCGGCACGCGGCGCGTAACTGTTGTGGGCCGGGGTCAATCTTCCTTGAACGCTCGCGCCAACCGGTCGGTCAACGGGCGTACCAGATACTCGAAGAAAGTCCGCTCCCCGGTCTTGATCATGACCTCCGCCGGCATGCCAGGAAGCAAAGTACGTTTACCCAAAGCGGCAAGACCCTCGGTGGTCACCTGGATACGTGCCAGGTAATACGAGAACCCATTCGCCGGGTCCGTCAGCCGATCCGCGGAGATCGTCAAGACCTTGCCCGGCACCGTCGGAGTCAGTCGCGCATTGAATGCGCTGAAGCGAATCTCAGACTCCAGACCAGGCGCCACGCGGTCGATGTCCTGCGGCCGGACGCGCGCTTCCACCAGCAGCGGCTCGCCTCGCGGAATGATATCCATGATCATGTCACCAGGGCGCAGCACCCCGCCGACCGTATGAATCTTCATGCCAACCACGGACCCGTCGACCGGTGCTCTGATCACCGTACGCTCGACGGTCTTCTCCAGTGCGCCCATCCGTTCACGCAGGTCCGAGAGCGTCGTTTGGACGGCACGCAACTGTTCAGCGACTTCACTTGAGAAATTGCGTTCCACCTGAACGATCTGCAACCGGGTCTCGCCGATCTGCACCTTCGCCCCAGCGATTGCCGCCTGGTGTTGACCGCGGTCACCCGACACCTCGGCAATCAACCGTTGCGACTCACGCAAGCGACCCTTATCGCCAAGCCCTTTCGCGAACAGTTTATTTAAGCCATCGATCTCCTCCTGATAGAGCGCGATTCGATCGGTTTCGCTTGCAGTCAAGGCTTCGAACCCGCGAACCTGTTCGTCGAGCTGACCGATACGTTGCTGCAGCACCTCGATTTCTCCATCCCTGGCCTTACGCCTGGTCTCAAAGACACGCTGCTGCCCGGTAATCGCCAGGTGTACCCGCGGGTCCACCTGCGCGCCCAACAGATCTTCCGGAAAGTCGATCGCATTGCGCTCATCACGCTCGGCGATCAACCGGGCCTCCTCGGCGCGCTGCGCCAGGTATTGACTGCGGATAATCTCCAACTGCGCCCGGGCATCGGTGTCGTCGAGCCGCATCAGCACTTGGCCGGTCTTCACCGAATCGCCTTCGCGCACGGTGATCTCAGTCAAGATACCGCCTTCGAAATGCTGAATCGTCTTACGGGAAGATTCAACGTTGACCATCCCTTCGGCGACAACCGCACTATCGATCGGGGCCAGTGCGGACCACAGGCCCAAGCCGCCGAATCCGATCAGCAGGATCAGCACCCCCAGGATGCGCTCAGGGCGATCAGTGGTACGCAAACAAGTGGAGTCGGCGAGTGTTTTGACCGGTAGGGGAATTACGGTGGCGTTCATTGGAGTCCGTCGATGCAGGGTTCGCTCCCTCCCCCCATCACGAGGGAGGAGACGTGAGGGGCCGTACGGTTAGCGCGCCAGGCTGAGTGCAGGGTCGGCGCGGGTTATCGCCGCGGGCTTGATGAGTTGCGCCAGCACCTGATCGCGGGGCGCAAACAAGGCGATGGCACCCTCGCGCAACGCGAGGATCTTATCCACGCTGTTCAAGACGCTCGGTCGGTGGGTGATGATAAACACCGTCGCGCGCTCCGCCTTGAGCTGGGCAATGGCCGCAACCAGCGCGGCCTCTCCCTGATCATCGAGATTGGAATTGGGTTCGTCCAGCACGACCAGGGCCGGTTTGCCATACAGTGCCCGAGCCAGGCCAATGCGTTGTCGTTGACCGCCCGAAAGCACCGCGCCGCCTTCACCGATGGGGGTATCGTAGCCCTTCGGCAGACGCAGAATCATGTCATGTACGCAGGCGCGCTGCGCCGCCGCAACGACCTTCGCCGGGTCGATGACCGCGAAGCGCGCGATGTTCTCACTGACCGTGCCATCGAAGAGTTCCACATCCTGAGGCAGATAGCCGATGAATGGGCCGAGCTGTTCGCGGTTCCAGTTGGCGATATCAGCGCCATCGATGCGCACGGTGCCCGAGGCGATCGGCCAGACACCGAGTAGCACCCGCGCGAGCGTCGATTTACCCGCGGCGCTGGGGCCGATAATGGCCACCACCTCACCGGCGGACACTTCAAAGCTGATCCGTTTCAGGACCGCCACATCAGAGCCGGGGGGGATGGCCACCACGTCCTCCACTGAAACGCGCCCCTTCGGCGCGGGCAGGCTCATCTTCGGGAGCCGCTGGGGAATGGCATGCAGCAGTTCACGCAAGCGCTCATAGGCGCTGCGCGCCCCGAGAAACCCCTTCCAGGTGCCGATCAGCATATCCACTGGGGCAAGCGCCCGCCCCATCAGGATCGACCCGGCAATCATGACGCCGGGGGTCACGATCTGCTGGATCGCCAGGTAGGCGCCAACACCCAACACCAAGGACTGCAAGGTGATCCGCACCGCCTTACTGGTGTTGGCAAGCAGACCGGCACGGTCACTCGCCAGGGCCTGAAGTTTCAGCACTTCCACATGGCGTGTCAGCCAGCGCTCCTGCACATTGTGGAGCATGCCCATGGCCTCCAGCGCCTCGGCATTACGCAGATTCGCGGAGACGTATTGATTGGTCGCAACCGACAGGGTGTTGGCCTGGCCCAGTGGATTGCGCGTGAGCAACTCGTTGGCGAACGCCAGCCCGATCAACAGCACCGAGCCACCAACGGCCAGCCAACCAATCCAGGGATGCAGCAGGAACAGGACGGCAAGATAGACGGGTATCCAGGGGACGTCGAAAAACCCGAAGAGCCCGTTGCCGGTCAGAAACTGACGCAAGGTACCCAGGTCCTGAATCGGTTGTGCCCCCGCCCCCTTGCGCCCGCGCAGACCGGCATCGAACATGGCGGTAAAGAGACGGGCGTTGAGCGACATATCGATCCGCGCCCCGACCCGCACCAGGATCCGCGAGCGCACGAACTCCAGCGCTGCCATGATCGCGTAGAGACCCACGGCCAGGATGGTCAGCATCAACAGGGTCGTTTCGCTGCTGCTCGCCAGGACGCGGTCGTAGACCTGCAGCATGTAAAGTGCCGGCACCAACAATAAGAGGTTAATGAACAGGCTGAACAGACCGGCATAGAGGAAAGAGTCCCGGCTGGCCTGCAGCGCGGCGCGCAGTTCATCGCGTGGTGGTTTGGCTTTCGACACGATTGAATACCGGACTCGGGGAAGGGCGAGCACGCGGGCAACGGCTTGCTCGCGGTCGTGATAGACCGTAACACAAGAGTATACCAGGATCGCAGGTGGGTGGGCACCAGCAATTCCAAATTTGACCCTACCCCGTATTTGGCCGGCTTCGGGGCTTGCGCGAAGCCGGCCGCAGACCCTCCAGCATGAAGTCAAACAGGTCATCCCAGGAGTCGAAAGGCAGATACTGAGAAAGCGCGCGCAGGTGT
>NZ_CAIZIZ010000398.1 GCF_903933125.1 uncultured Lamprocystis sp. | reverse complement strand
CGATGGGGCCGAGCGGGCAGCCGCAGCGTTTGAGGTCACCGCGGCACCGCATCGCGGCGGGACGCCGCTCCCACGGGGGCCTTTTATCTTCCGGGGTGGATTGATGTTCCTTCCATGGCCGTTAGCCGGTGGCGATTCCCAAGATCTTAATAAAATCAGTGTGAGAGAGTACACCGGCCCTTGCTCAGGCTCCAGCGCTCTGACCCGTCACCCTGGTTCGCGTTTTTCCGCCGCCTGCCGGCGGCAGCGGGCGGCTGACCCGCGATCGGTAACGGATCGGAGTACGATACACTTCGTGCATCATCAGATTCCCTGGTGACCAGGTGTGATGGAGTTCACAGTGTAAGCGGCAGCGCCTTGTTGTGCGGTGACTTTATGATCAGACTGTGACGGACGGCGCCCTCTTGGCGTCGGTGAGTGCCCTGTCCACGGACTTCTGAAGGTGGGGGTGAGCGGCGATGTGGCGTTTGCGTACGACCGGGCGTGCTGCCGGAATACACTATCTGATCGATAACCAGCCATGACGGTGATCGCGGCCCGTCACTTGGAGCCTGGGCAACTGATTGAGGCGGATGTGTGTGTCGTTGGGTCCGGCCCTGCGGGTCTGGCCATCGCTGCCGCCCTGGTTCAGGCTGGCCACTCGGTCTGTGTCGTTGAAAGCGGCTATGCTGCACCGCATCAGGCCACCCAGGAATTGAGCACGTTGGAGTCGGTCGGTCACCCGGTCCGCGAGCACTTTGTGCATCGACTGCGGATGCTTGGCGGTAATGCCAATCTCTGGGCCGGGCGCTGTATGCCACTGGAGCCGATCGATTTCGAGACCCGCGACTGGGTTCCGGCGAGCGGTTGGCCGGTGTCCTTCACCGAGTATCTCGGCTTTCTGCGACAGGCTGGACGCCTGATGCGATTGCCGGAACCATTCGTCGAGCGTGTGGCGACCAGCGCCGGGCAGCCGGCGCCGGATGGTCACTGTGAGCACTTCGGACTTGCCGATTTTTCGCCGAAACTCGCCCTGTGGGCGAAGCGTCCGCCGGATTTCTGGAGCCTCTTCGGTACCACCCTGAAAACCTGTCCGGCCTGCCTGATTATCATCGGGTTGACAGTGACCGGGCTGCGCCTGAACGAATCAGGAGTGCGGCTTACTGCGCTACGGGCGGCCCCGTCCACCGGCGGCGCGGCGCACGAGGTGCGCGCCGGACGCTTTATCCTTGCCATGGGCGGGATCGAAAACACCCGCCTGCTGCTCCTGGGGTTGCTGGACAACCCGCAAGCGCGCTACCCGCGTGAGCCGCTCGGCCGGTATTTCATGGATCATCCGCGCGCCCTCTACGGGAAGATTCGATTGAATGCGGGTGTCGATCTCACCGGGTATCTTGGTTCTCCGATCAGCGGCGGCATGATGCAGCCCGGCCTTGGTCTGGCGTTCGACAAGCAACGCGCCCTGCGCTGCCTGAACGGCTATCTCCACTTTGAAGTGGCGCGCCCGCCGGTCGTGGAACAGGGCTATGACACGACGCTTCAGATCATGAAATGTCTGTTGCGCCGCGGCTATGCCGGGCGGCGCCTCGACCCTTCGCTGCGGCCCCCCATTTACGACCTGATTTATCATCTGACCCCGCGCGAGATCCTGCCCTACGGTCTGTACCGGCTCTACTTCCGCGCCCGCGCCCTGGCGCGCGCGCAGCGCCGCAACCTGGTGGTTTTCAATCACTGCGAGCAGGCGCCAGACCCCGACAGCCGGATCACCCTGGGAACGGGAAAAGACCGGTTCGGCAATCCCCTGGCGCGTTTGAACTGGCGCCTGAATCCTCCGGAGATCGAAACACTGGTGCGGCTCCAGGAGACCCTGCGGACCGTGTTGGATAAGCGCGGACTTGGTCGTCTGCTGTCTGACCCGAACGATCTGGAGCCGGCCTTGTTCGCCGATGCATCGCACCACCTCGGCGGCACCCGGATGAGTGCGCGACCGGCCACCGGCGTCGTCGATGCCGATCTCAAGGTGCACGGCGTCGTCAACCTGTTTATCTGCGGCGGATCGGTCTTTCCGACCAGCGGCAGCGGCAATCCGACCTGGAGCATCGTCGCTTTTGCCCTCAGGCTCGCCGACCATCTGGCAGTGCCGCGCGGCAGCGCGGCCGTTGGTGGTGATGGATGAAACGCCGGCCTTGGAGTGGAAGCCTTGGACTATTGTTGGGCGACGCTCACCGAGTGGCGTCCCTTCTTGGTGATCCCGCTCTCATCGATCCCGTAGCGCGCGACGGAGGGCTTGCCGATGCCTTTAACGGCGACCAGCATTTTCGGGTCCTGGGGGTGTCCGCGATCTGCCGCAGGACGGCGCGGGTCAGCACGCGATAGCGCTCGCGACGCCCTCGTGCGCTTCCTGCTGCGCTTTCTGGTCGCGCCAACGCAACAGCGCCCCCAGCACTCCGGGGCGCTCGGCCGCGCCGGGGTGCGGGTCGGGTCCCGGCCCCGTCGGCGGCCCGTTCGGTACCACGCTGAAACCCTGTCCGGCCTGCCGGGTCATTATCGGGTTGACGATGAGCGGGCTGGGTCTGAGCGAGTCGGGCGCCCGCGTCACTTTGAATTTGATAGGAATAGGGCGTCTGTCTGATTGAGCGCCATTCGAGCCTAAGCCCCGTTTTCCAAGTTGCCGCCTCACGCGCGGCGGTATGGGCAGGCGGGTATTCATGCCAGGGAAGATGCTTACCCGGACTTAGGATTCATCCTACATTCCTACCGTTTACCCCTCCTATAATGGGCACATCCGCGGCGCACCGGGATGGGCAGGTGTCGCGTTGCGGAATTGGATGTGCGCCGGTGGAGTTGCATCCACTCGGCCAGGCGGCCTTGCCGAGTCGCATATCCAGAAAGTAATAGAGGAAATTGCAGAACGTAAGGCCAGGTAAGCCGACTGGATCGGAATTAGGGGTCACCATAGACACTCGACTTTGGCCATTTTTGCCTGAGGCCGGGCGCTGTGCACGGGTGGGCTGGACCAGGGCCGGCGGCTCCTGCGGAGGTGGCGGCAGCGGGAGACCGGCGGTATCGTCTGAAGT
>NZ_CAIZIZ010000397.1 GCF_903933125.1 uncultured Lamprocystis sp. | reverse complement strand
GGCCGCTCCTACCGTAGGAGCGGCCCGCGGCCGCGACGGGCTGCCGCAACGACGGGTGGCCGGAATTATGATCAAGGCCAGGGATCCGCCCAACACTACATCGCCAAATCCAAATCCTCCTGCACCTTGGCGACGCCGGCCAGTGCGCATTCCTCATCGGTCTCGCCGGCCGGTGCGCCGCTGACGCCCACCCCGCCGGCCAGGGCCGATCCGCCGACCAGGATCGGCACGCCGCCGGGGGACATCAGCAAACCGTCGATGCGGCCGATGGGGCTGTTGGCGCGGTCCTTCATGGCGGAGGTGGCGGCGTTGAAGTTGACCGCGGTGCGGGCCTTCTGCTCACTGATCGGCACCGTGATGGGCGCGGCGATGGTGTCGCGCAGGGTGACCTGCACCGTGCCGTCGCGATCCACCACGGTGACGCCGATCTGGATGCCTTTCTCGCGGCAGGCGGCGATGCTGCCCTGGGCGATCTTGAGCGCGGTGTCCAGCGACAGGCGTTTGACCTGGACCACCATGGGCTCGGCGGCCAGGGCGGGGGTGCAGACGGCGATCAGAGCGATGGGAATCAACTGCTTGAACATGGCGGGCTCCTCGGGTGGCAAGGTGGTTGAATCTAAGACCGGGAATGGCTCACACAAAGACACAAAGAACACAAAGGAAAAGAGATCATTGGCAGCGTCCGGCCGATCATTGCGCGGGTGACTTGCTGGACCGCGTTGAAGACCTTTGTGATCTTTGTGTCTTTGTGTGAGAACTGTTTTTTCTGGTCGCTTCGGGTCAGGCCGGCTCGGGTGAGCGTTGGGGTTCGCTCTCGCTCACCCCAACCTACAGGCGACCGGCGTGATCCATGTAGGTTGGGGTGAGGAACGAACCCCAACAGGCTCAGCCATAACGCCGCTCGACGTAGTCGTCCACCATGCGCTTGAATTGCGCGGTGATATCGTCGCCCTTGAGGGTCGCGACTTTCTCGCCGTCGATGAAGACGGGCGCCGACGGGCGCTCGCCGTTGCCCGGCAGGCTGATGCCGATGTTGGCGTGTTTGCTCTCGCCGGGGCCGTTCACCACGCAGCCCATCACCGCGACTTGCAGGGTTTCCACCCCCGGATAACGGGCGCGCCACTGCGGCATCTGCTCGCGCAGGTAGCCCTGGATGTCCTGGGCCAGGTGCTGGAAGGTGTCGCTGGTGGTGCGTCCGCAGCCGGGGCAGGCGGTGACCATGGGGGCGAAGGAGCGCAGGCCCATGGTCTGGAGGATTTCCTGCGCCACCTGCACCTCGCGGGTGCGCGCCTCCCCCGGCGCCGGGGTGAGCGAGACGCGGATGGTGTCGCCGATGCCTTCCTGCAACAGCACGGCCAGGGCCGCGGTGGAGGCGACGATTCCCTTGGAACCCATCCCGGCCTCGGTCAAGCCCAGATGCAGGGCGTGGTCCGACCGGGCGGCCAGCATGCGGTAGACGGCGATCAGATCCTGCACGCCGCTCATCTTGCAGGACAGGATGACGTGGTCCTTGGGCAGGCCCAGCTCCACCGCGCGCGCGGCATTGGCGACCGCGGACTCCACCATGGCCTCGTGCATCACGCGCTCGGCCGACAGGGGGGCGGCGCTGCGGGCGTTCTCATCCATCATGCGCACGATCAGATCCTGATCCAGGCTGCCCCAGTTGACGCCGATGCGCACCGGCCGGTCATAACGGCAGGCAATCTCGATCATGGTGGCGAACTGGCTGTCGCGCGTCGCGCCGCTGCCCACGTTGCCGGGGTTGATGCGGTATTTGGCCAGGGCCTGGGCGCAGTCCGGGTAGTCGGTGAGCAAACGGTGGCCGTTGAAATGGAAGTCGCCGATCAGCGGCACGCCGCAGCCCTGGGCGTCCAGCGCGGTGCGGATTTGCGCCACCGCGCGGGCGGCGGTCTCGGTGTTGACCGTGATGCGGACCAGCTCGGAGCCGGCCTCCGCCAGCTCCGCCACCTGACGCACGGTGGCCGCGACGTCGGCGGTGTCGGTGTTGGTCATGGACTGGACGACGATGGGCGCGCCGCCGCCCGCGGTCACCGGCCCGATGCGTACCGGGACCGTGACACGGCGCTGGATCGGGGATTGGATGGAGGAGGGGACTGAACTCATACTGACCTCGCCGCTGTTGCGGCACGATTTCTTGAATGAAAACCTAAGCTGATCGCGTGTCCTGGTAGGGCGTCTTGTCTAAATCTTGCGGGTCTGTGCTCGCTGAGGGTTACCATCCGTGGCGACTTCCTTCCGGCATCCTGCCGGAATGACGCCCAAATTCGGGCGGCAGCAACCAGCATGGAGCCGTCCGCGAGGCTGATGGTGGATGCGCTGCGCTTATCCACCCTACAAAATTCCCGATCGGGTCGGGGTGACGGGATTGCGCCCGTCACCCCTCCCACACCACCGGACATGCGGTTTTCCGCATCCGGCGGTTGAGCCTAGCGGGCTGTGCCCGCAAGCGTCCACCGAGATGAACGCCCATTGGACCCCTTCTT
>NZ_CAIZIZ010000396.1 GCF_903933125.1 uncultured Lamprocystis sp. | reverse complement strand
GCGATCTGGGGCAGACACGCAAGCGCGATGAGCAGCAGACCGGTCATCGTTCCCGCCCGCCGCGCCGCGACCCCGGTCATATGCGCGAGGCCGAGATTGGCCGATGAGATGCCGGTGGACAAGGTGCCGACGAGGCCGCTGCCGATGGTGCACAGTCCCATACCGTTCAACAAACGGCCGATCATCGGGAGATCAGGACGCCGCCATTTTTCATTATTCATCTTGTCAATCACCACCCCGCACCCCACCGCATCGACGGCATTGATCACGAGGACCAGAACAAGGGGGATGATCGCCGCCGGAACCCAGGTGGGCGTTGGCGGGGTGTAATTGCTAATCGGTAGCGACAGCGGCGGCTGGATCGCGACCTTGGCCATTTCTGCGGCGCCAAAGTCGCCGGTCAGTACCGCCACCAACATCCCCGCCGCGGCACCGATGATCAGGGCCAGCACACGAAGGCGGGGCCTCGACCACACTGAGACGGCGACCAATGATCCCAGGGTGGTCGCGGCGATCAGTATGGACGTCGGAGCGATGCCACCGCGGTCGAGCCCGATAGCGCGTTCTACGCCACCCGGGATCAGGCTCATGCCGAGCAGGACCAACAGCGTTCCGGTCACCTCGGGCGGAAAAAGGACTTGCAGCCGGGGCAAAAAACGTCCCAGCCCAAAAACGACGATCCCCCCTGCCAAGAGGCCGCCCGCCGCGGCGCTCGGGCCATGGGCGTTGGTCACAGCGATGAACGCCATCATCGTAAAGGGGTCCGGGATATACACCAAGAGGTGGCCCGCGCTGAACCGGGTAGTCAGACTGTTCAGCAGGGTACCAAGACCCATGACGACCACCGACAGGGATACGAAATCCCGCAGCGGCGCGTCCGCAAGACCGATGCCTTTGCCGGCAATAACGACATAGATCAACAGCATCAGTGCCACCAGCATATGCTGTATACCCACTGCCAGAACTGTGGGTAGGGGCGGTGTTTCCTGGGCGATATACAGCATATCGCGAGGCCTCTCCCGCTTTGCATCAACAAAGGGAGGCAGAACACGATCGAAATGCTTTCTCCAGTTCATCGGAGTCTCGTCCGTTCGGGGCCAACAGTGGCCCAACATTGTGCCACCACCCGCCGTCCCCCTAAGGTCACCGCACGCACGCGCAGGTATACTGGCGTGTGCAATCTGCTCCAACTCGGGCCGGTCTCATCAGTGCCGATGCCGGCGGGTGGGTGGGATTGCAGGCCCTCGTGGCGTCCTTGCAGCTGAGAAACACTTGGCCGATCATACCATCCTTGGCCGCTGCGACCAGCGGTTCCCGCCGCTAAGCAAAACCGCACTGCGAAGAAGTTATCAAAATGCAGAACGCAGCCCCACCGTCGGCAGTCGTCAACAACAGTTTATTCGCAATGTCGGGCGGCCGCGCTGGGATTGCATCCGAACGCCCTCGCGTTGTCCGCAAGAGCAGTGGACGAACGGCCGTGCCGGACCTGGCCGCTCGACGCGATGATTACCCCGAGACCTGACATGGACTGGCACAAGGCGTTCGACCGCCTCTTGCCGCCGTTTGCCGAAGGCAAACGCGAGAAGCCGCGCGACATGCTCTATCTCGCGTCGGATCGCCCGCCCTGGTCGACCACCCTGAGCGTGAGTATCCAGCACGCGATCATGGCCCTGATGCTGTTGATCTACAGCATGATCGCCGGTCAGAGCATGGGGCTGGCGGGTGCTCAACTGCGCGACTTTTTGGCTCTTGGCATGCTGGTGATGGGCCTGGGCACCGTGCTGAATGGTCTGACGACGCGCTTCAGCGCCGGCCATCTACTGGTCAATCAGCAGGGTCCTTTGAACATCACCATCTTCATCGCGGTCGTCGAGTCCTCCGGGCCGGGCGCCGCCGCCGGCGGGGTGCTGGTTTACGCACTGATGATGTTGCTTATTGGGCGTTTCTTGCCGCTGCTGCGGGTGCTGTTTCCGGCTGAAGTGAGCGGCGTCTTGTTGGTGCTGCTGGGCATGGGCATCGTACCGGTTGGCATCCGGCGGGCCACCGGTCTGGCGGCGGGGACCCTCAACCCGCTCGACCCCAGCGCCGTGCTGATCGCTGCGGTTACCCTCGGGACGATCTTCGGCTTGGCGGTGTGGTCTCCTGGCCGCGCGCGAATCTTCGCATTGCTAATCGGTGCCGCCGCCGGACTGCTGATGGCTGTCCTGACCGGTGTGCTTGGCGGTGCCGAACTGGCGCGGGTGGCGGCGCAACCCGTATTTGCCTTGCCCGGCGAGTATTACCGGCCGACACCACCGACCTGGGTCCCGGCGGCAATCGTCCCTTATCTCTTGGGGTCGATTATGGCAGCCGTGGATACGGTGGGTTCCGGTGTGGTGATCGACAAGATGAATAATGAGCGATGGCGTAGACCCGATCTGCCGATGATCGGTCGGTTACTTAATGGGTTGGGCCTCTGCCATCTCTTGAGCGCTGTGACAGGCACCATCGCGACCTCGATTTCTTCGGTCGATCTGGGGCTGGCGCATGTCACTGGGGTGGCCGCGCGACGGGCCGGGGTCGTGACAGGCCTGCTGTTGATTGCGCTGGCATTACTGCCCCAGATCACTGCCTTCGTGATTCTGCTGCCGGCGCCGATCGTTGGGGCGATCCTGATCTATACGGCCGCCTATATGATGGTGTCGGGGGCAGAGTTGATCCTGTCGCGCCTGCTCAATGCGCGACGTCGCGCCACCGTGGGGCTGGGTCTGGTGGCCGGCACGGCCGTATTCATGGTCCCGGAGTTGACAGCCCAAGCGCCCTTGGCGTTCAAGCCTATCCTGGGCTCGGGCCTGGTGGTCGGGGTGTTTTGCGCCATGCTGTTGAATTTTCTTTTTCGTATCGGTGTTTCCCAGCAAGGCGAGTGTGTACTCGATGGTGCCGGCCCGCAAGCGCAAGCCACCCGCTTTCTGGAGGACCGCGGGGCCGACTGGGGGGCCCGCCGCGAGGTCATCGGACGGGCCGGCCTGGCCGTCGGCGAGGCCTTGGAGGCCTTGCGCACGGCCGGCGTAATGGCCGGGCCAGCGCGGCTGGTTGCGCGATTCGATGAATACACCCTGAGTTTGCTGATAGACTACCCAGGCCAGGCATTGCATCTCGCCGCCATGCCGGCGATGAATGCCCAGGCGCTGCTCGACCTGGATCAGGACGAGGAGGCGTTCGAGGCGGCGATGGCGACACTCTCCGGGGCGCTGATCCGCCACCTGGCCGACCGGGTCGAAACCCAGGAACAGTTAAATCGGGGGCAATTGCGGTTAAGTTTCAATCATTGATGCCAGGATATGCGAATTATGAGCATGTTATCGAGCAAGAGCCCGGTGTACTAATCCTGATGCTCAATGGCCGACTGGATACAAACAGCGCGCCCGAGGCCGATCGACAGTTCGGTGATTCAATCGATCAGGGTGAAACGCGGGTGCTGGTGGATTTTGCCAAGACCGATTGCGTTCCGTATTCCCGGCGGAGGTGACTGGGACCATCGTCACCATGGTTGGGATCGAGGTTATACCATTCAGCGTTAGACGTTTTTTTGGGGTCGATGTCAGTCATCCAACGCTCGACCTCATGGCCCTGCCGGTCGCGGTGATCACCCTTGTCGTTATGACAGCAATTCCCGGCCAATTTTTTTTCCTTTATAAACAATATGATAAATTCTTTTTCCGAAGGCGTTTTTACGGATTCGTGACTCTGCTAGAATAGCGAATTGGACTACCTGCAATGATTCGATTGCGCATCTTTTGTTACT
>NZ_CAIZIZ010000395.1 GCF_903933125.1 uncultured Lamprocystis sp. | reverse complement strand
CCTACAGAACCTGCTCCGCTGTAGGGTGGATAAGGCGCGCCGCTCGGTGTCAGGACCCCGGCACGGAGGTCGCGCGCGCCGCATCCACCTTAGGGCAGCGCGATGTCGCCCAAATTCGGAATTGCTGTCCGCGGCGACGTGCCGTTGGGGTTGCCCCTGCGCCAAGCGTACTTTGGCGGCCTCCCGCTGTTGCGCCCGCTCCAGGCGCGAGCGGTGCTTCACGACTACCCGCGGGCCGTCCGCCGCGTCGCGCCCGATGGCATCGACCCCCGTGTCTGCGCTACAGTCGAGCCCGGCAGGACCTTCGATCATGTTCCGTTCCCCTCGGTTGGTTTGCACTGCCAAGGGTACGCAATTTCGGGGGTCCTGCCACTCCCCCGCAGGTGATTAACCAAGCCTTAGACTGGGTCTTGGCCGGATTTATGATCAAGGCCGTCGTCGATCAAGGACCGTAACTCGGTGGCGAGTTTGCCGTGTCCGGCTCGCGCCTCGTGGGCGGCAACCTGCATCGCGATCGAGTAGAAGCGCTCCTCGTCCCCCTCCGCGTGGGACTTTAGCAGGGCCTTAAGTTGGTCGGCGCTCGGCATGGGTTGACGTTCGGTTGATGGTGACCAAGGAAACGGGTGCCTGAGGCCAGGCGAGGCTGCTCGGGGCGGATGATGTGAATTGAATCATAGCAGGCAGCAATAACGTGCGAGTCAGGAATCGTCCGCAGCCAACAACGCATGGTATGCGGCAGGACAAGAACGCGCGTGGAGGCGGTATCGTCAGACACCCATAAAAAAGCCCCGCCAAAGCGGGGCTTTTTCTCACCAAACCGGTGAAGCCTTGCGGCTTACATCATGTCCATGCCGCCCATGCCACCCATTCCGCCGCCGCCCGGCATGCCGCCGCCGGCGTCGCCCTTCGGCTCTTCAGCGACCATGGCCTCGGTGGTGATCATCAGACCGGCCACGGACGCGGCGTTCTGCAGCGCCGAACGGGTGACCTTGGTCGGGTCCAGGATGCCCATTTCGACCATGTCGCCGTATTCGCCGTTGGCGGCATTGTAGCCGTAATTGCCGGTCCCCTCGGCGACCTTCTGCAGCACCACGGACGGCTCGGCGCCGGCATTGGCGACGATCTGACGCAGTGGCTCTTCCATTGAACGGCAGCCGATGGCGATGCCGACGTCCTGGTCGTGGTTGTTGCCCTTGATGGTGTTCTTGATGGCCATCAGCGCACGAATCAGGGCCACGCCGCCGCCGGGGACGATGCCTTCCTCGACTGCCGCACGGGTGGCGTGCAGGGCATCTTCGACGCGCGCCTTCTTTTCCTTCATTTCCATTTCGGTGGCGGCACCGACCTTGATCAGGGCCACACCGCCGGCCAGCTTGGCCAGCCGCTCCTGGAGCTTCTCCTTGTCGTAGTCGGAGGAGGTTTCCTCGACCTGGGCGCGGATCTGCTCGCAACGGGACTTGATGTCGGCCTCGGAGCCGGCGCCGTCGATCAGGGTGGTCTCTTCCTTGGTGACCTGGACCTTCTTGGCGGTGCCCAGATCGTTCAGCGTGGCCTTCTCCAGCGACAGCCCGATCTCTTCGGAGATAACCGTGGCGCCGGTCAGCACCGCGATGTCCTGGAGCATGGCCTTGCGACGGTCACCAAAGCCGGGGGCCTTGACCGCGCATACCTTGATGATGCCGCGGATGGTGTTGACCACCAGGGTGGCCAGGGCTTCGCCCTCAACATCTTCGGCGACGATCAACAGCGGCTTGCCGGACTTGGCGACGGCTTCCAGTACGGGGAGCAGGTCGCGGATGTTGGAGATCTTCTTGTCGTGCAGCAGGATGAAGGGCGCTTCGAGCTCGACGCTCTGGCTCTGCTGGGTGTTGATGAAGTAGGGCGAGAGGTAGCCGCGATCGAACTGCATGCCCTCGACCACGTCCAGCTCGTTATGCAGGGACGTGCCTTCCTCAACGGTGATGACGCCTTCCTTGCCGACCTTTTCCATTGCCTGCGCGATGATCTCGCCGATGGAGTCATCGGAGTTGGCGGAGATGGTGCCGACCTGGGCGATCGCCTTGGTCTCGGTGCAGGGCTTGGACATCAGCTTGAGCTGCTCAGTGGCCGCCGTGACGGCCTGCTCGATGCCGCGCTTCAGATCCATCGGGTTCATGCCGGCGGCAACGGCCTTGAGGCCTTCGCGGACCATCGCCTGGGCCAGGACGGTGGCGGTGGTGGTGCCGTCACCCGCGACATCGGAGGTGTGGGAAGCGACTTCCTTCACCATCTGGGCGCCCATGTTCTGGAACTTGTCCTTGAGCTCGATCTCCTTGGCCACGGACACGCCGTCCTTGGTGACGGTCGGGGCGCCGTAGGACTTCTCGAGTACCACGTTCCGGCCCTTGGGACCCAGGGTGACCTTGACCGCGTCGGCCAGGATGTTCACGCCTTCCATCATCCGGGCGCGGGCTTCGCCGCCGAACTTAACGTCTTTTGCGCTCATAGGAATCTATCTCGATCGAAATTTGTTGTCAGGTGGAAATGCGGACGGGACGGCGGGCCGATCAGACCTCGACCACGCCCATGATGTCGTCTTCGCGCATCACCAGGAAATCTTTGCCGTCGAGTTTGACCTCGGTGCCGGAATACTTGCCGAACAGGACACGGTCGCCGACCTTCAGGTCCAGCGGACGGGTCTCGCCGTTGTCCAGAATCTTGCCGTGGCCGACAGCGATCACTTCGCCCTGGATCGGCTTTTCGGTGGCGGAATCGGGGATGACGATGCCGCCCGCGGTGGTGCGCTCCTCTTCCATACGGCGGACGACGACGCGATCGTGCAGGGGACGAATGTTCATGTGGTGTCTCCTTGAAGGGTGTTGGCGGAGGGGAGTGCGTGCGCGGCGCTGGTCGCGGCCGGGATTGTTAGCACTCATCAGAAGCGAGTGCTAATAGTAGGGCCTAAACGACGAGTGTCAAGGTTTAAGCGGTGCTCAGTCTTCGCGCCGCCACCGCCCCTCGATAACCCGCGGCCCGCGATCCGGGCCCGCGGTCGGGACCGGGACGATGTGGATATACCGGCGAATCAGCCGGCGACGCAGCGGCGGGACCAGAAGCAGAAACCCGACGAGGTCGGTGAGAAAGCCGGGCAGCAGCAGGAGCAGGCCGGCCACCAGGATCAAGGCGCCGTCCAGGAGTTCCAGCGCCGGAATCTGATCGCGCGCCATGCTGTCCCGGACCCGCATCAGCACGCCGAAACCCTGGTGACGCACCAGCCAGGTCCCGAGGATGGCGGTGAGGATGGCCACGGCGATCGTCGGGAAGGCGCCGATGACCGAGCCGACCTTGATCAGAAAGTAGACCTCGATCAGGGGCAGGCCAATAAACAGAAGCAGCAGAAGGAGAGGCACGGTGAAGTTCTCTGGGTGGGTTGCGGCGGTTCGCCGCGGAGTGGTATCCGATGTCCGGCCAACGCTTAAGGTCTGTGCCAGGGCTACGCGTTCAAGTAGCAGCCAAACACGCGCGGACACCGTATCATCCCACATCCGCCGTCGGCACCGCGCCAACCGCCGGTCCGCCACCTGCCCGACCGAGTGATTCATGACCACCGACACCGACTGCCGACTGGTATTCTGCACCTGCCCGGATCAGGAGACCGCCGCCCGTATCGCCGAGCGGCTGGTCGGCGACCGGCTGGCCGCCTGTGTGAACCTGCTGCCGGGCCTCACCTCGATCTATCGCTGGCAGGGTGAGGTCCAGCGGGAGGCCGAGGTCCTGTTGCTGATCAAGACGGTGGCGGCGCGCGTCCCCGCGCTGAGCGAGACGTTGCGCGGATTGCACCCCTACGAGCTGCCGGAGATCATTGCCCTGCCCATCACCGACGGACTGCCCGACTACCTGACCTGGATGACGACATGCACGCAAACAGACGACTGAGCCGCGGGTTCCAGCCTGCCGACCGTTGGATCCAGGCGGTGGTGCTTGTGCTTCTGGTCTTTGGTACCGCCGCGTCCATGGCGGTCGATGAGGAATTCCTGCTGCCGGAGCAAGCCTTCCAGGTCACCGCCACGGCGGACGGCGCCGCCGCGGTGCGGGCACGCTGGACCATCGCCGACGGCTACTATCTCTACAAAAGCAAATTCCGATTCACATCGCCCTTCCCAGACGTGGAACTCGGCGACCCGGAACTGCCGACGGCGCAACGCAAACAAGACGCGTTTTTCGGCGAGGTCGAGGTCTACCGGGGCCAGGTGGAGGTCCGCATCCCGGTCACCCGGCGGACAAACACCGACGCGCTGACGATCGAGGCGACCTCCCAGGGTTGCGCGGACGCGGGGCTCTGTTATCCCCCGCAGCGGCAAACGCTCGTGGTGCGCTTGCCCCAGACCGCCGCGGAAGCCGCCCCGCTGCGCGTCGCCGCCGCCGTGCCGGACGTCGCGCCGGCGCCGCTCACCGGCCATCGCCCCGGCGGGCCAATCTCAGGCATCGCGCAAAGCCTGGTGTCGCAAGTGGGACCTGGAATCGACGACGATCTCCTGACGGCTGAACAGGCATTCGTCTTCCAGGCCGAGCTGGGCGCCCCGGAGCGGATCGACCTGACCTGGGACATCGCCCCCGGGACCTATCTCTATCGGGAGAAAGTAGAGATTGCCCTGGACGGCGCGACCGACGTCTCCCTGGGCGCTTTCCAACTCCCCCCCGGCGAGATCAAGCGCAACACGATCCTGCCGGACGGCAGCACCGGCGATGTCGCGGTCTACCATGATCGGGTTGCACTCGCCCTGCCGTTATTACGCCATGGTCCGGCAGAGAGCGCGGTCACCGTGGTCGCCAAGTACCAGGGCTGCGCCGAGCGCGGCATTTGCTATCCGCCACAGACCCAGCGGGTCACGCTCGCCCTGCCGCCGGCCGCTCAGGTCGCTGCCGCCGGGCAGCAACAGGCCCAAGACCCGTCGGTCAGCGCGCCACCGGCGACCGACCGGTCAGTCAGTGCGCCGGAACCGGTCGCTGAGCAGGACCGCATCGCGTCCGTGCTGGCCGAGCGCAACCTGTGGACGGTCATCGCCCTGTTCTTTGGCTTCGGCCTCTTGCTCGCGTTCACCCCCTGCGTCTTCCCGATGATCCCCATCCTCTCCGGGATTATCGCGGGCGTCGGCCCCGGTATCACCACCCGTCGGGCCTTCACCCTGTCCCTGGTCTACGTTCTGGCGATGGCGCTGACCTATACCGTCGCCGGGGTGCTGGCCGGGCTGTTCGGCGCCAACCTTCAGGCGGCCTTTCAGAATCCGTGGATACTCTCGGCCTTCGCCCTGATCTTTGTGTTGCTGGCGCTCTCGATGTTCGGGTTCTATGACCTGCAACTGCCGTCGAGCCTTCAATCCAGGCTGGCGGAGGTCAGCAACAAACAGGCGGGCGGCACCCTGATCGGCGTGGCCATCATGGGCCTGCTCTCAGCCCTGATCGTCGGACCCTGTGTCGCCCCGCCGCTGTTTGGCGCACTGATTTATATCAGTCAGACCGGCGACGCGGTGCTGGGCGGGGTTGCGCTCTTCGCGCTGAGCCTGGGGATGGGCGCACCCCTGGTCGCCATCGGCACCTCGGCCGGCAAGCTGCTGCCCCGCGCCGGCGCCTGGATGGATGCGGTCAAAGCGGTGTTCGGAGTCGCCCTGCTGGCGGTGGCCCTGACCATGCTGGAGCGGATCCTGCCCGCGGCTGTGGCGCTGCTGCTCTGGGGGCTGCTCCTGATCTGCTCCGCGGTTTACCTGGGGGCGCTCAATCAGATCCCCGCCGAGGCGAGCGGCTGGACCCGGTTATGGAAGGGACTGGGCGTCGGGTTGCTGATCTACGGCGCTTTGATGCTCGTCGGCGCCGCGGCGGGCGGCAAAGACACCGTTCAGCCATTGCGCGGTCTGCTGGTCGGCGGCGGGGCCGGCAGTGCCCTGCCCCATGCGCAGTTCAAGCGGATCAAAACCACGGCAGACCTGGATCGGGAACTCGCGGCTGCAACCACTGCCGGTAAACCAGTGATGCTCGACTTCTACGCCGACTGGTGCGTGTCCTGCAAAGAGATGGAGCGTTACACCTTCAGCGACCCGACGGTGATCCAAGAGCTTGGCCGGTTTGTGCTGCTCCAGGCGGATGTGACCGCCAATGACGCCGCCGACCAGGCACTGATGCAGGGCCGCTTCAAACTCCCCGGCCCTCCGGCCATCCTGTTCTTCGATTCCGCCGGTACCGAGACGCCGGGGCTGCGTCTGGTCGGGTTCAAACCAGCGGACGCCTTTGCCGCCCACCTGCGGCGGATCGCACCATGAACGCGTTCAAGGTGGTCGGAGTCACCCTGTTGGCGGCAGGGATCAGCGTGGGCACCGCCCTTTTCGGCGAGCGCTGGCTGGCACGCGAAGGTCCGGCTGACCAAAGTACGATGGGGGGTGCTGCGCTCTTGCATGGCTTGCCCGACTTCAAACTGCCGGATCTCGGGGGACGCGAGGTGGCGAGCACCGCCTGGGCCGGGAAGGTGTTGGTCATCAACTACTGGGCGAGCTGGTGCCCGCCCTGTGTGCGTGAGATGCCCCTCCTCATCCAGACGCAGCAGGCGCTGGGTGATCGTGGGGTCCAGATCGTCGGAATCGCCATTGATCGGGTGGCGGACGTCAGGCAATTCATCGCGAAATATCCGGTGAACTATCCGGTCCTGATCGGTAACCCGGAGGCGGTCGAGATCTCGCGGCGCCTCGGGAACAGGCTCCAGGGGATGCCCTTCACGGTCATCTTCAATCGGCGCGGTCAGCGCGTCTTCAGCCGGATCGGCGAGGTCAGCGCCGCGCAATTGCAAACCCAGCTGGACCGGCTGCTGGGCGATACCCCGGTCCAGGCGCCGCCGGCCACTCCCGACGGCCCCGCATAACTGGACATGATCGCGCGAAATCCGGACAATTCGCGGCGAATCCCCGCCAGAGCGCGTCGTACCCGTCACGGCGCCCTGACGGCCTCGCGGCCGCCGCCAAACTCCCGCGGCGGCCCCATCCTAACCCCGACCCTGATAAGGGCCAGACACGCGACATGGCAAGCATCCTGGTCCTTAATGGACCCAATCTGAACCTCCTGGGCAGCCGTGAACCGGGCCACTACGGTCAGGCGAGCCTGGGCGAAATCGAGCGGCGCCTGCACGACCAGGCAATGGAGCAGGGCCATACTCTGGCCTTTGCCCAAAGCAATGCGGAACACGTGCTGATCGAGATGATCCACGCTGCCGCGCGTGAGGGCGTGCGCTTCATCATCTTCAACCCGGCTGCCTTCACTCATACCAGCATTGCCCTACGCGACGCACTACTCGCCGTTGCCATCCCCTTCATCGAGGTGCACCTCTCGAACGTGCACGCCCGTGAGGCATTTCGCCGCCACTCCTATTTTTCGGACATCGCGGCGGGAGTCATCAGCGGGCTCGGTGCATTGGGATACGAACTGGCATTGAGCGCTGCTCTGAACCGGCTGGCCCAAGTTAATTCCACCGAGAACCACTGAGCATGGACATCCGTAAGGTCAAGAAACTGATCGAGCTCTTGGAACAATCCAATGTATCCGAGATCGAGATCCACGAAGGCGAGGAGTCCGTGCGCATCAGCCGGCATGGCGGCGTGGCGTCCTTCATGACGCCGCAGACCATGCCCATGCAGCTGACCGCCGCGCCGACCGCAGCGGCCGGGCCACCAAAACCCGGCGATGAATTGCTCGACGGCCTGGCGGGAGAGGTCGTCCGCTCGCCCATGGTCGGAACCTTCTACCGCGCGTCCACCCCAGGCTCCGGACCCTTCGTCGAAGAGGGTCAGAAGGTCAAGGCCGGGGATACGCTGTGCATCATCGAGGCGATGAAGATCCTCAACCAGATCGAGTGCGAACAAGCCGGAACCGTGCGTCGCATTCTCGTGGAAAATGGACAGCCGGTCGAATATAACCAGCCGTTGTTCATTATCGAATGAGCCCTCCCCGCGTCCTCCGCCGACGGCCGCGCACAGCGGCCACGGATTCCGCGTGTCTTGCCGCAGCCAGCGGCCATCGCCCAGAGGCTACCCCCGCATGCCCGCCATGATCGAAAAGATCCTAATCGCCAACCGGGGTGAGATCGCGCTCCGGATCCTGCGCGCCTGCCGTGAACTCGGCATCCGCACCGTCGCGGTGCACTCCGAGGCGGACCGGGACCTCAAGCACGTGCTCTTAGCCGATGAGACCGTGTGTATCGGACCCGCCGCTTCGCGCGACAGTTACCTCAATGTCCCGGCGATCATCAGCGCCGCCGAAGTGACCGACACGGTCGCAATTCACCCGGGCTACGGTTTCCTGTCCGAAAACGCGGACTTCGCCGAGCGGGTCGAGCGTTCGGGGTTCATTTTCATCGGCCCGCGTCCGGAAACCATTCGCTTGATGGGCGACAAAGTCTCGGCCATCGCCGCCATGAAGGCAGCCGGGGTGCCCTGCGTCCCCGGCTCGGACGGTCCGATCGACGACGAGGACAAGAAGCGCACCCTGGATTTGGCCCGCAACATTGGCTACCCGATCATCATCAAGGCGGCCGGCGGCGGCGGCGGTCGCGGCATGCGGGTGGTGAATTCGGAGGCGACGCTGCTCAATGCCATCTCGTTGACGCGGGCGGAGGCCGGAGCGGCCTTCAATAATGAGACTGTCTATCTGGAAAAGTACCTGGAGAATCCCCGCCATATCGAGTTTCAGCTGCTGGCGGATCAGCACGGCCACGCCATTTATCTGGGCGAACGCGATTGCTCCATGCAGCGCCGTCATCAGAAAGTGGTGGAAGAAGCCCCCGCCCCCGGGATTACCGAGACCCAACGCCGCGAGATCGGCGAGCGCTGTGCTCAGGCCTGTCGGGATATCGGTTACCGCGGCGCCGGCACTTTCGAATTTCTGTACGAAGACGGGCGCTTCTACTTCATCGAGATGAACACGCGTGTACAGGTGGAACACCCCGTCACCGAGGTCGTCACGGGGGTCGATATCGTACGGGAACAAATCCGAGTCGCCGCCGGGGAGCCACTGCATTACCGCCAGGAAGATATCGTCATCCGGGGCCACGCGGTGGAGTGCCGCATCAATGCCGAGCACTCGGAGACCTTCCGGCCCAGCCCAGGAAAGATCACGGAATTCCACGCGCCCGGTGGACCCGGTATTCGCCTGGACACCCATATCTACTCCGGCTATACGGTTCCGCCCCACTATGATTCCATGATCGGCAAACTGATCGCTCACGGGGAAGATCGCCAGTGCGCCATTGCCCGCATGTGCAATGCCCTGCGCGAAACAGTCATTGAGGGAATCGACACCAACATCAAACTCCAGCGCTCCATCCTCCGGGATGCGGCCTTCCAGGCCGGCGGGGCCAACATCCATTACCTGGAGAAAAAGCTGGGGTTATGACTGGCGACAGCGCGACGCGCTGTCGCTCACGCCTGACCCCGTTCGGGTCCGCTGCCCACCCGCCCCTTAGGTAATCACATGCCCTGGCTGCAAATCACTTTTACCGTCGAGCAGGGCCGCGCGGCGCTGTTCGAGGCCGCGCTGGAAAACGCGGGTGCCCTTGCCGTGACCTTGGGCGATGCCGGCGACGATCCCCAACTCGAACCGCCGCCTGGTGCCATGCCCCTGTGGCAGGCGGTGCGGCTGGTCGCGCTGTTTGAGGATGGGTGCGACGTACAGCGCATCGCTGACGGCCTGGCGCCGCAGAGCCTGACCTCACCCCGGATCGAAATCGTCGCCGACCGTCCCTGGGAGCGGGTCTGGCTCGATGACTTCAAGCCCACCCGCTTCGGTCGGCGACTCTGGGTCTGCCCGCAGGGACAACCGGCCGGGTCGCCCGATGCGATCGTGGTTGACCTGGACCCGGGACTTGCCTTCGGGACTGGGCATCACCCCACCACGGCCCTGTGCCTGGAGTGGCTCGACGGGGACGATCTGGTCGGCAAGACTGTCCTCGATTATGGCTGCGGCTCCGGGATCCTGGCGATTGCCGCACTCAAACTCGGCGCCGCACGGGTGATCGCGGTTGATCACGACCCGCAAGCCATCGAGGCGACGCTGTCGAACGCCGCCGCCAATACGGTCACTGCCGGCCTGAGTGTCTGTCTACCCGCCGAACTGGCGACCGTCCTGACCGGCCCGCCGGTCGATGTGGTGATCGCGAACATCCTGGCCGGACCCTTGATTGAGCTCGCCCCGTTGCTGATGGAGCGTCTGCGCGCGGGCGGCGATCTGGTGCTCTCCGGGGTGCTGGAGGAGCAGGTGCCGGGCGTAACCGCGGCCTACAGCGCGTGCGTCGAATTTACGCCGGTCCGGGTCCGTGAAGGCTGGGCGCTCATCACCGGACGCAAGTGCGCGACCCGGCACCCATGCACCTGATCACTCACGACGGACAGCGGCGGGGAGCAGCGCGCATCGAGCAGGTTGAGTCTCTATGACCAAGGCACTCCGCCCGGCACCCTTGCGGCCGTTCATGATCGGACCCTACCGGCTTCCCAACAACCTGGTCCTGGCCCCGATGGCGGGGGTCAGCGACCGACCCTACCGGGTCCTGTGCCGCCGGTTCGGGGCCGGGCTTGCGGTCTCCGAGATGGTGTCGTCCGATATTCGGCTGCGTGGATCGACGAAATCCTTGAAGCGCCTGGATTTCGCGGGCGAGATCGGACCCATTTCGGTACAGATCGTCGGCACCGACCCTCACGCCATGGGTGAGGCCGCCCGCTTTCACCAAGACCTGGGCGCACAGATCATCGACATCAACATGGGCTGCCCGGCCAAAAAAGTGTGCCGGGTGGCGGCGGGATCCGCATTGCTGCGCGACGAGGCGCTGGTTGGGCGCATCCTCACGGCAGTGGTGCAGGCGGTCGCGGCCCCGGTCACGCTCAAGATCCGCACCGGCTGGTCGCCGGAACAACGCAATGCGGTCACGATTGCCCACATCGCCCGCGAGTCGGGCATCGCGGCACTCACCGTGCACGGCCGGACCCGTGCCTGCAGCTATGGTACACCGGCCGAGCACGAGACCATCCAGGCGATCCGTGCACAAGTTGACATTTCGTTGATCGCCAACGGCGATATCGACTCACCACAGGCCGCACTCCGGGTACTGGACTCCACCGGTTGCGATGCTATCATGATCGGACGCGCAGCCCAGGGACGCCCCTGGATCTTCCGCGATATCGCCGCCTTCCTGGCAACTGGCGTCATACCCGACGCGCCTGCGCCGGACTGGATCAGAGACCTCCTGATCGAGCATCTGGACGGGCTTTATCAGTTCTATGGAACCTATGCCGGAGTGCGGATCGCGCGTAAGCATATCGCCTGGTATTGTCGCGGACTGCCCGGCGCGGCCGTCTTCCGGGTCGGCATCAATCGCGCAAACTCAACGCGAGACCAGGTATCGCAGGTTCTCGCCTTCTTCAACCAAGATTCAGGAAGAGAGGACGTGGCGGCATGACGACGGCGATTAAGGATGACGAGTCTGCTCCGGCGGCCCATCATTTGCGGGTGATCCAGGCCGATGGCACTGACCCGTTGGCGAAGTGCGTTGCGGATGCCCTGGAAACCTATCTGCGGAACATGGATGGGCACGCGGTCAGCGATCTCTATCGCCTGGTCATTGTGGAGGTCGAGCGCCCGCTGTTCGAGACGATCGTGCGTCACGCCAATGGCAACCTGACCCAGGCCGCCCGGATGCTCGGCCTGACCCGCAGCACACTGCGCAAGCGCCTGACCGAGTATGGCCTTGCGGGACGCTGAGGCGCGCCCGCCCAAGGCCTGCTAATTCACACGCGCGGACCAGGCAACCCCCAGCACCGCGAACCGAGCCTTCCCTGCACCTTACGTCAGACCCTACTCTGACCCTGTGGAAATGAATTGATGCAACCCATAAGACGCGCCCTGATCAGTGTTTCGGATAAGACCGGTGTCATCGACCTGGCCCGCGGCTTGGCCGCCCGCGGGGTCGAGATTCTATCCACCGGCGGCACCGCCGCGCTGCTGAGCGAGCAGGCGATACCGGTCGTCGAGGTCTCAGACTACACCGGCTTCCCGGAGATGATGGGTGGGCGCGTCAAGACGCTGCACCCGCGGTTGCACGGCGGCATCCTGGGGCGTCGCGGGATCGATGACGCGGTCATGCTCGAACACGCGATTCCGCCCATCGATCTGGTCGTGGTGAACCTCTATCCATTCGAAGCAACGGTTGCCAAACCCGGCTGCGACCTGGCGAGCGCGATCGAGAACATCGACATCGGCGGACCGACCCTGCTGCGCGGCGCCGCCAAGAATCACGCCGCGGTGACCGTGGTGGTAGACGCCGCGGACTATCCGCGGATATTGACCGAACTCGCCGAATCCGGCGGCGTCAGTGAGGCCACGCGCTTCGACCTGGCAGTGAAGGTCTTCGAGCACACTGCCGGCTACGATCGGGCCATCGCCAACTATCTCGGCACGGTGATCGAACACCCCGAGGGCAAGGCCGAAGGCTTTCCGCGCACCATCAATCTTCAATTCCACAAGCGCCAGGCCATGCGCTATGGCGAGAATCCGCATCAGCAGGCGGCCTTCTATGTCGGCCGCGATCTGGCTGAGGCATCCGTCTCCACCGCGCGTCAGATCCAGGGAAAGGAACTCTCATTCAACAACATCGCCGACACGGATGCGGCCATTGAGTGCATCAAGCAGTTCAATGAGGCGCCCGCCTGCGTCATCGTCAAACACGCCAACCCCTGTGGTGTCGCCGTCGGCGCCAACCTGATGGAAGCCTATGATCGGGCCTATGCGACCGACCCGGAGTCCGCGTTCGGCGGCATCATCGCCTTCAACCGGGAACTGGATGGTGAAACGGCCCGCGCGATTTGCGAGCGCCAGTTTGTCGAAGTGATCGTTGCTCCGCGCATCTCGGCATCCGCCTCCGCCGCGGTCGCCGCCAAGAAAAACGTCCGACTCCTGGAGTGCGGTGAATGGAGCACCGAGGTGGTCCCACGACTCGACTTCAAACGCGTCAATGGCGGCCTGCTGGTCCAGGAAGCAGACCTGCACCTGATTGACGCCCTGCGCACCGTGACACAACGCGCGCCGACCCCGCAGGAAGAGCAGGACCTGATCTTCACCTGGCGGGTGGCCAAGTACGTCAAGTCAAATGCCATCATCTACGGCCGCGACGGCATGACCATCGGCATCGGTGCCGGACAGATGAGCCGGGTGAATTCAGCCCGCATCGCGGTGATCAAGGCGGAATTGGCCGGTCTGGCAGTTGCCGGATCGGTCATGGCATCAGACGCTTTCTTCCCTTTCCGCGACGGGATCGACCAGGCCGCTGCGGCCGGAATCACTGCTGTCATCCAGCCCGGCGGATCGATGCGTGACGACGAGGTCATTGCCGCGGCAGACCAGCATGGAATGGCCATGGTGTTCACCGGAATGCGGCACTTCAGACATTAGGACAGTGAAGATACACCCCACCGCCATCATCGAGGCCGGCGCTCAGGTCCATGAATCAGTGAGCGTCGGCCCCTATTCGATCATTGAGGCCGGAGCGGTGATCGGCGAGGGTTGCCGTATCGACAGTTGCGCCCGTATCTTCAGCCCGACCCGAATGGGCGCATTCAACCGCGTATGTCACGGCGCCACGCTCGGCGCCGATGCCCAGGACTTGGCATTCGACCCGGCCCACGCGCGACCACTGATTATCGGTGACCATAACTGTTTCAAGGAAGGCGTCAATATCAGTTGTGGGACCAAGAGCGAGGAAGGCACCCGCATCGGCAGCCATAACTACTGGATGGCGTATTCACACGCTGGTCACGATTGTGTCGTCGGGGACCACAACATTTTCGCCAACACCGCGACCTTGGCCGGTCATGTTGAAGTCGAACACCATTGCTTCCTCTCCGGCCAGGTGGCAGTGCATCAGTTCTGCCGGATCGGCGCTTATGCCATGATTGCCGGGGTGAGCGGATTACCTCAGGATTGTCCGCCCTTCGCGTTGGCCGATGGTCATCGGGCACGCATCGTCGGACTCAATGTCGTGGGGTTGCGCCGCGGCGGTTTCAGTCAGGAGCAACGCAGTCGGATAAAGGCGGTCTTTCATCTGCTGTTCCGCTCGAATCTGCGCCTTATGGAGGCATTGGCTCGCGCAGAAACCGAGCACAGCAGCCCGGAGACGGAACAAATTGTGCGGTTCGTTCAATCGAGTCGCCGGGGGTTGATCTCCGCGGCCTGAGCGCCCTGGGATGACTGATGCGATGACTACCTCAGGTGATCGAGGTATTTCGGAACCCCCTCCATTTCCAACCGCGCGGAACGTGCCTCGACCAACAAGGTGGTTGACGCTCCTTCCAATCGCAGCGCACAACGAATCAGGCCCCTGCTTGAAAAAGGGATCGGAATCATATCCCGATAAGTGTAAACGTTGTCGTCGATGTCACCGCCGGCACAGACCACTGAACCCGCATTCCAATCAGGCGGATTGCTGACATCTTCCAGCACCAGCACACCAGCCTGACTCCAACGGGTCCGCTCTTTCGAGCCCGTCATGTTTTTGATGATCAGGGCACACGGAAAGGCGATACGTACCGTGGACGATGTTGATTCAATCAGCTCGATTTCCGAGCCCTTCAGTTCAATGTAGCTGCTGTCCATCGAAACCCATGCGGCCTGTTGAATGCTGTAGTGTATCAATGATCACGAGGGTCTCCGAGCAGATCCGTGAGCCCCGCGGCTCACGCCTCTTCCGGATCACGCCCCAAGTCGAGTTGGAGTTCCTTGATTTTGCGCGTGAGTGTATTACGGCCCCAACCCAACAGTCGCGCCGCATCCTGCCGCCGTCCGCCGGTGTGCTCAAGCGCTGTTTGGATCAGAATCGTCTCGAATGCCGGCAACGCCTGATCCAAGAGTGCACCTTGCCCGCGTTTGAGACTTTGCCGCGCCCAGCGTCGAAAGACCATCTCCCAAGGCTCATCGCGACCAACCTCGGTACTTACGGTGTTCAACTCGGGCGGCAGATCCTCCGCGTGAACCTCTTTGCTCGATGCCATCACCGTCAGCCAGCGCGCGGTATTCTCGAGTTGACGCACATTTCCCGGCCAATCGAGCCGCTTGAGTTGTTCAATCGCGGTCGGCAGCAGGATTTTCGAGTCACAGCCCAGTTCGCGAGCGGCTTGAACCAAGAAATGCCGCATGAGCAGCGGGATGTCCTCACGGCGATCGCGCAAGGCGGGAAGCTGGATGCGGATGACGTTGAGGCGGTGGAACAGGTCCTCGCGGAATCGCCCCTGCCGCACCAGGTCTTCCAGATTCTGGTGGGTCGCCGCGATGATCCGCACGTCGACCCGTATCGGCGCGACCCCGCCGACCCGGTAGAACTCACCATCGGACAGAACACGCAGCAGTCGGGTCTGAAGCTCGGCCGGCATATCACCGATTTCGTCTAGAAAGAGCGTCCCACGATCAGCCTGCTCGAACCGACCCTCGCGTCTGGCCTGTGCCCCGGTGAAAGCACCGCGCTCGTGCCCGAAGAGTTCGGACTCCAACAAGTCGCGCGGGATCGCGGCCATATTGAGCGCAATAAAGGGCCGATCGCTGCGTGGACTATGGCGATGCAGTGCGTGCGCCACCAGCTCTTTACCGGTCCCTGATTCACCATTGATCAGCACGGTAATGTTCGAGCGCGCCAATCGGCCGATCGCGCGAAACACCTCCTGCATCGCCGGTGCCTCACCGATGATGTCAGGCCCATGCAGAACCACCGTCTCTTCCGGGACATCAGAACGCACGCGGCGACAGGCCCGCCCGACCTGGCTGACCGCCTCGTCGATATCGAACGGCTTGGGCAGATACTCGAATGCGCCCCCGTGAAACGCTGAAACAGCGCTGTCCAGGTCGGAATGGGCGGTCATGATGATGACCGGCAAACCCGGATAGCGAGAAGTCACCTGCCGCAACAGGTCCAGCCCGTCGATCCCGGGCATCCGGATATCAGAGAGAATGACGTCCGGCTGTTCCCGCTCCAAGGCTTCCATGATGCCGACGCCGTTGGAGAAGCAGGTCACATGCATCTCGGCCTTGCGCAGGGCACGCTCCAGCACCCAGCGAATGGATCGGTCGTCGTCGATCACCCAAACCCGGGGTTCTCTAGGCATGTTCTGGCTCCAGCGGTAAATAGACATAGAAGTGGGTGTCGCCTGGACGACTCTCACATTCGATCAATCCCCCATGCTGATTGATGAGATCCTGGGCGATCGGGAGTCCGAGGCCACTTCCCCCCGGATGCCCGGAGACCATCGGGAAAAAGATCTGGTCCTTGATCTCCTCGGGAATTCCCGGCCCGTTATCGCTGATCTCGGTCAGCAGCACGAGTCGATGGCGCCTGCTCCCAATAGTGAACTGGCGTAACACGCGGGTACGAAGCTTGACGAGACCGTGGGCGCCGGTCGCGGCAGCAGCGTTACGGGCAATATTCAGGAAGGCCTGTATCAGCCGATCCTGATCCGCGCTGAGTTCGGGCAGGCTCGGATCATAATCCCGACGCACCTGCGGACCGGAGGGGAACTCGGCACTGATCAAACCACGCACATGTTCCAATACCGTATGGATATTGACCTTCGCACGGGTCGGCATCCGATTGGAACCGATCATCCTGTTCATCAGCGCCTGTAACCGATCGGCCTCATCAATAATGATGCGCGTGTATTCGCGTAATCCTGGATCAGGCAGTTCCCGCTCCAACAGTTGAGCCGCGCCGCGAAGTCCGCCAAGCGGATTCTTTATCTCATGGGCCAGACCCTTGATCAGCGCCTGCGTCGCTTGATGCTGAGACAGCAGGTGCTCCTCACGGGTGATCCTGAGTTGTCGGTCGACCTGATGAAGTTCAACGAGGATTTCCGGCTCTGCATCAAAATGATGCAATGGAAGCACGGTGCAGTTCACCGTAATGGTGCGCCCGTCCAGGAGAACAACGTTCAGTTCGCGTTCCGTAAAGGGATGGCGCGAGGTCAGGGCATCGCGAAGACGCCGCTCCACTTGGGTCCCAGGACAGGGAAGGACATTACCGGCGTGGAGGCCAACCACATGGCGCGCACTGAACTGAAAAAGCATTTCCGCAGCCGGATTCAGATACTTGAGGCACAAATCGGCACCAAAAAGCATCACCGCCGTACTCAAATGATCGACGACCGTTTGTTCAAGTGGAGAAGGGGTAACGCGATTTATGCTCATGCTGAATGCCGATAAGAATCCATGACACACGCCGGTAACCGAGAAAAACCAAACGAGAGCCCAGCGAAGACAACCGCCCACGCAGTTGCGCAGCTGTTCACGAAGAGAGCGTCCCTGGAAACCCTGGAACGGGCGATTGGGAAAACAGATGCAAGAACCTCGCCAATTAGTCTGAAGCGATCAAAGATCGTGACAGTCTCGATGAAGGGCGATCTACGAACGGTGCGAAGCAGTGGGATCGGTTTAGGGGAGTACGCCAGGGGGAAGAGGCTTGCGTAAGTGAAACCTCACCGGAGTGGTCCGGGCAATAGTATCGCCCTTGGAATCGTGTATCTCGGCGAAAACCTGATGGCTTCCCCAAGGCACGTCCGTCAGGCTCATTTGCGTTGCGGAGGCCTGATCGACAGCAATAGGGACACTGTCCATCACGAGATTGAGCTGATGCCCAGGCATTAGCGGGGGGTCGATAATCAAACTGACGGGCAAGTTTTGCTGTGCCAGACGTAAGGTTTGATTTGGTTCGGGAGAAACGACTTCGAACGCCGTGTAGGGACCAAGCACGGATTGAGACGCTGCGCCGTCAACGCTTGCTGATTCACCGGTGCTATCCGAAGCACCGGCACCTTTCAGGTCGATTGCTTGCGCGTCCGGTTGTGGACGGTCAGAGAACTGGGTACGCCCTTCGGAATCGACCCACTTGAAAACCTTCCCGAACGCCACTGGGGAAATCGGGAGGAGGAAAGCGGAGAGCAGGATGATGTGTGTAACCCTGAACATACCCCCAAGCATAGACGAGTCTTTGCGACGACTCAACACGGCATTGATGCCTTTTGGCGATTTCTGTCGAATCCTGTACCACCCCGCTGGTCTTCGCGCCCGCCTGCCGCACCGCGCCGACAGTCGCATAGCCCAGCTATGTTCCTATCGGCGCGCTTCACTGCGGACGCACATCCTTCGCGATCTGATACAGGATTCCCCGGCTTTCGCCTTAGGTCGTTGCTGATCAAAAGCCTTCGGATCAGAGGCTGTAGTAAAGATCGAACTCGACCGGATGCGTCGTCATCCGCAGGCGGGTGACTTCCTTCATCTTGAGGCCGATGTAAGCGTCGATCAGATCATCCGTGAACACACCGCTCGTCGTCAGGAACTCCCGATCCTGATCAAGCGCGGTCAGCGCCATGTCCAGGGCATGGCAGACGGTCGGGATCGCCTTTTCCTCTTCGGGAGGCAAGTCATACAGATCCTTGTCCATCGGATCGCCTGGATGGATCTTGTTCATGATCCCATCGAGGCCGGCGAGCATCATCGCAGAGAAGGAGAGATAGGGGTTGCCGGTACAATCCGGGAAGCGCACTTCGATCCGACGCCCCTTAGGGCTGGACACGAACGGGATACGAATTGACGCGGAACGGTTGCGCGCCGAGTACGCAAGCATCACCGGCGCTTCAAAACCCGGGACCAAACGCTTGTAGGAATTCGTCGACGCATTCGTGAAGGCATTCAGTGCCCGCGCGTGCTTGATGATACCCCCGATGTAGTAAAGCGCGGTCTCGGAAAGACCACCATACTTGTCTCCGGAGAACAGATTCACGCCGTCTTTCGCAAGTGACTGATGGACGTGCATCCCGGTGCCGTTGTCGCCAACCATTGGCTTCGGCATGAAGGTCGCCGTCTTGCCGTAGGCGTGAGCCACGTTCCAGACAGCGTATTTCTGGATCTGCGTCCAGTCCGCGCGCTCGACCAGCGGAGCAAACTTGGTCCCGATTTCGCACTGCCCAGCGGTAGCAACTTCGTGATGATGAACCTCCACGGGGACGCCCATTTCCTCGATGGCAAGACACATCGCGGCACGCAGATCGTTGAGCGAGTCGACCGGCGGAACCGGGAAGTAGCCGCCCTTGACGCCAGGCCGGTGGCCCATATTGCCGTCTTCGAAAACGCGCTCGGAGTTCCACTCGGCCTCGTCAGAGTCGACCTTATAGAAACAGCCACTCATGTCCGAGCCCCACCGGACGTCATCGAACACAAAGAATTCGAGTTCCGGGCCAAAAAAGGCGACGTCAGCGATGCCGGTGGACTTGAGATAAGCCTCAGCACGCTTGGCGACCGATCGCGGATCGCGCTCGTAGCCCTGCATCGTGTTCGGCTCGAGGATATCGCAACGAATGATCAGCGTATTCTCATCGGAGAACGGGTCCATCACCGCTGTCGCCGCCTCCGGCATCAGGACCATGTCCGATTCTTCGATGCCCTTCCAGCCGGCGATCGACGACCCGTCGAACATTTTTCCATCCTTGAACATATCCTCGTCGATCTGGGATACAGGCATCGACACATGCTGTTCCTTTCCCTGTGTGTCCGTAAAGCGAAGATCGACGAACTTCACTTCATGTTCTTTGATCATCTTCAAGACATCTGCCATGGATTTCTCTCCAGTGCTGAAAAATGGGCACGCCGTATGGGTAGCGTCGCGTCGTTTCGATTTGCCGACTGCCGCATCCCCCAGCAGCGGAGCGTAACAGGCCAGCGGCAGCGCTGCATGCTGGACCCGTCCGGCGGGCCCCTGTCCGTTGCACGAGCCAGGAACATCGCTCAGGGTTGTCGTTTGGGGAAAGTCGGCAGGCGTGCGATATGCTGCATTTATCGGGCCATGTCTTATAAAACCGGATCGTAGCAAGGAACCTAAAGTGTCGGTAGGTGTCGGTGCCGATGATGCCGGTTTGACAGGAAGGCAATCCCGGATGGTACCGGCAAGAGTCTGTTTTCCGGCCGCTGGGCGGGGATTCTGACCGTCTGCTTTCGGGTGCGGTCCGACGTTCGGATCGGCAACAGGGCAGACTGCTGCCATTGACGCACCAAGCTGGACCTTTTTGGTGCAGGACGCCCCGTTTTAGGGCGTCGCGCAGCGACTGGAATATCGGTCAAGGGCTGGAAAACTGGTTCTAGGATCCAGCTTACAGATATACTTTCGCTCTTCGCAGTTCGGTAAGCAATGGTGGTATACCTTGAAGTTGGAGTCGGCAGATGTTTCCACGTTCCAAGGCATGATTTTTGCACTTGAGCGTTATTGGGCCAGCTTAGGATGTGTCGTTGTTCAGCCACTCGACATGGAGGTTGGGGCAGGTACCTTTCATCCCGCGACGTTCCTGCGCGCCATCGGACCAGAGCCTTGGCGGGCCGCATACGTTCAACCTTCACGACGTCCGACCGACGGGCGCTACGGAGAAAACCCCAACCGTCTACAACACTACTATCAGTTTCAGGTGTTATTGAAACCGTCACCGTTGGACATCCAGGATCTTTACCTCGAGTCCCTCAGGTATCTCGGCATCAATCCGCTTGTTCATGATATCCGGTTCGTGGAGGATAACTGGGAGTCGCCATCCCTAGGTGCTTGGGGCCTCGGCTGGGAGGTCTGGCTAAACGGCATGGAGGTCACTCAGTTCACCTATTTTCAGCAAGTGGGAGGATTGGATTGCCGACCAGTCAGCGGGGAAATCACCTACGGCCTCGAACGGCTTGCTATGTACCTGCAATCCGTCGAGAGCGTGTATGACATCGTTTGGGGTCGATCTGCTGGCAGCGTCGTGACCTATCGCGATGTTTTTTATCAGAACGAAGTAGAGCAATCCAACTACAACTTCAAAGAAGCGGACGTCGACACGCTGTTTAGCGCTTTCGATGCCAGCGAACGCATCAGTCAGCGACTCGTCGAAGCAGAGCTGCCTTTGCCGGCGTACGAGCAGGTACTCAAGGCCTCTCACGCGTTCAATCTGCTGGATGCCCGCGGCGCCATTTCGGTGACCGAGCGGCAGCGGTTTATTCTGCGGATCAGATCCTTAGCCCGTGCCGTGGCTCAAGCTTACTATGCCAAGCGGGAATCGCTCGGATTTCCGATGCTCAATCAAGAAACGCGTGATGTGACTCGATAATGAATAAGGAATTGCTTTTTGAAATCGGTACTGAAGAGTTACCTCCGACGTCATTGCGTGAGTTGGCCGGCGCTTTAGCAGCGGGACTTTCAGCACAACTCGACGAACAGGGAATCGATCACGGTAAGGTGCTCCAGTTTTGCACGCCTCGTCGGCTCGCGGTCATCGTGGAAGATGTGGCTGTGCGGCAGGCGGAGCAGGCGCGCTTTCGAAGAGGTCCTTCAGTAGCCGCAGCATTCGACCTGAATGGCAAGGCAACGAAGGCTGCGATCGGATTCGCGCAGTCATGTGGAGTCGACCTTGATGACTTGGAGAGAGAGCGCTCCGACAAAGGAGAATGGCTCGTCTTCAAGAAATTGGATGAGGGCCAGCTGACGGCGGTGCTATTACCGCGGATCTTCGAGAAAGTCCTGAACGACCTGCCGATTGCAAAGCGCATGCGATGGGGAAACGGGAGCGCCGAATTCGTACGGCCAATTCACTGGGTGTGCATGATTCTTGGAGAGCAAACCGTTGGCGGTGAGATCTTTGGCGTCACGATCGGGCAGGTCACCTTTGGTCATCGCTTCCATGCCCCGGGGCCAATTCGCGTGCCGACCGCATCGCATTACCCCGCACTGCTGAGGGAGCAAGGCTATGTTGAACCATCTTTCAGTGACAGGCGAGCGGCAATTGAAAACCAGGTTGCGGCATTGGCGTCCGAACACGAAATGAAAGCAGATCTGGCGGCGAGTTTGCTGGACGAGGTGACTGGGCTGGTCGAGTGGCCGGTCGCCATTTTTGCCTCTTTTGATTCTCAGTTCCTCGCAGTACCAGCCGAGGTACTGATTGAGACGATGCGCAAAAATCAGAAGTATTTTGCGCTTCGCGATGTCGCTGGTCACCTGCTGCCGAATTTTATTGCTGTCGCGAATATTGTCAGCGAAGCTCCTGAACAAGTGCGACTAGGGAACGAACGCGTTATACGACCACGATTCAGTGACGCGAAATTCTTTTGGGAACAGGACTTGGATCAACCTCTGCAGGACCATTTCGACCGGCTCAAGACCGTCGTCTTTCAAGAGCGGCTCGGTTCCGTTGCTGAGAAATCGCAGCGCGTTGTCAGACTCGTAAGGGAAATCTCCAGCCTACTCGGTGATAGCCCGAAACACGTTGAACGTGCAGCTTTTCTCGCCAAATGTGATCTGGTGACATCCATGGTCGCTGAGTTCCCCGCGCTGCAAGGGACCATAGGCAAGTATTATGCCAGAAACCGGGGCGAAGATCAGGAGGTTTGCGACGCATTAGAGCAACAGTACCTTCCGCGCTTTGCTGGGGACTCGCTCCCTGCCGGTCGCTGTGGGATCATCCTTGCGCTTGGGGATCGGCTGGACACCTTGGTGGGTATCTTCGGAATAGGGCAGAAGCCAACCGGCACAAAAGACCCCTACGGTTTGCGAAGGGCATCGATCGCGGTGCTACGAATTCTCATAGAAACGCCGCTTGATCTGGACCTGGGTGTATTGCTAAGGACAGCGGAACAGGGGTTTGATCAAACGACGATCGCTTTAGGTACGGCGGATAGCGTGCAAAAGTACGTATTCGACCGACTTATAGGATTTTATCAAGAGCAAGGGATTTCCCTGGATACGGTGGATGCGGTTATCGCGACAAATGAAACCGTTATCAGCCGGTTAGATCTCAAGATACATGCGGTGCAGCAGTTTCGCAATGCAGCGGGATGTCCGTCACTCGTTGCCGCGAATAAGCGTATTCGCAATATCGTGGCTAAGAGCGGGATGGTCATCGACGGCTCGATGGCACCCGACGCCGCGTTTTTTTCGGAGGCGGCTGAAGAGAGCCTTTGGCGGAGGGTGGCCGCTGCGGAGATAGAGATTCGCCCGCTGGTTGCGAGAAACGATTATAAGGCTGTACTCCAGACACTTGCGGATCTACGCGTTGAAGTCGATACGTTTTTTGATCAGGTGCTCGTGATGGATGATGACGCGAAAATCCGGGAGAACCGCCTGCGCCTACTGATGCGGCTTGCGGGGTTATTTCTCAACGTAGCAGATATTTCTTTCCTTCAGTAGAGTATGGCAGTGGAACGTTTCGTTGCGATAGATCGCGATGGTGTGATCAATGAGGACTCGGATGAGTACATTAAGTCCGAGTCTGAATGGAATCCGATCGCCGGCAGTATTGACGGAATAGCAAGGCTGACCCAAGCCGGATTTCGCATAGCGATCGTGACTAATCAATCCGGTCTCGCCCGTGGGCTTTTTGATCTTTCCGCTCTGAACGGAATTCATAAAAAGCTGCAGGATTGCTTATCCCGTCAAGGCGGCCGGGTAGAGATGATCTTTTTTTGCCCGCATGGTCCGACCGATCACTGCAACTGTCGAAAACCAAAGCCGGGGTTGCTTTTGGCAATCGAGGATCGGTTCAATCTTGACTTGACGGGGTTGCCGTTTATTGGGGATTCGTTTTCAGATATTGAAGCGGCGAGAAACGTCGGAATGGAGCCAATACTCGTACGGACAGGAAAGGGTGAACAGACTTTGCTCGATCATTCGCGAAGGCTTTCCGGTATTCGCGTCTTTACCAATCTGAACGAGGCAACACATGACCTGTTGAATCGTTGGAGAAACGCTTGACTATCTTGAGGTCGTTCATCTATCTGCTCTATCTCATCCTTTCAGTTGTCGTTTTTGGATCCGCTATCGTGGTGGTAGGCCGCGTTCTCTCATACCGACGCCGCTCCCGTCTTGCTCAGCTTTGGGCTAAGTCCAATCTCGAAGCGCTAAGGCTCACGTGTGGCCTTGGGTATCACGTCCGTGGATGGGAGTTATTGCCCTCCACCAACGCCATCGTGCTATGTAAGCATCAATCCGCATGGGAAACCATCGCGTTGAGGGCGCTCTTACCGGTTGAGCAAACCTGGGTCCTTAAGAAAGAACTGCTCCGGTTGCCGCTGTTTGGTGCTGCGTTGAACAGCTTCTCGCCCATCGCCATTGATCGCGCTGCTGGGATGATGGGGATGAAGCGATTACTGAAGGATGGAAAAAAATCTCTGAACTCAGGGAAATGGGTGATCGTCTTCCCCGAGGGCACGCGCGTCCGGTCGGGTGAGCGTCGTGCCTACAACATCGGAGGCGCTGTCCTTGCCGAGCGCAGTGGATATCCTGTCGTGCCAATCGCTCACAATGCCGGGATGTTTTGGGAACGGCAAAGTTTTCTAAAACGACCGGGGGAAATCGACCTAGTCATCGGCCCGGAGATCGCGACACAAGGGAAAACCGCGTCTCAGATCAACCGGGAAGCCGAAGATTGGATCGAATCGACAACATCAGCGTTGGAGGGGAGATGAGTCGCCGCCGATGTAACCAATCCTGAGTTCCCCTCACCCTGATGCGATGACGCAATCGAGTCGAACTACACGTCCAGATTCTCTACATCCAATGCGTGGCGTTCGATAAACTCACGTCGCGGCTCGACATTATCCCCCATAAGCGTCGTAAATATCTGGTCGGCTGATACAGCATCTTCTATGGTGACTCTCAAAAGTCTGCGCGACTCAGGGTTCATGGTAGTATCCCATAACTGCTCTGGGTTCATTTCGCCGAGACCCTTGTAGCGCTGAATGCTGTAACCGCGTTGCGCTTCGGTTAATAGCCAGCGGATACCCTGCCCAATATCGGCAATAGACGTTGTCCGCTCGCCGCGTGAAACATATGCGGTCGAATCAAGAAGTCCAGCAGTTTTTTCTCCATACCCTGAAATACGCTCGTAATCGGCGGTATTAAAAAACTCGTGCGGAATTTGCCGGATTTCAGATATCCCATGGACCCATCGAACCAATTCTAAATGTCCCGGTTTGTGGATATCACCTTTTGTACTCTTCAGTGTAAACCGCAGGGCCGAGATATTCTCATGTTGAGCGTTCATTCTGTTCTCAACGTCTTTACACCATGTGACCAGCCGCTCTAGATCTGACAGCAGATTGTGATCGACCACCGGAGCACGGACTAACTCCTGAAGAAAGATCGGATCATAACGCACTGAGAGTCGGCGCGAAATTCCCGCAAATATCTGGTAGTCCCGAGCCAGTGTCTCAAGAGCGGTACTCGCCAAGGGAGGTGCATCTGCCGACACAAAAAGGCTTGATCCATCCAGCGCCGTTTGAAGCATTGCGGCGTTGAGCTCCGTATCGTCCAAGAGATAGTCCTCCTGTTTCCCTTTCTTGAGTTTATAGAGCGGCGGCTGAGCGATATAGATATAGCCACGATCGATCAACTCCGGCATTTGCCGATAGAAGAAGGTCAACAGCAAGGTTCGGATATGGGCTCCGTCCACATCCGCATCCGTCATAATGATGATGCGATGGTATCGAAGGTTATCCGGGTTATACTCGTCGCGACCGATTCCGCAACCCAGGGCGGTGATAAGTGTACCCACCTCGGCGGATGAGATCATCTTGTCGAATCGCGCTTTTTCTACGTTTAGAATTTTTCCTTTCAATGGAAGGATTGCTTGAAACCCGCGATCTCGACCTTGCTTCGCTGACCCTCCAGCAGAATCGCCCTCTACAAGATACAACTCCGATTTCGACGGATCTTTCTCCTGGCAATCTGCCAATTTTCCGGGCAATCCCGCGATATCGAGAACGCCTTTTCTGCGGGTCATTTCACGAGCTTTACGGGCCGCTTCCCTGGCACGCGCTGCGTCGAGCATCTTTCCAGCGATAATTTTCGCCTGGCTCGGTTGTTCCTCAAGAAATGCATTGACGTGGTCTACAACAAGAGACTCGACGATCGCCTTCACCTCGGAAGAAACCAGCTTATCCTTTGTTTGAGATGAGAACTTTGGATCATGGAGTTTCACCGACAATACTGCGGTCAGACCTTCTCGTGCGTCGTCACCGACCGCCCGGACCTTCTGCGTCTTTTCAAGGCCTTCGCGTTCGATATAACCGTTCAAGGTCCTGGTTAGTCCGGCGCGGAGACCAGCAAGATGGGTACCTCCGTCACGCTGAGGTATGTTGTTTGTGAAACAAAAAATTGTTTCTTGGAACCCCTCATTCCATTGGAGTGCGAGTTCTACTTGGATTGAGTTGCGTTCGGCCGAAAAATAGATCACAGATGGATGGATTGGTGACTTATTTCGGTTCAGATAATCGACGAAAGCTGCGATACCGCCTTCATGTTCGAAGACATCTTGCCGCCCACTCATTTCCTCGGTGAGCATGATCCGCACACCGGAATTCAGGAATGATAGGTCACGAAGACGCTTTACTAAAATATCGTAGTGGAAACTTAGGTTTGAAAAGATCTCCGGAGACGGATAGAACCGCACCTCAGTTCCTGTTTCCAGGGTCTCGCCAATCTCCCTGAGCGGATATTGCGGAACGCCAAGGTGATACTCCTGGTCATAAGCCTTGCCGCCTCGACAAACCCGCAGCAGGAGCCGCTCGGAAAGTGCGTTAACGACTGAAACGCCGACACCGTGCAAACCACCTGATACTTTATAGGAGTTATCGTCGAATTTACCCCCGGCGTGAAGCACGGTCATGATGACTTCGGCTGCTGACCGGTTCTCTTCGGCATGAATATCGACAGGAATCCCCCGTCCGTTGTCAGTCACACCGACTGAGCCATCACGATAGATAGTGACTTTGATTTCAGAACAGTGCCCAGCAAGCGCTTCATCGATCGCGTTGTCGACGAGTTCAAACACCATATGATGTAAGCCCGTACCATCGTCGGTATCGCCAATATACATGCCTGGACGTTTTCGGACCGCGTCTAGACCGCGAAGCACTTTGATGTTGGTTGAGTCGTAAGTCATTTCAAACGTTTGCTCGACAATATGGCAGGACCGATGGTTGCCATAGATGATAGAGACCGAATCGGCTTGTTTGTGTTCGCTATTTTCGGCTTTTCGCGATGTTCCACGTGGAACAATCGGACGGGTTCCATCCAGCAGATCTTGCCATCAACCAATGTTCCACGTGGAACATCAAATCGCAGAGCCCTGTCAACAGCCAGATCTCCTTCCAAAACACCTTACAAACCATACCTATCAGACAACATTGCGTCCTAAAGTCGCATCGGCATCACCACATACGTCTCCCCAGTTGCATCCTTCCCCCTCCAGAGCGAACTACTATTGCCATCTTCAAACCGAACCTCCACGCTCTCGCTGTCCACCGCGTTCAGCAGATCCGAAAGATAAGAAACGTTAAATCCGATCGTGGTGGGTTCCCCAACGTAAGCCAGCTCCATTTCCTCCACCGCTTCCTCCTGCTCTGGATTATGCGCGACCAACCTAAGCAAATCCGGCTCAAACACCAGTCGAACGCCACGATACTTCTCGTTTGACAAAATCGCGGTGCGAGCAAGCGCACGCTTAAGCGCATCTTTGTTAGCATACGCCACCTTCGAAAGCCCTGACGGAATAACCCGCTCATATTCCGGATACCGACCATCAACAAGTTTCGACGTTGTCATGGTCTTTCCCACGGCGAACCTGATCAAACGCTCCCCTATCTCTACCTGAACACTTGATGACCCTAAACCCAATTGACGCCTCAACTCGTTCACGGTCTTGAACGGGATGATCAGCGAACGCTGTTCACTCAAATCCAGGGAACACGCACTCTCAAAAGCGGCGAGCCGGTGTCCATCGGTGGCAACCGCCCTAACGACGTCTTTCTCGACCTGCAACAGCAACCCGTTCAGATAATACCGAACGTCCTGCTGAGCCATTGCAAATCCGGTCTTTTCCAACAACCTCTTTAAAGTCGCCTCCTCCACGGTGAAGGTCTCTTGCGCAGGCTGAGCCTCAACGCTAGGAAAGTCCGCCGCGGGCAGCGTGCCAAGCACATACCGCCCTCGCTCCGCTGTTAATACGCATCGATCTCCCGTGACCTTAAAACGAATATCCGCACCGTCTCCAAGCGACCGACAAATATCCGAGAGCTTTCTTGCCGGGATGGTTACCCGTCCACCCTCGGTCACTTTAGCCTCACTGGAGGATCGGATCTCAATCTCCAGATCAGTACCGACAATATTCACCTGACCTTCTTCAGCGGAAACCAAAAGGTTCCCTAAGATCGGTAATGTCTGTCTGCGTTCCACGACCCCCACCACCTTGTTGAGAATCGGAAGCAAATGTTCCCTGTTGACCGTGATATCCATGCATTTAACCTCTTCTACTCTGTATATATTCTAAAAAAGTAATAGTAATAAGGGTTGTGGGTATGTTATCAAAACCGAATTCCGCAGAAATTACAGCTAGATACGCATCAAACTGACGCTTGATATCGATGCTTGAAATCTGTGCATAACACGTGATCAAAAACGCCAACCCCAACTCTACGAACCTTGCTCCCATCTTATCCACAGCTTTCACGACAGCCCACGCAGCAGATTTCGATAATCCTCTTCAACGGCAGAATCACTTTCTTTTAACTCCTTAATCTTTCTGGTTGCATGCAGCACCGTTGTATGATCCCGCCCACCGAACGCGGTTCCAATCTCCGGCAAACTATGCTTGGTCAGTTCTTTTGCCAGCGTCATCGCGATCTGTCTTGGCCGAGCGATCGATCGATTTCTCTTAGCCGACAGCAAATCCGATGTTCGGATTTTATAATACTCTGCAACAGCCTTTTGGATGCTTTCGATAGTAACGCGCTTGTCCTGCGCTGCCAACATATCCCGCAGCGCCTCTTTTGCAAATTCCACCGTAATGGCACGACCCATGAATTGCGCGTTTGCCACGAGCCGACGAAGCGCCCCTTCCAACTCACGGATGTTGGACCGAATCCGCCGGCCAACGAAGAAACTGACATCTTCCGGTAGCGATACGCCGAGCAAACTCGCCTTGCTCTGCAGGATCGCCACACTTGTTTCCAGATCCGGTGGCTCGATAGAGACCGTCAACCCCCAGCCGAATCGAGATCTCAGTCGCTCTTCGAGCCCTACCACTTCCTTCGGAAATCTGTCGCTTGATAGTACAATCTGCTGCCGTGACTCAAACAGGGCATTAAACGTATGAAAAAATTCTTCTTGAGATCGCTCCTTACCCGCAAAAAACTGCACATCATCGATCAATAGTGCATTTAACGAGCGATAGGTTTTCTTGAATTCGTCGATTCGATTGTTCTGCAATGCCCTGATCATCTCAGCAACAAAACGCTCCGAATGCAAATAGGCCACTTTCGCCGTCGGATTTCTCTCCAACAGCATATTTCCTACAGCATGCATTAAATGCGTCTTGCCAAGTCCGACACCCCCATAAATAAAAAGCGGATTATAGGCCACCCCCGGCGATTGGCTGATCTGCATTGAAGCGGCCCGCGCAAGCTGATTCGACTTACCTTCCACAAAGGTATCGAAACTAAAGTCCGGATTGAGCCTCGACTCCGTCCGTCGCTCCACAAACCGCTCCGGGTCGTCGACCGTCTCAACGGGCACAGGTGTTGCCGTGTTGTCGGCCCTGTCGATCCCCCCGACGTCGAACCGGATCCGGTTGACCGCGCCGTTACTGGCATGCCGGGCGAACTCGATCAAACGCTCCTCGTAGTGCTGTCGTGCCCAATCCTGCACGAACTTATTCGGCGCGAACAATCGAAGAACCTCACCTTCACATCGTGCCTGCAGTGGCAGAATCCAGGTGTTGAATTCTGCCGCCGTCAACTCCCCCTTCAACCGCAAGACACACTGTTGCCACAAATCCATAATCCACCCAATATTGCCCTACGTTGATCGCTGCCGGACCCTATGAAGAAAACCTGGTGCGGTGCGATCGTCCAAATTCAGGTAAAGCCTGGCTCAGCCCAAGAGTCTTGAGCCGCCAAACCAAGCCGCAGATTGCAAGTCTAGCCCTGAGTGCGAAAGTTATCCACAGGAAGAGCAACGCCCATGCGACTTTGAAGTCGTTGACATCTCCCTTGAAACCGTTTAAATTTCGAAGTCTTTTTCCGAGCGCGTCATAGTAGCGCCAGAACGCACGCCCTAGAGACCACCATGAAACGTACCTACCAGCCAAGTCGCATCAAGTGCGCGCGCACCCACGGTTTTCGTGCACGTAATGCAACCAGAAACGGCCGCAAAGTCCTCAGCGCGCGACGGGCGAAGGGCCGAGTCCGCTTAACGCCGTAAAGCAACGACGTAAGGGAACCCGATCGGCTTCAACGCACGCGTGCCGCTCGATAATCCTCTCGGCCTGCCGCGGACCCGTCGGCTCGTCAATACACTTCAGTACCAACGAGTCCTCAAAGGTGGATTCCGCTTCGGTGTCGGCGTTTTCCTAGTGTTCGCCTGTCCTAACGATCTGGGCAGCCCTCGACTAGGACTTGCGATGTCCAAGCGGTATGCCCGACGCGCTTACGATCGCAACCGACTCAAGCGCATTGCCCGTGAGAGCTTTCGAATCCACGGCTCAGAGTTACCCGCGGTCGATATCGTGGTGTTAGCGACAGCCAAGGCACCGAATTCGACCAGTAAAACCCTCTTTTCCGCGCTGGGCCAGGCGTGGAACTCCATCAGGAATGCGTCATGGGTAAAGCCCTGATCTGGTTAGTCCGAGCATATCAGTATCTGATCAGCCCGGTGATCGGACCGCACTGTCGGTTTTACCCATCTTGCTCCGCGTACGCCATCGAGGCCATCGACCGCTACGGCCTGTTGCAGGGGGCTTATCTGGCTGTCCTCCGACTGTTGCGATGCCATCCCTGGCACCCCGGCGGATGCGATCCTGTTCCGACGAAGAAGCAGTGACAACCCATGGATAATATCCGCTTAATCCTAATTTTTTCGCTCGCCGCAGTCTCACTGCTGATCTATCAGGCGTGGGTGCAGGACTACGGGCCCGCCACCACTGCCCGCCAACTCGCCTCGACCACTGAAAAGCCCGCGACATCTCCTGGCGGATCCGAGGGCGTCCCTGGCCTTCAAAATGAGACACCCAAACCACCTAGCAGCGCTCTACCTGTCTCTACGAGTCCTGCGACCGGTGATTCAGGCCGGATCATCACGGTCCAGACGGACCTGATGAAGGTCGAAATTTCGACCAAGGGCGGAACCATCGCCAGCGCCTGGCTGACCGAGTATGCGTTAGCTCCCGAAGAGCCGGACGTGAAGTTTCGTCTCTTGAAACCCGACACGCCGAACATGTTCGTGGTGCAGTCCGGTTTGATCGGCTCGGCTTCCGATTCTCTGCCGACCCATGAAGCCTTGTTCACCACCGAGTCCAGCCAATACACACTGGAGCCCGGCCAGACATCGCTGACGGTGCCGCTTACCTGGACCTCTCCCAACGGCGTCCAGGTTCGGAAGAACCTTCGGTTCCAGCGCGGGAGTTATGTCGTCGAGTCGACCCAGGAAGTGCTGAACAATTCTGTCCAACCGTTGATCGCTCGCGAGTACGCCCAGTTACAGCGTACCGATTTGATCGACCCGAATGCATCGCGCTTTGTCAGCACCTACACCGGCGGGGTCTATTACACCCCAGAAGATAAATACACCAAGATCTCATTCGATCAGATGCGCGAGCAAAAGCTCGATCGCTCTGTCACCGACGGTTGGGTCGCAATGATCCAGCATTATTTCATGTCCGCCTGGATACCACCGCGGGGCGTTAGCGAGACGTTTTACACGAATGTCCTGGACGGCTCACGCTACATCATCGGCAAGTACAGCCCACCTGTTGTCGTCAACGCCGGCGCGACGCATACGTTTACCAATCAGGTTTACATCGGACCGAAACTTCCATCAACGCTGGCAGCGGTCGCGCCTGGTCTGGAACTCACGGTAGACTTCGGTTGGCTGACAGTGATTGCTCAGCCGATCCATTGGCTCCTCGACATGATCTACACGATCGTCGGAAACTGGGGCTGGGCGATCGTCGTTCTCACCATCCTGATCAAGCTGGCTTTCTATAAGCTCTCCGAAGCCAGTTATAAGTCCATGGCAAAGATGCGGCAGATAACGCCGCGAATGCAAGCGCTGAAGGACCGGTATGGGGATGATAAGGAACGTCTGAACCAGGCGATGATGGAAATGTATAAAACGGAGAAGATAAACCCGCTCGGCGGCTGTTTACCGATCCTGGTACAAATTCCGGTTTTTATCGCTCTGTACTGGGTCTTGCTTGAAAGTGTCGAGCTTCGCCAAGCACCGTTCATTCTCTGGATCGACAACCTGTCAGCCCCCGATCCCTATTTCGTCCTGCCGCTGATCATGGGCATCTCCATGTTTGTGCAGTCGAAACTGAACCCTGCGCCACCGGATCCGATCCAGGCAAAGGTCATGATGAGCCTGCCGTTCGTGTTTACGATCTTCTTCGCATTTTTCCCCGCCGGGTTGGTGCTGTATTGGACCGTCAACAACTTGCTATCGATTGCTCAACAGTGGCATATCACACGGAATATCGATAAGGAAGCAGCCAAACGCAACCGCTGACTTTCATCTTGCCAGGATCACAAATCGCGTAAATGACCGCCGATACCATTGCTGCTATTGCCACGGCACCTGGGGTCGGCGGTCTTGGCGTGGTTCGTGTCAGCGGCCCTGATGCACGGGCGATAGCGCTTGCGGTGACGGCTCGCGCGCTACGTCCGCGTCGCGCGAGCTTTTGCGGTTTTCTCGCGAGCACAGGTCAACCGATTGATGAAGGCATCGCCCTCTTTTTTCCGGGGCCACGCTCATTCACCGGTGAGGATGTGCTGGAACTCCAGGGACATGGCGGTCCAGTAGTGCTGGACCTCCTGCTCTCCCGTTGTCTTGAACTTGGTGCTCGCCCCGCCAGACCAGGTGAGTTCTCGGAACGCGCATTTTTGAATGGGAAACTCGATCTGACGCAGGCGGAAGCCATTGCGGATCTTGTCGAAAGCACCACCAGTCTCTCCGCCAGGCTCGCGATGCGTAGTCTTCAAGGGGCCTTTTCCAGGCGGGTCCACGCATTAGTGGACGATCTCGTTCGTCTTCGCACTGGCGTTGAAGCGACCCTTGATTTTCCAGAAGAAGATATTGACGATAACTTATCGCGCGATCTGCGTGAACGGCTCATTGCTTTAATCGTCGCAACCGATCAGGTGTTGTTTGAGGCGCATCAAGGCGAACGCATTCGTGATGGCCTGCACGTGGTGATCGCAGGCCGCCCGAACTCGGGTAAGTCGAGCCTGCTCAATGCGCTGGTTCAATACGATGCGGCTATTGTGACACCAGTCCCCGGTACGACCCGCGATCTGCTACGCTGCAATATGGAGATCGCGGGCCTCCCGGTCACGGTCATCGATACGGCTGGTATCCGGGAAACCCAGGAACTGGTCGAGCAGGAAGGCGTGCGGCGCGCCCGAGCACAATTAGGCAAAGCGGATCAGATCCTTTGGGTTTACGATGGCTCCCTGGGCCTCGACAGCGAGGAACTCAGTGGGCTCCCTCAAGCTGCAAAAGTGACCTTGATCCGCAATAAGATCGATCTGGTTACACCCCTCCCTGCCCCAGTAAATACTCACGGATTCATTGAGATCTCGATATCCGCGTTGACCGGGGCTGGAATCGATGACCTGAGGCGACACCTGCGCGCAACGTCTGGGGTGCAGGGGCTTGGTGAAGGCTCCTTTGTCGCGCGTCGTCGGCATCTGGATGCGCTACGGCGAGGTTTGACCGCACTGCATTCATCCAAAGTGTCTTTCGAAACACGATTAGGACCCGAAGTCGTCGCCCTGGAACTTCGGGACGCTCAACACGCGTTCGGAGAGATTACCGGAGAAGTCACTTCGGATGATCTCTTAGGCAAAATATTTTCTACGTTTTGTATCGGAAAATGATCGTCTCTGTTTTGTCGGGACGAACGCTTTAACCAGTCGAGAGAGGCTCTGAATATCCGCGGCTGTCGGGTTCGGCATGTAGCGTCCGCGGATATACAGGTCAGTAATCGCGTTGACCCTCGGTGCGAAGTCAGGCCGAGCGACGGCGACGCGGGCGGCGAAATCAAGCGGTCCTTCATGCGCGTGCCTTACCAACCCAACCGCTGCCAATCGGCGACACAGTAAGGCAAAACAGTGAGTGGCCGGATCGATCGCGTCGGGTTGACGAATCAGGCCGACGAGAATCAGTCCCATGACCACGGTGACCGCGGTCACCATGATCCCTGCCAGTGCGAATTCCCCGTAGTCCGCCAGCCCCAACCGATCGAGCAGGCGGGTTTGCTCGGCGGCTGAATAGTCCAGGATCGAACGCTGCCAGGCGGCATCAATGCTATCGGCCAGCAACCGTAACTGACGAATCGCGATCGACAGGACTCCGCTGGAATCGATGTGGAAGCGAGCCGGTGTGTAGGCCCCGAGCAAGCGGGATGCACCGCGATTGTCCACGCGGGATGGGGCTACAGCGCTCGTTGGATCGACCCGTACCCATCCCCGTCCGGCGATCAACACCTCAACCCAGGCGTGCGCATCCGACTGCCAGATCAAATGATAGCCGCCGATGCGATTGGGCTCACCGCCGAGATAACCGAGGACGACCCGCGACGGCAGGCCGGCGATCCGCATCAACACCGCGAAGCTCCCGGCATAGTGTTCGCAAAAGCCGCTGCGTGTTTCAAAAAGGAATTCATCCCAGGGATTGGCCCCAAGCTTCGGTGGTAACAGCGTGTAATGAAATTCCTCACGGTTGAAAAAGTCCAACCCCTTTTGGACCAGCGCCCAATCTGAATCTGTTTCGAGCTGCCACTCCTTGACGATCGCATGCATCCGCGCGCTCGTGTTTGCCGGTAAGCGCAGGGCATAGCGCTGCTCGGCCTCGACGGGTACCGCAGTCCGAAAATCGAGAGCAGAAGTGAGCCGATAGCGTTTCGCCGTCGTGATGGGGCGATCCGACAGCAATTGAAAGTCACCGCTCAGCACGGTATTCGGCGGATGTTCGATCGGGAGATCCAAACTGAACATCCAGCGCTGTTGGGAAGGTTCAAGCACAATCTCGTAATCGATTCGCTCCGCCGCTTGCGTCAGTTCGGGGTCGGCTGGTTGATACTGACCGGCGCGTCCCGGTGACCATTTCCGGTTATCGACCTCCCAAAGCACCAAGCCGCGCCAATAGAGCTGATCGGACCTTGGCGGACGTTGGTCAAAGCGCGCACGAAAGGCGAGATCTCCGTTGATCACCAGTTCGCTGATCGAGCCGGGTTCCATCGACTCACTCATGCCCATGGTTGCCCGATCCTGGTCAAATCCAAGGCTCCACAGCGGGCTTGTCAGTCGGGGGAAAAGCGCGAACAGAACGACCGTCAGTGGCAGCGCCTGGAGGGAGATCCGCAGCACCACCGGCATGGCCCGGCGGATTGGGTTTGAACCCATACCGCCGTTCAAATCCACGAGCAGCGCGACAATCATGAACGCAATGCCGCCCAAGTACAGCGTCAATCCCATGCTTTGGTCGAACAGAAACTGCACCACGACCACGAAACAGAGCGCGATGGCGCTGATTCGATGGTCGCGGCGCGCGCGCAATTCAAGCAACTTTAACGCCAGCATGGTTGCAAGCAGTGATGTGCCGCCAACCTTGCCGATCAGGGTGTGATTGGCCAGCAGGCAGTTCGCCACCCCGACGAAGGTCAACGTCAGCAACAGCCACCGGCCGGGAGCAGCGGCCGGCCAACGCACCGCGGCAAACCGCAGGAGCAGTACCAAAGCGACGAATGCCGTGACGCGCCAATTCAGGTAACGCGCCAGCGGCAGGTAGGCCGTGCTTACCGTCATGACCAGCGCGAGCGTTTGATAACGCTCAGGCTGTTCGTCAATGGGGAGGAGGTGTTGTTTGGCCATCATCAAAAAGTGCGAGTTCGCGCAGACAACGCTGCATCTGACTGGCGCCGCTGGCGAGGCCGATCTCGGTGCCCGGCAGTCTCATCCCGAACCGCAGGTTTGCCGCCTCGGCATCCAGCACCTGTCGCGTCAATAGCCGAATACGTTCTTCCGCATCGGGCGTACGCAACGCCGCCCAGTCGATCCAGACCTCGAGTCCATCATCGCCGCCGAATTGCTTGACCACCAGACCACGTTGGCGCGCAAAGGCTTTCCAATCCAGATGTCGGGTCGAATCGCCGTGGCGATACTCACGGCTGCCGATGTAGTCATCCGCGCCTTCCCCGGTTCGCGCGGCCGGTCGGTGCGTATCACCACTGTCCTGAACAGGCGGCGGTGCCGCGACCGCCGGGCGAGGATAGACCAGAACGCTCGCCTGCCCCCGCGCGTAGCACCAGGCGCGAAACAGGTGCATCGGGTGTCGGGTTTCGACCTCGAGATCCGTCAGCCACAGCAGACCGCGTCGGCGCGTTGGTTGCGCGAAAACGATGCCCCGTTGGTCGTGCGCATTGAGATAGACAGGGGTGCTCGCATCCAGACCTCCGCTCAAGCGCAGATCGTAGCGTGACCCTGCCCGCTCATTGCTCAAGGTGACCTCGAACAGGGCCGCGGCGCCATCAAACACCGCGGGACCCGAGCGCACTGAAATGGCCAATCCAAGGAGGTTATACCAGCAATGGTGCATTGCCACCAATCCCACCGACGCCATAAAGAACGCGAAGAGCAAACCGATATTATTCTGATAATTCAGTGAACCCAGCAGCATCACCAAGACAGTTGTGGCATAGAGCATGCCAATGCGGGTCGGCAGAATATAGATCTGCCTGGCCGCAATGCGTGCGACCCCATCCTTGCCCATCGGCGCTTTGCGCAGGAGCCCTTTGAACATCCGCTTCACGGCGGATCGCAGCGACTCGACCCTGCGCCTCGCCTTGGGGTGCTCGCTGTCGGTTATAGGCGCAGGCCGAAACCGATGCATCTGGCGTTCGAAGGTCACGGTACCGCAACCGCCGTCAGGATCAAGGTTGACACCTCGTCGTGGTCGAGCCGCCCGGTCCCATCGTTGCCGATCAAGCGATGAATGACGCAAGCCGGCAATACCGCCTGAATATCTTCCGGGATCAGGAAATGACGCCCGTCGAGGAGTGCCCACGCCTTTGCCGCGCGCAACAGCCCGACCCCGGCTCGTGGCGAGAGGCCATGGACGAACCGTTCGCAACGCCGGCTGAACGCCAGGATTCCGTGACAATAGTCGATCAGTGGGGCCGCCACATGGACGTGACCAACCGCCGTCTGAAGGGTAGCGATCTCGGTCGCGGACAACACCGCTGACTGCTGCAGCACCATGGCCCGGCGATCCTCTCCGGCCAGCAACTCCTTCTCTTGTGCCGTGGCCGGATAACCCAGGCGGATGCGCATCAGGAAACGATCCAACTGGGACTCCGGAAGTGGAAAGGTGCCGACCTGGTAGGAGGGGTTCTGGGTCGCAATGACAAAAAATGGCGCGGGCAGTGGCCTGGTCTCGCCGTCGACCGTGACCTGCCGCTCCTCCATGGCCTCCAACAGCGCGCTCTGCGCCTTCGGCGTCGCCCGGTTGATCTCATCGGCTAGCACCAACTGCGCAAATACCGGACCAGGGTGAAAACGAAAACACTCGGTCCCCCGCTCGAAGACGGACACGCCGACCACATCCGCCGGCAGCAGATCGCTGGTGAATTGGATACGTGAATACTGCAGCCCGAGCAACCGCGCCAGCAGGTGGGCCAGCGTGGTCTTGCCCACCCCCGGCAAATCTTCAATCAGGAGGTGGCCCCGCGCCAGCAGGCAGGTCACCGCCAAGCGGATCTCGTGTTCCTTACCCAGAATAATGGTGCCCGCCGTATCGAGGAGGGTTTCGATCAGCTTCACCTGCGGATGCGGGGTCGATTGCGGCATGTGGTCTCTGTGCGTGTCGTTCTTGGCCGGTGCCTTGCCGGTGGTCCCCGGTGGCCGGGATGCCTCCGAAAACCGCCGACATTCCAGCGTCTTGTAGCGGTCGACTTAGAGTAAACTGCCACCTTCGCTGAGCTTGTGCGATGATTTTTACCATGTTTGCGACCGATCACTATGACGTTATCGTCATTGGCGGAGGACACGCCGGGACCGAGGCGGCCCTGGCCGCCGCGCGTTTGGGTGTGCGCACCCTCCTGCTCACCCACAGCACCGACACCATCGGCAGTATGAGCTGCAACCCGGCCATCGGCGGCATCGGCAAGGGTCATCTGGTAAAAGAGATCGACGCGCTCGGTGGCCTCATGGCCCAGGCCGCGGACCGCGCCGGTATCCAGTTCCGTATCCTCAACGCCAGCAAGGGGCCAGCCGTGCGGGCCACGCGTGCACAGGCGGATCGTGCACTGTACAAAGCGGCCGTCCGCACCGCCTGTGAGGGACAGTCGAACCTCTCGATCTTCCAGCAGGCCGCTGACGATCTGCTTCTGGAGGAATATGGGGGCAAGAGTCGTGTCCAGGGTGTTCGCACCCAGATGGGACTCAGTTTCAAGGCGCGGGCCGTCGTTCTGACCGCAGGGACCTTTCTAGCCGGCCGCATCCATGTCGGTCTTGCCAATTATGAGGGCGGCCGTGCTGGCGATCCACCGGCCAATGCCCTCGCCCGCCGATTGCGCGAGCTGCCGTTCCGGGTCGCGCGGCTCAAGACCGGGACGCCGCCGCGCATCGACGGCCGCACCATCGATTATCGGCAACTCAAGGAGCAACCGGGCGATCAGCCGACCCCCGTGTTCTCCTTCATGGGCAGCGTGGCCGATCACCCGCGCCAGGTGAGTTGCTTCATCGCCCAGACCAATGCGCGCACCCATGACGTGATTCGCTCCGGCTTGTCGCGTTCGCCCCTGTTTACCGGTCTGATCGAGGGGATCGGCCCGCGCTACTGCCCCTCCATCGAAGACAAGATCGTGCGCTTCGCCGACAAATCGAGCCACCAGATCTTTGTTGAGCCGGAAGGGCTCTCCACCCATGAGGTCTATCCTAACGGCATTTCCACCAGCCTGCCCTACGACATCCAGCAGGCCCTGGTCAGATCCATGCTCGGCTTCGAGCACGCCCACATCACCCGTCCGGGATACGCCATCGAGTACGATTTCTTCGACCCGCGCGACCTCGCCGTAACCCTTGAGACCCAGCCGGTCGAGAACCTCTATTTCGCCGGTCAGATCAACGGCACCACCGGCTACGAAGAGGCGGCGGCTCAAGGGCTCCTGGCCGGAGCCAATGCCGCCCTGCGCGTGCTCGGCCGCGATCCCTGGTACCCGCGTCGGGATCAGGCCTACCTTGGTGTCCTGGTGGATGACCTGATCACACGCGGCACCACGGAGCCTTACCGGATGTTCACCAGCCGGGCGGAGTACCGCCTGTTGCTGCGGGAAGACAACGCCGATCAGCGGCTAACCGAGATCGGCTACGGGCTTGGCCTGGTCGCAGAGGCGCAATGGCGGGCGTTCGACCGCAAGCGCGAAGCCATCGCCCGCGAGCAGCAGCGGCTGCGCGACACCTGGGTCCGGCCTGACGCCGTCCCGCTGGCCGATCAAATCGCCGTCCTCGGCGAGCCCCTGCGGCGTGAGATTCGCGCGCTTGACCTCATGGCCCGACCGCAGGTCGACTATCGCGGCATCGTCCGTCTGACCGGCGAGCCGGAGTTGCCCGTCGATCCGGTGGTTGCCGAGCAGATCGAGATTCGCTGTCACTACGACGGCTACATCGTTCGTCAGCAAGCGGAAATCGACCGCTCCCGAGATCAGGAATCCAAGTCGCTCCCGCCAAACTTCGACTTCTCGGGAGTCCGCGGGCTTTCCACCGAGGTCCGCGAAAAGCTCACCCGGGTGCGCCCGACCACCCTTGGTCAGGCGGCCCGGATACCTGGGGTCACGCCCGCCGCGGTGTCACTGCTGTTGATCCACCTGAAGCGGCACAGCGCGTGATCCGGAATCCAGACGCTCCCGACCTGAACAAAGACCCGAGCATGGCCCCCACCCTGCCCGTCCCACCGCGGGCGCGACTCACCGACGGCGCCGCCGCGCTCGGCATCGCGCTGACCCCGAGCCAGATCGACCGGATGTTCGCGTTCCTTGAACTGCTGGCCCGTTGGAACCGCACCTACAACCTCACCGCGGTGCGCGACCCCGACGAGCAACTGTCCCGACATCTGCTCGACAGCCTCGCAATCCGCCCGTTTCTGTTCGGCGACACCGTTCTCGACCTCGGCACCGGTGCCGGATTACCCGGACTGCCGCTGGCCCTCTGCGACCCGGACCGCCGCTACTGCCTCCTCGACGGCAGCGGCAAGAAGATCCGTTTCGTGCGCCAAGCCGTCATGGAATTTGGCCTCACCCAGGTCGAGGCCGTGCACAGCCGCATCGAGTCATACCGGCCGGGGCGAAAATTCAGTACCATAGTCACCAGGGCCGTCGCGGAGATCGCTGAGATACAGCTGCTGGCGGCCCCCCTGCTCGACCGTCCGGGGCGCTTGTTGATCATGAAGGGTCGCTATCCGCACGACGAGCTCCGCAACCCGGCGCTCAGCGACCTTAACCTGACCGTGCACCCCCTGTGCGTGCCGTTCCTTGAAGGCGACCGCCACCTCATTGAGATCCGCTGTGAGTGATCCTGCCATGGTCCGTATTATCGCCGTTGCCAATCAGAAAGGCGGGGTCGGAAAAACCACCACTGCCGTCAATCTGGCCGCTGCCCTGGCGTCCATGAAGCGGCGTGTCCTGCTGGTCGACATGGACCCGCAGGGCAACGCCACCATGGGATGCGGGGTCGACAAGCACACCATTGAACACTCCAGTTGCGACCTCTTGCTGTCCGACATCCCCTTTGCGGCCTGTCTGCAACGCGTCGCCGAACCGGCCCCCGGCTTTGACCTGTTGCCGTCCAACGCCGACCTGACCGCCGCTGAGGTCGGACTGATCGGCTCCGCCGACCGGGAGCGGCGACTCGCCAAGATCCTGGCGACGGTCGTTGACGACTACGAGCTGATCATCATCGACTGCCCGCCGTCGCTCAACATGCTGACGCTCAATGCGCTGGTTGCCGCTCACGGCGTGCTGATCCCGATCCAGTGCGAGTATTACGCTTTGGAGGGACTCTCCGCCCTGATCGACACCATCGCCCAGGTCCGTGAAAGCCGCAACAGCGGGCTCCAGATCGAGGGTATCCTGCGCACCATGCACGATCCGCGTAACAATCTGGCCAATCAAGTCTCGACCCAGCTTGTCACCCACTTCACCGATCAGGTCTACCGGACCATTATCCCGCGCAACGTCCGCCTGGCGGAGGCCCCGAGTCACGGCCTGTCGGTCCTGCTCTACGACCCCGTCTCGAAAGGCGCTGTCTCTTACCTGGCTTTGGCGAGCGAAGTGCTGCGCCGCAACCATAAACGTCACCCTGTCTCCTGAGGCGCCCGACTGATGGACCCCGTGGAAGAAGCCGGCAATGCGCCGCAAAAAAAACGTGGCCTTGGTCGCGGTCTTGATGCCCTGCTCGGCGCGACCCGCCTGCCCCCGGTGTCCGTCGCGCCGCTGAGCACCGAGCGGCCATCGCCCGTTGATCCCGCATCCCCGATCGGCGAGCGCATCACCCGGCTTCCGCTCGAACAAATCCAACGCGGCCGTTATCAGCCGCGTCGTGATTTCGATGCGGATGCCCTGCGCGAGCTGGCGGATTCGATCGCCGCCCAGGGCGTCATCCAGCCGGTGGTCGTGCGGCCGATCGGTGCGGACCGCTACGAACTCGTCGCCGGGGAGCGGCGCTGGCGGGCCTCCCAGCAGGCCGGGCTCATCGACATTCCGGCTGTCATCCGTGATTGCGACGAACTCACCGCGGTGGCCATCGGACTGATCGAGAACATTCAGCGCGCCGACCTCAATCCGTTAGAAGAAGCCGGGGCTCTGGAGCGCCTGCTGACCGAGTTCCAGCTCACCCATCAGCAAATCGCCGAGGCCGTGGGCAAATCCCGCACCACGGTGACCAACATGCTGCGGCTCCTGGAACTGAACCCCGACGTCAAAACCCTGGTCGACCACTCCCAAATCGAAATGGGCCACGCGCGTGCGCTGCTCGGTCTCAAAGGCCCGGCGCAAAGCACTGCCGCCCGGCAAGTCGTGGCCGGCGGTCTCTCGGTGCGGGAGACCGAGCGGCTGGTGCGCCGCCTGCAGCAGGCGGACGAGGCCCCGCCGGAGCCGAACGCCAAGCGGGATCTCGACCCCAATGTCCGCCGCCTTCAGGACGATCTGGCCGACCGCCTCGGGGCGCGCGTCCAGATCCAGCAGGGCACGCGCGGCACCGGCAAGCTGGTCATCGCCTACCACAGCCTGGAAGAACTGGACGGCATACTTGCACACATTCAGTGATCACCGCTGCCGGGTTCGGTATTCTGCAATGATTAGAATAAGCTAGATCCAGGGAACTCGCGGTCTCTCTTGCGTTGACCCAACATTTTTGACCCCGTATACTGCGCGTTCGGCAAGGATTAGTCCTCGCAGCATGTTCCGAATCCGATGCAACAGGCAGATGCCCTGCTGGCCAAAAAGACTCTGCAGGTTCAAGTCATTCTTGGTTTGAGCGCATTGCTGATCGCCATCCCCTTCGGTTGGGAGATGGTGATCTCGGTCATGATCGGCGTTGGTTCCTGTCTGTTCGCCAACTTCCTCTTCGCGGTCTTGGTCTTCCGGGGCTACCGCGCCCAGGAACCAGGTCGGTTGTTGCTGAACATTTATGGCGCAGAGGTCGCGAAGCTCGTAGTTTTAATCGGTCTCTTCGGCGTGGCATTTGCAACGCTCGACGGCCTGAACGTTCCGGCACTGTTGGTTGCTTACCTGGTCATTCAGGTCGCTTCCACCTTGATTGCGGCCCAACTGAGCACCCGTGCGGCGCCCGGTCGGGCACCCAAGACACGCACTGAGAGATGATCGATGTCGACCGCTGAAACGCTGACCGCTCAAGGATATATCCAGCACCATCTCACCAATCTCACCCTGGGCGTGCATCCGGAGCATGGGCTCGGTTTTGCGCACAATGCCCAGGGTGCGGCCGAGATGGGCTTCTGGGCCATCAATGTCGATACCATGTTCTTTTCCATCCTGCTCGGATGGCTCTTCGTCCGCTTCTTTCGCGGCGTCGCTGAGCAGGCGACGGCCGGAATTCCAGGACCCGCGCAAAATTTCGCCGAATGGATTGTCGAATTCATCGACGAAAACGTCCGTGGCTCATTCACCGGCAAGAACCCGTTGGTCGCGCCGCTGGCCTTGACCATTTTCGTCTGGGTCTTCATGATGAACCTCATGGACCTGATTCCGGTGGATCTGCTGCCCTGGCTGTTCGGGCAATCAATGGCCATCTTTGGCGCCGATCCGCATCACGTCTTCCTCAGAGTCGTGCCCACCACTGATCCCAACACCACCTTTGCCTTGGCCTTAGTGGTATTCGGCATGGTGCTGTACTACAGCTTTAAAATGAAAGGCGTCTTCGGGTTCCTCGGTGAGTTGAGCCTGCAGCCGTTCGGCGTTTGGGGTATGCCGGCCAATTTAATTCTGGAAGGCATCAGTCTGCTCTCCAAGCCGGTCTCACTCGCCCTGCGACTCTTCGGCAACATGTACGCCGGTGAGATGATCTTCATCCTGATCGCACTGATGTTCGGCGGCGGCTGGGCGCTGGGGCTCACCGCGGGTGCCCTGCAGTTCGTCTGGGCGGTGTTCCACATCCTGATCATCACGCTCCAGGCATTCATCTTCATGGTGCTGACCGTCGTCTATCTCGACATGGCCCACCAGACGCATCACTAGTCCTTAATCACCCTTTATTCTCAACCGCCTGACCAACCACCGGAGTTACCCATGGAACTCGAAGTCGCACAAGCATTCGCAACTGCTATCAGATTCATCGGCGCGGGCCTGATGCTCGGCCTCGGCGCGGTCGGCGCGGGCGTCGGCATCGGTGTGCTCGGTGGTCGTTTCCTGGAAGGCGCTGCCCGTCAACCTGAACTGATCCCGATGCTGCGTACCCAGTTCTTCATCGTCATGGGTCTCGTGGACGCGCTGCCGGTCATCGCGATCGCCATGGGCCTTTACCTGATGTTCGCCGCCTGACATAAGAATCGGACGCGCCTGACCTGAAGGAACTTCAGAGGCACCCCGAGGCACCCCGAGGCATACAAGTGAACTTCAACCTGACACTCATCGGCCAGATGATCTCCTTCGGGGTCTTCGTCTGGTTCACTATGACCTATGTCTGGACGCCTATCGTCAAGGCGCTCAGCGACCGCAAGGCAAAGATCGCCGAGGGTCTCGCCGCCGCCGAACGCGGGCACCAGGAGAAGAGTCTCGGCGAGCAGCGCGCTCAGGAAGTCCTGAACACTGCAAAGGCCCAAGCCACCGAGATCCTCAGCCAGGCCCAGAAGCGCGCCGGAGAGATCGTCGAAGAATCCAAGGTCGACGCCCGCTCCGAAGGCCAGCGGCTGATTGCCGCCGCCCAGGCGGAGATCGAGCGCGAGACCAATCGCGCCCGCGAAGAGCTGCGCGAAAAGGTCGCGACCCTGGCCGTAGCCGCTGCCGAAAAGATCCTGAAGAAAGAAATCGACGTGCGTGCTCATCAGTCGCTCGTCGACGACTTCGCCAGACAGATCTAAAGGACCAACCATGGCCGGAGAAATCACTACCATTGCGCGGCCTTATGCGGAGGCGGTGTTCAAGCGTGCGCAGGAACTCGGCACTGTGGACCAATGGTCCGCGAGCCTGAATACGCTTGCCGCAACCGCGGCCGACCCGCTCATGGCCGCCCAGATCGCCAATCCCAATTGCCCGCGTGAGCGTCTCCGTGACCTGATCATCCAGATCGGCGGCGAATCCATGTCGGCTGAACTCGGCAACCTGGTCAGACTGTTGGCAGAGAACTCCCGTCTCGCCGCACTGCCCGAGATCGCCCAGCTCTACGAGCAGCGGCGCGTGGCCGCACAGGGCGTTCGCCAGGTGCTGGTCCGCAGCGCTTTTCCGGTCGATGCCGACCAGGAGCAGGTGCTGGCCACAGCCCTGGCGCGGCGACTCGGTGCTCAGGTGGAGCTGACGGTGGAACAAGACCCGGACCTGATCGGAGGCGTCGAGATTCATGCCGGCGACCTGGTGATCGACGACTCGGTCCGCGGCAAGCTCAAGCAGCTTTCCAACGCTTTGCAATTCTGAACGGGCCTCCATTGAACAGGCCCATTGTGAACAGGACACGGTCATGCAACTGAATCCTTCCGAGATCAGCGATCTCATCAAACAGAAGATCGAACAGTTCGAGCTGAAGACGGAGGCCCGTACCGAAGGCACCATCGTCAGCCTGACGGACGGTATCGTGCGCGTGCATGGCCTGTCCGACGCCCGCTATTATGAAATGCTGGAGTTTCCCGGCGACACCTTCGGGCTCGCCCTCAACCTCGAGCGGGACTCGGTCGGCGCGGTCGTACTGGGCCCTTACACCCATCTGACCGAAGGCGACTGGGTCCGTTGTACCGGTCGCGTGCTGGAAGTCCCGGTGGGTTCCGGTCTGCTTGGCCGTGTGGTCGACGCACTGGGCAACCCGATCGACGGCAAAGGCCCGATCGATGCCGTCGGCACCTCCCCGATCGAAAAAGTGGCGCCGGGCGTTATTGCCCGCCAGTCGGTCGACCAGCCGGTGCAGACCGGCATCAAAGCCATCGACACCATGGTGCCGATCGGTCGCGGCCAGCGCGAGTTGATCATTGGTGACCGCCAGACCGGCAAGACCGCGGTCGCGGTCGACACCATCATCAACCAGAAAGGCACCGGGGTTAAGTGTATCTATGTTGCGATAGGCCAGAAAAACTCGTCTATTGCCAACCTGGTGCGCAAGCTCGAAGAGTTCGGCGCGATGGATCACACCATCATCGTCGCTGCCGCCGCCGCCGACTCCGCCGCCATGCAGTTCATCGCGCCCTATGCCGGCTGCACCATGGGCGAGTATTTCCGCGATCTCGGCCAGGATGCGCTGATCATCTATGACGATCTGACCAAGCAAGCCTGGGCCTATCGTCAGGTTTCTCTGCTCCTGCGTCGGCCGCCGGGCCGCGAGGCGTATCCCGGCGACGTCTTCTATCTCCATTCCCGTCTGCTGGAGCGTGCCGCGCGCGTCAATGCGCATTACGTCGAAGAGATCACGGGCGGCGCGGTGAAAGGCCAGACCGGTTCCTTGACGGCCCTGCCGATCATCGAAACGCAGGCCGGTGACGTGTCGGCCTTCGTACCGACCAACGTCATCTCCATCACGGACGGCCAGATCTTCCTTGAGACCGACTTGTTCAATGCAGGTATCCGCCCGGCCATCAACGCGGGTCTGTCGGTGTCCCGTGTCGGCGGCGCCGCGCAGACCAAGATCATCAAGAAACTCGGCGGCGGTATCCGTCTGGCACTGGCCCAGTATCGTGAGTTGGCGGCTTTCTCCCAGTTCGCGTCCGATCTTGACGAGGCGACCCGCAAGCAACTGCAACGCGGCGAGCGTGTCACCGAGCTGATGAAGCAGGTGCAATACTCCCCGATGAGTGTCGCCCAGATGGCCATGTCGCTCTTCGCGGCCAACGAAGGCTATCTGGATGACGTGGATGTCAAAAAAGTCGTGGACTTTGAGCACGCACTTCAGTCCTACATGAAGTCTGCCCAAGCGGCCCTGCTCGAGCGAATCAACACCACCGGTGATTTCAACGACGAGATCCAGGCGGCGATGCACGCGGCGATCAAGGAATTCAAGGCCAACAACACCTGGTAATGAGACGCCAGCCTCACACGGCCATCCGCCAGCCGGGGGTGGTTGGGCGAGGTTTGAGCGTTTCATCATTGCGATTCACCCTGCCGTCTCCGCCATCCAAGCTGGCGGTTGACGGCTGGAAGCTGGGAGCTTGAGCAAATGGCCGGCGCCAAAGAAGTCCGAACCAAGATCGCGAGCATCAAAAGCACGCAGAAGATCACCAAAGCCATGCAAATGGTCGCGGCGTCGAAGATGCGCCGTGCCCAGGAGCGGATGGCCGCGTCCAAGCCCTATGCGCAGAAGATGCTCGAGGTGATCAGCCACCTGGCCCGCGCGACGCCCGAGTATCGCCACTCGTTCATGGCCGTCGAACGCAGCCGCAAGCGGGTCGGTTATATCGTCGTCTCGTCCGATCGCGGGCTGTGCGGCGGTCTCAACAGCAACCTGTTCCGGCGACTGATTGCCGAAATCAAGGAGCAGCGTGCACTCGGGGTCGATCCCGCATTCTGCACCATCGGCACCAAGGCATTGGGATTCTTCAAACGCTTCGGCGGCAGCGTGCTGGCCCAAGCCACGCACCTCGGCGACAAGCCACACGTCGAGGAACTGATCGGCACGGTCAGGGTGATGCTGGACGCGTTCGAAGAGAAGAAGATCGACGCGATCTATATCGCCAGCAACGAGTTCGTGAACACCATGACGCAAAAGCCGGTGATTCGCCAACTGGTACCGCTGGTACCGGGCGAGCGCCAGTCCATGCCGCTGCACTGGGACTATATCTACGAGCCCGATGCCCATACCGTGCTCGATTCGCTGCTGACGCGCTATATTGAGTCGCTGGTCTATCAGTCGGTGGTCGAAAACGGTGCCTGTGAGCAGGCCGCGCGAATGGTCGCGATGAAATCCGCCTCCGACAACGCCGGCAACCTGATCAGCGAGTTGCAGCTTGTCTACAACAAGGCGCGTCAGGCCGCGATTACCCAAGAGATCTCCGAGATCGTGAGTGGCGCGGCGGCTGTCTAGCCGGCCCCGGCGATAACGTCCAGCGCGATCACGGCTTCAAGGTTACAACAGCATCCGCAGACGCCTGCCCAGGCGACGAATGAGGAAGAGACTATGAGTTCCGGTAACGTCACCCAGATCATCGGCGCCGTCGTCGACGTGCAGTTTGCCCGCGGCGAGATGCCGAAGGTCTATGAGGCGCTGCATATCGATTCCGTCGGTCTGACCCTCGAGGTTCAGCAGCAACTCGGTGACGGTATCGCGCGTACCATCGCCATGGGTTCCACCGACGGCCTGCAGCGCGGCGCCGCGGTCACCGCAACCGGCGCTCCGATCAGCGTGCCGGTGGGTCAGGCGACCCTGGGGCGCATCATGGACGTGCTCGGTCACCCGATCGACGAACTCGGCGCGATCGGCACCGACGAGCGCTGGGCCATCCATCGCGAGGCTCCCAAGCTCGAAGACCAGGCGGCCTCCACTGAAATCCTCGAAACCGGCATCAAGGTCATCGACCTTATCATGCCGATCGTCAAGGGCGGTAAAGTCGGCCTCTTCGGCGGTGCCGGCGTGGGCAAGACCGTCACCCTGATGGAGCTCATCAACAACATCGCCAAGGCTCACGGCGGCTTCTCGGTGTTCGCCGGCGTCGGCGAGCGGACCCGCGAGGGCAATGACTTCTATCATGAGATGAAGGACTCGGGCGTTCTCGACAAGGTCGCCCTGGTGTACGGTCAGATGAACGAGCCGCCGGGCAACCGTCTGCGCGTCGCCCTGACCGGCCTGACCATGGCCGAGTATTTCCGTGAAGAAGGCCGCGACGTGCTGCTCTTCGTGGACAATATCTACCGTTACACCCTGGCCGGCACCGAAGTGTCCGCGCTGCTCGGCCGTATGCCGTCCGCGGTGGGCTACCAGCCGACGCTGGCTTCCGAGATGGGCGCCTTGCAAGAGCGCATCACCTCGACGCGCACCGGATCCATCACCTCCTTCCAGGCGGTCTACGTGCCCGCGGACGACCTCACCGACCCGTCCCCGGCCACCACCTTCGCCCACTTGGATGCGACCCTGGTTTTGTCCCGCCAGATTGCCGAACTCGGCATCTACCCGGCGGTGGACCCGCTGGACTCTACCAGCCGCATCCTCGACCCCAACGTAGTCGGTGCCGAACACTACGAAACGGCCCGTGCGGTTCAGGGAACGCTCCAGCGCTACAAGGAGCTCAAGGACATCATCGCCATCCTCGGCATGGACGAACTCTCCGAGGTCGACAAACTCACCGTGGCCCGCGCCCGTAAGCTCCAGCGCTTCCTGTCGCAGCCCTTCACGGTGGCTGAGGTCTTCACCGGCGCACCCGGCGCCTTCGTCCACGTGGCTGACACCATCAAGGACTTCAAAGCCATCGTCAACGGCGACTACGACCACCTTCCCGAGCAGGCCTTTTATATGGTCGGCGGTATCCAGGAGGCCGTGGCCAAAGCCGAGAAGATGGCCGGCTAAGGGGAGATACCCATGGCAACGATCCAAGTCGACATCGTCAGCGCCGAGGGAGCCATCCACTCCGGAATCGCCTCCATGGTCTACGCCTCTGCCGAGTTGGGAGAGGTCGGGATCGCGCCCCGGCACACGGCCTTCATCAGTCGGCTGCGCCCTGGTGACGTGCGAGTCGAGAATGAAAAGGGCGAGCAGGAGCATTTCTATGTATCCGGCGGCGTGCTGGAGGTCCAGCCGATGGCCGTGACCGTCCTGGCCGACACCGCGATCCGCGCCCATGACCTCGACGAGGCGGCCGCCTTAGAGGCTAAGCGTCGCGCCGAGGACGCGCTTGCCGGTCAAACGGCCGAGTTCGAGTATGCCAAGGCGCAATCCGAGCTGGCCGAGGCCATTGCTCAGTTACGCGCCATCGAGAAGCTGCGCAAGATGCGACGCGGCTAGCCGGATGGGGCGGCCGTGGGTCGCGCGCCGTCCTTCCGGGCAACGCCCCCGTCGCCACGCGCCGGGGGCGTTTTACTTAGGAGTGTGCTTTGCTTGAACTGATGCAAGCGGGCGGTTGGCTCATGTGGCCGATCGCTGCCTGTTCCGTCATAGCGACCGCGCTGGTCATCGACCGTGCCTGGACATTGCGCCGCGCGCGGATCATGCCCGAGGACCTGGTCACCCGCATTTGGCAACTGCACCGCCAGGGGCAGCTCAGCGCGGAAAAGATCGAAGCGATCCGCAGCGGCTCCCCGCTGGGGCGAATGCTGGCGGCTGGCCTGGTCAACCGCAATCATTCCCGCGAGGTCATGAAAGAGGCTATCGCCGATACCGGCCGCCATGTCGTGGCCCGTCTCGAACGTCACCTTGACACCCTCAGTACCATCGCCTCGGTCGCCCCCCTGCTCGGACTGCTCGGCACCGTCTTCGGCATGATCGACATCTTCGGTGTCATCATGAATGCCGGGACAGGCAACGCCGGGGTTCTCTCGGGTGGTATTGCCAAAGCGCTCATCACCACCGCGGCGGGTCTTTCGGTCGCTATCCCGACCTTGCTCTGCCATCGCTTCTTCGATAGCCGAGTGGGACAATTCGCCATCGACATGGAAATGCAGGCCCTGCGCCTGGTTGAAGTCATGAAGGGCGAACGCGAAGAGGGCGGCGAGTCCTGATGCATCTGCGCACCCGCCGCTCCCAACCGCCCGAGATCAACCTGACGTCGCTGCTGGACGTCGTCTTTCTGCTCCTGATCTTTTTCATGGTCTCCACCACCTTCAAGGATGAATCGGGCCAAGAGCAGACGCGCCTGCGGGTGAACCTGCCTCAAGCCCAGGGTCAGGACCAGCCAGACAAAGAAGCCGAATCGATCCGGATCATCATCGACGAGAGCGGAACCTTTTATGTCAATGATCGTCTCGTCGTCGACCAGCAGGCGCTCACCCTGGTGCGCGCACTCACCGGCGCCTTGGACCAGCGCAAAGGCTTACCCGTCCTGATCCAGGCCGATGCCAAGACCCCCCACCAGGCGGTCATGACGGCGCTGGATGCCGCTGCGGAGGTTGGATTGAATAAAGTCTCCTTCGCGACCGCGCGCCAGAGCCCGCCGACCGCACCGCAATGACCCAAGAGATACCCCAACTGGCGGCCCGCCAGGTGTATGGACGCTTGCTCGGCTACGCCAAGCCCTATTGGCGCATGTTCGCCGTCTCGATCTTCGGCATGTTGATCTATGCCGCGACCGAGCCGCTCTTTGCCGCGATGATGAAGCCGCTGATCGACGGCAGTTTCGTGCACAAGGACGAATCCATTGTCCGCCTGATGCCGCTGGCCCTCATCCTCATCTTTCTGGTGCGCGGCATCGCCGGATTCATCAATGACTATTTTTTAAGCTGGGTCGGTCGACGCGTGGTGGCGGATCTGCGCCAGGCCATGTTCGAGCACCTGCTGCGCGCCCCGACCCGCTATTACGACCAACACGGATCCGGCCATATTCTGGCCAAACTGACCTATAACGTCGAGAACGTGGCGAGCGCGGCCACCTCCGCCGTCACCACCCTGGTGCGCGACGGTGCCTCGGTCATTGGCCTGATGGCCTACATGCTCTATATCAATGCCACCCTGTCGGCCATCTTTCTGATCATTGGTCCGGTCATGGTCGGTGCCGTCAAGTACGCCACCAAGCGGTTCAGACGCTACAGTCGCCGCATTCAGGACCGGGTCGGCGAACTTACGCATGTGGCCCAGGAGGCGATCGACGCCCATCGCGTCGTCAAATCCTTCGGCGGGCAGGCGCAAGAGACCGCCGAGTTCGGCTATATCAATGAGAAGACCCGCTCATTGCAGATGAAAATGATCGCCACCGAATCGGCGAGCGTGCCCCTGGTGCAATTGATTTCGGCGCTGGCTATTGCACTGATCGTCTATCTCTCGACCATGCAGGGGTTGCGCGCGGACATCACGGTCGGCACCTTCATGTCCTTCGTGGTCGCCATGGGTCTGTTGCTTCCTCCGGTCAAGCGCCTCACCGGTGTCAATGCGCACCTGCAGCGCGGCATCATCGCGGCTGAGAGCCTGTTCGAACTGCTGGATTCAGAGACCGAGGACGATCAGGGTACCCGTACCCTCGGCCGCGCCAAAGGCCGTATCGAGTACCGTGATGTCACGCACCAATATTCGCCCGACAAGGCGCCGGCAATCCGCAATCTCGACCTCATCATCGCTCCAGGGGAGAAGGTAGCGCTGGTCGGCCGCTCGGGCAGCGGCAAGACCACCATCGCGAGCCTGTTGCCGCGCTTCTACGATCCTACCGGCGGTGAGATCCTGATCGACGGGGTCCCGATCCGGGAATTATCGCTGGCCGAACTGCGCAATCAGATCGCCCTGGTCAGCCAGGATGTCGTGCTGTTCAATGACAGCATCGCCAACAACATCGCCTATGGCCGGCCCGTGCCGCCCACGCAGGAGGCATTGGAGCACGTGGCCGAAGCCGCCCATGCGTTGGAGTTTATCCGCGCCTTGCCCCAGGGATTCGGCACCATGATCGGCGACCGCGGCGTCCTGCTCTCGGGCGGCCAGCGCCAGCGTCTGGCCATCGCCCGGGCCATGCTTAAAGACGCCCCCATCCTGATCCTGGACGAGGCCACCTCCGCACTCGACACCGAGGCCGAGCGCCACATCCAGGCCGCCCTCCAGGTCTTGATGGCGCAGCGCACCACCCTGGTCATCGCCCACCGTCTGTCCACCATCGAGAACGCCGACCGTATTCTGGTCCTGCTGGAGGGTCGTATCGTTGAACAAGGCCGCCACGCTGACCTGATCAGCCTGGGCGGTTACTACGCCCGGCTGCATCGACTCCAGTTTCATGATGTACTCGCTGACGTCTAAGTATTGGTGCCGCGCCACGCGACGGTCCGCTGTGGGAACGGCCTCCGGCCGCGATGAGGCCGTGCTGAGGCCGTGCTGAGGCCGCGCGGGATCTCCGCGACGTCGCGGTGGTCCCGATCGCGGCCGGAGGCCGCTCCCACGGGGTCACGGTATTCTCGTTCTCACGCTCCAGCGAGCGAATGCCGTCTGGCCGCTCCAGCGGCCGGTAACGCCATGCGACGGCTTCCGCGTTACGCCTTGCCTCCGCGGGATCGCGGTGCGACTGTTACGGTAACAACCCTTGGACCCAACGCACATCTGGTATGGCCGACATCCGCTGGCACTAGCCCTGGCGCCGCTGGGCTGGCTGTACTGCGCCATCGCCCGGTTGCGCCGCAGGGGTTACCGCAACGGACCCTTCGCCGTCCGGCGGCTGCCGATTCCGGTGGTGATCGTCGGTAACCTCACCGTTGGCGGAACGGGCAAGACACCCCTCGTGCTCAAGCTCGCGCAGCTCACCACGGAACGCGGGTGGCGGCCCGGCATCATCACCCGCGGCTACGGCGCCCGGTCGGTTCATTGCCCGCGTATCGTGGACCCTGCCGATGACCCCAACCTGGTCGGCGACGAACCAGTCCTGCTGGCCCGGCGTGCGCCCTGTCCGGTGGTGGCGGGTCCGGACCGGTATTCCGACGGCGAACTGGCAACGAATCGACTCGGCTGCGACCTGCTGCTCTGCGACGACGGACTCCAGCATTACCGTCTGGCCCGTGACCTCGAGATCGCCGTGGTCGACGGTGACCGCGGCCTGGGCAACGGTCGCTGCCTGCCGGCTGGTCCCTTGCGTGAACCCCCCGAGCGGCTGGAAACCGTGGACCTGGTGATCCACAACGGCGGCACCGCCCCTGGGCACCGTTTCAGTCTGGTTCCAGGCGCGGCCGTCAATCTGCACGACCCGACCCGTACCCAACCCCTGGGCGCCTTTCGTGACCGGCAAGTCACCGCGGTGGCCGGCATCGGCAATCCCGCACGCTTCTTCGCCATGCTGCGTTCTCACGGCATCCAGGCAGCCGAACGGCCCTATCCGGACCATCATGCATTCACCGCTGCCGACGCCTACAGCTGGCCCCCCGGACCCGTGCTGATGACCGAGAAGGACGCCGTCAAATGCGCCCGGTTCACACGCGCCGACCTGTGGGCTTGTCCGGTCGAGGCAGTCCCGGACGACGCCTTCATCGCCGCCTTCTTCGCGCACTTGTCCGACCGTCATTTTCCTCGCCAACCATCCCGCGGATACGGCAAGATCCGTCGCTAACAGCCCGTTTCCGTCCATCCGGAACCCGCCGAAGGTACCCATTTCGTGAACACCCTGCAACGCCCTGCGCCCCCACCACCCGAGCCAATACCCGCCGTGCACCCGGACTTCAAGGTCGTGATCCCGGCCCGCTTCGGCTCCACCCGACTGCCCGGCAAGCCGCTGCTGCTCATCCACGGCAAGCCCATGATCCAGCACGTGGTGGAGCGTGCGCGGGCGAGCACCGCGGGCGAGGTGATCGTCGCGACGGACGACCAGCGCATCGTCACCGCTTGCGCCGCCTTTGGCGCCGAGGCGCAACTCACCGGGGCCGACCATCGCAGCGGTTCCGACCGGATTGCCGAGGTCATCGCGCGCCGCGGCTGGTCGGAGGACACCATCGTCGTCAACCTGCAGGGCGACGAGCCTTGCATGCCGCCCGCGCTGATCGACCAGGTTGCCCGTAACCTCAGTGCCCACCCCGGAGCCAACATGGCGACCCTGGCCTTCGCGATTACCGACGGCGAGACCCTGTTCGACCCCCATGTGGTCAAGGTGGTCACCGATGCGGCCGGTTTCGCCCTGTACTTCTCGCGTGCCCCCCTGCCCTGGCACCGTGACGAGTTCCTGGGAAAGCGCGGGCACCTGCCGACCTCGGTCACGTTCCTGCGTCACATCGGGCTCTATGCCTACCGGGCGGCCTTCCTCGGGCGCTATGTCACCTGGGAGCCGTCGCCGCTGGAATTGGCCGAGGCCCTGGAACAATTGCGTGTCCTGTGGCACGGCGAGCGCATCCACGTCGGCATCGCCGCGCAGCCGCCCGGACCCGGTGTCGACACCGCGCACGACCTAACGCGCGTCGCCGCGCTGCTCGGCGGCTGAGGCCTGCGGTCGCACCCCGTCGACGTTCCGGCAGGATGCCGGAAGCCCGGTGCCAGGACGGCATCGCTCAGCCGACCCGGCACCCCGCCACCACGATCGCCCTAAACCGAAGTTCCAGACCGGTGCCTGAAAGTTTTCTTTCCGAAACATAATGATATAGTGAATTTTCGCGCACTTACATGGGAACGTGTACCCATGTGGCGGTCGATTTGTGCTCGGACTCGGGCTATAGTCAGTCTTAGCGAATAAATCGCTTACCTGTACCCAGACGCTTGCACGCGAAAATTTTTCAAGATTCTGATTCGCCTAAGAAACTTCTGTCTTGAGCCTGGAACTTCGGCCTAAACCGCGACGAGCGCAATCCATAAGGACCCCAAGCCATGCAATCCCTGATCGCCCGCCTCCAGACCCGTCAATCCCTCATCGGCATCCTCGGCCTCGGCTATGTCGGCCTGCCCCTCATGCTGCGCTTCGCCGAAGTCGGCTACCGCGTGCTCGGCTTCGATATCGACCTCGCCAAGGTCACCCGGCTCAATGCCGGAGAGTCCTATATCGAACACATTCCTGCGGAGGTCATCCGCACCGCCGTCGCCGCCGGTTTCCGCGCCACCACCGACTTCAGCCGCGCCCGCGAGTGCGACGCTCTCATCCTGTGCGTGCCCACGCCGCTCAACAAATATCGCGAGCCCGACCTCAGCCACGTGCTCGACACCACCGACTCCATCGTCCCGCATCTGCGCCCCGGCCAGGTCGTCTCACTGGAAAGCACCACCTGGCCCGGCACCACCGACGAGGAACTGCGCCCGCGCCTGGAGCGCTCCGGCCTTCAGGTCGGCCAGGACCTCTTCCTGGTTTTCTCCCCCGAGCGCGAAGACCCCGGCAACCCCAAGTACCGCACCCGCACCATCCCGAAAATCCTGGGTGGCGTCACCCCGGCCTGCACCCAGGTCGGCCAGGCCCTCTACGGCCAGGTCATCGACCAGGTGATCACCGTCAGTTCCACCCGCGCCGCCGAGATGACCAAGTTGCTGGAGAACATCCATCGCGCCGTCAACATCGGCCTGGTCAACGAACTCAAGATCGTCTGTGACCGCATGGGCATCGACATCCACGAGGTCATCCGCGCCGCCGCCACCAAACCATTCGGCTTCACGCCCTACTACCCTGGCCCCGGACTGGGCGGCCACTGTATCCCGATCGATCCCTTCTACCTCACCTGGAAGGCACGCGAATACGGGCTCAGCACCCGCTTCATCGAACTGGCCGGCGAGGTCAACGCCAATATGCCCCAATGGGTAGTCGGCAAAGTCGTGGACGCCCTCAACGACCGCGGTCAGGCGCTCAAGGGTGCGCGCATCCTGGTGCTGGGCATCGCCTACAAAAAGAACGTCGACGACCGCCGCGAATCCCCGGCCATCGAAATCATGGAACTGCTCCAGCACAAAGGGGCCAGTATCAGCTACTCCGACCCCCATGTGCCCAAATTCATCCCCATGCGCAAGTACGACTTCGACCTGGAATCGACCGCACTGACCCCCGAAACCCTCGCCGCCGCCGACTGTGTTTTGCTGATCACCGACCATGACCGCTTCGACTATGATCTCATCAAGACCCATGCCCGGCTCATCGTGGACACCCGCGGGCGGTACTGTGAACCGGCCGACCACATCGTCAAGGCGTAACATTAGTTCCGGGCTAGCGCCTGTTTGATGACGCCCAAGACCCTGCCGTTAATACCTCGCGGCGGGAGACCTTTCTCTTCCAGGGGTCTCCCGCCTTTGTCCGTTCGCCCCGTCTCCCCCCGGCCCAAGGCTGAAGCCTTGGACTCCTGGCGAGCCCCGGCCATGCCCGCCACTGACCGGGTAGGGCGATAGCGTGCCCAGACTCGTTCCAACGCCCCACCTCGGTCGCCTCGCGTACCTGCTATAGCCTTCCTGCCTGATATCCGGACAGACCCTTGGTGTAGGGTCCGTAGCGTCATTCCACCATAATGCGGGAAGGAAGCCGCTAAAGCTGCTGGATTATCGTGACCGCACGGCCGAACTGGAGGCCAGCCCCAACCCCTTTGCCCTGCTCGTGTTGGCGTACTTGGCGGCCACCGCGACCCGGCCGCGCGGCTTGAACACAAGATCGGCTTAACGCGCCGACTCTATCGACTCGGGCTGGCGCGCGATGCGATCTTGAGTCTCTATGCCTTCATCGACTGGGTGTTAGCGGCCAAACCACCTTGCCGCCGCGCCCCATCCGCGTTAGCATAGCCCCTCGTTTAAGGGCTGAACGACCATTTCGAACAGGTGCGAACAGCTGACCTCGGCCATGCCCGCCACTGACAGGGTAGGGCGGTAGCGTGTCCGAACCTGTCTGAGTGCTCCGCACGGGT
>NZ_CAIZIZ010000394.1 GCF_903933125.1 uncultured Lamprocystis sp. | reverse complement strand
TCTAACGATCATCAGACATCGACACCCGAGAAGGAGACGAACCGATGAACGAGGCCCAGTGTCCGAAGACGGGGAAGGCCGACGGTAAGGCTGAACCACTACCCCTTGGGGTTACCTGAGACAACCGGATAGGCATGTTCCGTGAATAGGCATCCCGACTGCGCATGCGCTGAAAGCCTGTTGGGTTGTAGGGGCGAATGAATTCGCCCCTACACGGCGGTAGATCCTTTCCCGGAAATCACCTTGACTCCGATTCAAGGTGTCCACGAGACCCCAGGCAGACCCTCGGTTTTCAACGTGAAGTATTGTCGAATCAGCCACTTGGTGAGGTCCAGCACGGGGATGATGGTGGCTGCCGCCGCGGTCACCACCAGCCAGTCGGTGCCGGTGAGTTGATAGGTGCCGAAGGCCGCGGACAGTGCCGGCACGTAGATGACGAGCAGCAGGAGTGTCAGTTCCCAGAGGATGGCCAAGTTGAGCCAGCGGTTGGCGAAGGGGCGGATGAACACCGAGTCGCGGTCGGAACGGAAGCTGTAGGCTTTGAAGAACTGGATCAGGACCAGCGACAGGAAGGCCATGGTCATGGCGCGGGTCAGGGTCACCGCGGAGTCGAGCCCCGCGGTTGCGCCCAAGTGCAGCTCCCAGGCGAATAGCGCGACGTTGACCAGCGTCGACCAGATCCCGCCGACCAGCATCAACAAGACGACCGGCTTGGTGAAGATGCCGGTTTGACGGTCGCGGGGTGGTCGCTGCATCAGATCGGATTCCGGCGGATCGAACGCCAGGGCCAGCGCTGGAAGGCCATCGGTGGCCAGATTCACATAGAGGATCTGGACCGCGGACAGCGGCAGCGGCATCCCGGCCAGGGTGGCCACGGCCATGAGTCCGATTTCGCCGATATTCGATGACAGCAGGTACATCAAGTATTTCTTGATGTTGGAAAAAATGCCCCGGCCCTCTTCCACGGCGCCGACGATGCTCGCAAAGTTATCGTCGGTCAGCGTCATGTCCGCGGCCTCACGGCTGACATCGGTCCCGGTGACGCCCATGGCGATGCCGATATCCGCCTTCTTGAGAGCGGGCGCGTCATTCACTCCGTCGCCGGTCATGGCGCAGACTTGCCCGTGTGCCTGGTAAGCGGTCACGACCCGCAACTTGTGCTCCGGCGAGACCCGCGCATACACCTCGATGTCCGCGACCTGGTGTGCGAGCTCGGTATCGCTCATGGCGTCCAGCTCCGCACCCATGACGACCCGTCCGTTCCCGAGTATCCCGAGTTCACGGGCGATGGCCGCGGCGGTATCCGGATGGTCGCCGGTGATCATGACGGCGCGGATGCCCGCGCGTTTACAGGCCGCGATGGCGGATTGTGCCTCGGGTCGCGGCGGGTCGATCATACCAATCAGGCCGGCAAAGACCATGGCGTGTTCGGCATCCGCCCGTGAAGCCTCCGGCTTGTAGGCGATCGCCAGTACCCGTAGCGCTTGTTGCGCCATTGCCAAAGTCGCGTCGTTGATCCGCTCACGGGCGGCCGCATCGAGCGCCAGCAGCCCGGCCGGGCTGGCCAGGTGCGAACAGTCGGCCAGGATGGTTTCAGTGGCGCCCTTGGAGAAGGCGACCACCCCGCCGGCCATCCGATGCAGGGTGGTCATGCGTTTGCGTTCGGAACTGAAGGGGATCTCGTCAACGCGCGGGGCCCGTGCCTGCAGGCGGTCTGGGTCGAGTCCAGCCTTGGCGGCCGCCACGATCAGCGCCCCCTCGGTTGGGTCCCCGGACAGGTGCCAGGCCCCGTCCTCCAGTTCCAGGCGGGCGTCGCACGAGAGCGCGGCGGCGCTCAGCAGGTAGCCGAGCAGGGCGCGCTCATGCGGACCGTCCGTGGTCAGCGTCAAATCCCCCGCAGGCGCGTAGCCGCTGCCCGTGAGGGTACACCGGCACCCCTCCATCCAGACCTCCCGTACGGTCATCTGGTCGCGTGTGAGCGTGCCCGTCTTGTCGGAACAGATGATTGAGGTACTGCCCAGGGTCTCGACCGTGGGCAGGCGGCGGACCAGGGCGTGGCGTTTCACCATGCGTTGGACGCCGATGGCCAGCGAGATCGTGACCACCGCCGGCAGGGCCTCGGGGACCACTGCCACGGCAAGTGCAACGCCGAAGATGACCATCTCCAGGAGGGGTTCGCCGCGCAGCCACCCCAGCCCGGCGATCAGGACCACGATGATCCCGGCGGCAATGGCGAGGATCCGCCCCACCCGGTCCAGATTCTGTTGCAGCGGGGTGCGGACCTGTTCGACCCCCGCGAGCATCTTGGTCACCTGGCCGAACTGGGTGTGCAGCGCGGTGGCGATGACCAGGCCGCGACCGCGGCCATAGGTGACATCGGTTCCCGCATAGGCCAGGTTGACCCGATCGCCCAGGGCGAGCGACACCTCCGTCAGGGGCGCCACGCGCTTTTCGACCGGATTGGATTCGCCGGTCAGGGAGGCCTCGTTCATCCGGAGATTCACCGCCTCGATCAGTCGCAGGTCGGCCGGGATGCGATCACCGACACCAAGCAGAACCAGATCACCCGGTACGACCTCGCGGGCGGGGATCGTCAGTTCGCGCCCATTGCGCAGCACCTTGGCGGTGGGTGCGGCCATGCACCGCAACGCCTCCATGGCGCGTTCGGCCCGGTACTCCTGTACGAACCCGAGCAGGATCGCGAACAGCACGATGACGGCGATGACCACGGCCTCCAGGACTTCGCCGAGCAAGGCCGAGAGGCCCACCGCGGCCAATAAAATCAAGATGAGGACGTTCTGGAATTGTGCGCCTAAGATCGCCCACGGGGAGACCCGGTTGACGCCCGGCAATTCGTTCGGTCCGGTCGCCGCGAATCGGGATGCAGCCTCCTCGCTGGACAGGCCGTCGGCGGTGGTGGACAACGCGACGAGGGTCTCGCCGATCGATCGCTGGTGCCAGGTTGGTTGGCTTACCATAAAGGTCCCTTGGGAGCGGGTTAGTACGGCGCGGGGATTGGGGTTGCATGGTAGCAAGGGTGGGCGGCCGTGAGCAGCGTGCCTCATCCCGCGCTATAATGCCAGGTATCGCGGTCGCCGTCGCCGCTGGCGGCAAACGCGGCCGCGGGGTTGGGGGCGCCGTCAGGATAAGCCAATCCATCCGCGTGACGGGTATTCGGGTCTCGCGAAAATTGATCCAGCCTGGTGACAGCCTTGATAACATCTGCTATAGTGCGCAGCTTGGGCTGAGTGGCAGAGTGGTTATGCAGCGGCCTGCAAAGCCGTGTACCTCGGTTCGATTCCGGGCTCAGCCTCCATCTTTAACTCCCGCAATTGGTTTCCGGTGGTTTCTGGTTCCGCCTGTTTGCGGCATCACAAGCCCTTTTCTCCCTCTGCCCGGGTGGCGAAATCGGTAGACGCAAGGGACTTAAAATCCCTCGCCGTGAGGCGTGCGGGTTCGAGTCCCGCCCCGGGCACCAATCAGCCGCCAATGGTGCGTCGCGACCGGGCGTTCGATCGTCCCCACGTTCTCACTCCGACCGCGTCGGCCGGTTCTCGGTTCCGGCGCTTTAATTGCGTCGTCACTCATGCATCACTCGGCGTGATGGGGTCGCCTCGCCGATCCGCGGGCATTATGCGCTTGGACCGCGGGGGATTTGAGCGGCTACTGCGGTTCGCGCGGATAGTGTGGCGTCGGTGTATTACGTCAATGCCATCGTGGACGGCGAACTCGACTGTCCGTGATGCGGTGCTCCGGGCGCGGACCCATCGCCCATGTTTTTTCACTCGATCGCTTGACATCCATTCGAAAACGAATAAATTATAAGATGCGCGCTTCAAGTTTGCGCACCCTAACTCAGCACTATCAGATCGGAGGTATGTCACGTGGAATACGCTAACCTTAGCGTCGATGAGATCCAGCAGCAGCTCGAGACGATCGAGCAAAGTAAGGCCGAATTGCAGCGGGCATTGGTGACCCGGCGGCAAGAGGCCAAGCATGGTGTGGTGGCGCAGGTCAGGGAGTTGATCACGCAAAACGGCTATGAGCTCGACGAGATTTTGCCGTTGATCACGGCCCGGCGTCGTCGCGGTACCGCGGCAGCGGTACGCCCGGCCACCAGCGGACGTGACTACACGCGTTATGTCGATCCGGAAAACCCGGCGAACGTCTACGTGCGTGGTGTCTTGCCCGGCTGGATGAAGCAGAAGATGCAGGAGCAGGGCTACGATTCGTCCGTCAAGGCGGATCGCGAGGCGTTCAAGGCGAATTATCTGCAAGCCATCGAGGCCTGATCGCGCCGCTCGCCGGCACGCTTGCCAACAGCAATCCGGAGAACGTTTTCTCCGGATTCTCAACAAATATCACTGGATTTTTGTTGTCTACGTGTCTAGAATTCAGGCTCAGCATCGGCGCGCCGATGCTTCCGAATCGTGGCTGACTCCTCGACCTTCAGGCATCATCCTCGAATATACGTTTCTCCTTTATTTGTGTCGATGCCTAGGCCGCTCCCAGGTACCCTGGGCAGGCTGCCTGTTCAAGCAGGCACGGAGCCTTCATGTCTTTTGATTCGCTCGGCTTACGGGCCGATCTGCTTCGCGCTGTAGCGTCACAGCGTTACGGCCGGCCAACGCCGATCCAGGCGCAAGCCATTCCCGAGATACTTGCCGGACACGATCTTCTCGCCGGCGCTCAAACCGGCACCGGCAAGACCGCCGCGTTTGTTCTCCCACTACTTCAGCGGCTTGCCGATCAAGGGCATCCGCAACGCCACCCCCGCGCGCTCATCCTGACGCCCACCCGTGAACTGGCGGCTCAGGTCGGGGAACGTGTGCACGCTTACGGGATTCACCTGACGCTACGCTCTGCCATCGTGTTTGGTGGGGTCGGCATGCAGCCGCAAGTTGACCGGCTGCAGCGCGGTGTCGATATTCTGGTTGCGACTCCTGGGCGCCTGCTCGACCATGCCGGCCGCCGGACCGTGGATCTGTCGCGGGTGGAGATCTTGGTGCTGGACGAGGCGGATCGGATGCTCGACATGGGCTTCATCCACGACATCAAGCGGATCCTGAAGCTGATCCCCGAGCGGCGGCAGAATCTGCTGTTCTCCGCGACCTACTCGGATGATATCCGGCGTCTCGCCGACGGGCTGTTGAGGCATCCGAAAATTGTCGATGTGGCACGACGCAACACGGCGGCAGAGGCCGTCGTTCAGTCCGCCCATCCGGTCGATAAACAGCGCAAGCGCGACTTATTGGCGCATCTGATCCACCGCGAGGGCTGGGCGCAGGTGCTGGTCTTCACCCGAACCAAGCACGGGGCGAATAAGCTTGCCGAACATCTTGTTAAGGATGGGATTACGGCCGCGGCGATCCACGGCAACAAGAGCCAGTCCGCTCGCACCCGTGCGCTCGATGAGTTCAAGAATGGCTCGGTACGGGCACTGGTCGCCACGGATATTGCCGCGCGCGGCTTGGATATCGTGAATTTGCCCCAAGTGGTGAATTTCGAATTGCCAAACGTGGCCGAGGACTATGTCCATCGGATCGGGCGAACAGGTCGTGCCGGCGCCGGTGGCGCCGCCTTGTCGCTCGTCAGTCACGACGAACAGTCGCTGCTGAAAGGGATTCAGCGTCTGCTGCGTCGGGAGATTCCCTTGACTCCGGTCGCTGGTTTCGAGCCCTCCGCAGCGGGTTCGGTCGAGTCCGCGCCGGATGACGATCGCTCAAGCGCGCGTCCGAGTTCCATGCCGCCGCGGCGTCATGCAGGACGCGGGGATCAGCCGCGTCCGGGTCCGGGTCTGGCCGGGAGGTCGGCGCCACGCAGCCGGCGTGCCGCACCGCCGGCACGCGGGCGTTGAGGACGATTGCCGGAAAATCTTCGCCCCAACGGTTGGGGACAAAGACTGTCGAATCAGTTGTGCATTGATCATTCGACCGTTCTCTCTTTCTCTTCAATGCACATTGACGGAATTGTTGAACGATGAATATCTATGTTGGCAACCTGGCCTACTCCGTGACTCAAGACGATCTGCGCGACGCTTTCGCCGCCTACGGCGACATCTCCAGCGTCAATCTGATCACCGACAAGTTCACCGGCGATTCCAAGGGGTTCGGCTTCGTTGAGATGCCGAACAACGCGGAGGCCGACGCCGCCATCAAGGCTCTGAACGAGACCCCGCTGAAGGGCCGCAACATCAAGGTCAACCAGGCCAAGCCGCGCGGTGAGCGTCCGTCCGGCGGCGGTGGTGGCGGCGGGGGCGGCGGGGGGGGCGGCGGTGGCCGTGGTCCGCGCTGGTAGACACCGTATGAGCCGGGGCTCCGCGCCCCGGCTTTCGATTTCGTGGCCTCGATCAAGATTCCGGCCACTGGGGCTCGCCGGGTGCGTAGTCAGGCCATCCTGGCCTGACATGGTCAGGGCTGGAAGCCCTGACTACGCACGCCGCTGGCCGGGATTACGATCAAGGCCGATTTCGTGATGTCCGCTGCCTGGGGCCTTGCCTTTGGACTGCTGTAGCGCGATCAGCACTTCCGGCGCATCGGTATGTTGAGCCCCGAGGCTGCCTTATTCCAATTGGCCTACCGGGTGTGTCCTGCGCAGCCCGCGGCCCATGTATTTAGCGTCGAACTGCGTATCGCGCATCCTCCTGCCGGTACGTTTCTGCTCGCACTGCCGGCCTGGTGTCCGGGCAGTTACATGATCAGGGATTTCGCGCGTCATGTCGTGCGGATCAGCGCGGTCGATCGTCATGGACGGATGGTCCCGATCATCAAGCGGGACAAACAAACCTGGGCGCTGGAGCCTGGCGATGCGCTCACGCCGCCGCTCATCGTCACCTATCAGGTTTATGCATGGGATTTCTCGGTGCGCGCCGCGCACCTCGACAGCACCCATGCCTATTTTAACGGACCGAGTCTATTGTTGCAGGTCCGCGGCTTTGAGCACTTACCCTGCCGCATCGACTTGCTTCCTCCGCCTGCGGACGATTGTCTGGACTGGCGCCTGGCGACCAGCCTGAAACCTCTCGCCGCGGAACCCCTGGGTTTCGGTTCCTATCAGGCGGACGATTACGCCGATCTGATCGATCATCCCGTGGAAATGGGGCGGTTCGATCTGGTCTCCTTTACTGTCCGCGCTGTGCCTCATCGATTCGCCGTCAGCGGTCGTCAGCGCTGCGACTTCGCGCGGCTCCAGCGTGACCTGGAGCGCATTTGCGACCAGCATGCCGCCCTGTTCGGCGAACTCCCAATCGACCGTTACCTGTTTCTGACCGTTGCGGCGAGTGAGGGTTACGGTGGGCTGGAGCACCGTTTCTCATCCAGCCTGCTGTGTACGCGTGACGATTTGCCGAGTCCCGGCGAAACGACACTCACCGCCGGCTACCAGCGCTTTCTTGGCCTGTGCAGCCATGAGTATTTCCATCTCTGGCATGTCAAGCGCATCCAACCCCTCTGCATGCTGACCGCCGACCTGACCGCGGAGATCCATACCCGGCTGCTGTGGGTCTTCGAGGGCATCACGTCCTACTATGACGATCTGGCCTTGATTCGCGCCGGCTGCATTGAACCGACCGCCTATCTGCAATTGCTTGCGGAAAACGTGACGCGGGTGATGCGAACGCCGGGCCGGTTGGTGCAGACCTTGGCCGAATCCAGTTTCGATGCCTGGACCAAGTTTTACAAGCAGGATGAGAATGCACCCAATGCGATCATCAGTTACTACGCCAAGGGTGCGCTCGTCGCACTTGCCCTTGATCTGACCATCCGCCGCGAGACCGGCGGACGGGTTGCGTTGGATGACGTGATGCGCGCGCTCTGGGTGCGCCATGGGCGCACCGGACTCGGGGTGCCGGAGCGGGGGTTCGAGACGCTCGCGATGGAGGTCTCCGGGCTCGCTCTCGGTGACTTTTTCGCTCAGGCGTTGGACTCCACCGATGACTTGGACCTGATGTCCCTGTTGGCTTCGGTGGGCATACTGATGCGGCTGCGGCCCGCGATCGGTCCCAAGGACCAGGGGGGCTGTGTCGAGCGCTTCGAACCGATTCAGGGTCAGCCGACCCTGGCCGTGCGGCTGCGCAATGGCGGCCCGGAGGCCGTGCTGGCGCATGTGCTCTCCGGCGGTGCCGGTGAATGTGCCGGGTTGGCACCGGGGGATCAGGTGATGGCGGTGAACGGGCTGCGGGCCACGGCCGAGAACCTGGAACGCCTGGTGGCCGCGAGCCAGGACCCGCAGGGTGCGCCGATGCCGATTCGGCTGCATTGCTTCCGCCGCAACGAGTTGCTGGAGTTGACGGCCTGCCCGCAGCCGGCGGTCGCCGATACCTGTGAGCTGATGTTGGTCGATGCGGCTCCGGACGCGGTGCTGCGGGCGCGGACCGCGTGGCTCGCGAGTCTGGTGTGAGTCGGTGATGCAACGGGGTCTCGACCTGATCCGCGTGCTTGCCGATGGTGATTATCACTCCGGGGAGTTGATTGCCAGGCGCCTCGGGATCAGCCGCACGGCGGTCTGGAAAGCGCTGACCAAGGTGGCCGGGCAACTCGATCTGGTCGTCGAGCGTGCGCCGGGCCGCGGCTATCGGCTGGCGGTTCCATTGCAGTTACTGGAACCCGAGCGGATCGTTCGCGCGCTTCCGGCTGCCGCCGCGGCGCGCCTTGGCCGTCTGGAGGTCCTGCAACAGATCGATTCCACCAATCTTCGCCTCATGGCGGAGGCGGCCGCGGGGGCGCCGGCGGGAAGCGTCTGTCTGGCCGAACGGCAAACCGCGGGGCGGGGGCGGCGCGGTCGGACCTGGGTGTCGCCCTTCGCCGCCAACCTCTATCTCTCGGTCCTGTGGCGTTATCCGGCAGGGCCGGCCGCGCTGGGCGGGGTGAGCCTGGCGGCGGGGGTGACAGTCGCCGGGGTGCTGCATCGGCTCGGGTTAGTCGAGGTGGGGCTGAAATGGCCCAATGATCTGCTGTGGCAGGGGCGCAAGCTCGGAGGGCTACTGCTCGAAGTGGCCGGTGAGGCGCAGGGACCGAGTCATCTGGTGGTCGGTCTGGGCGTCAATCTGCGCATGGATGCCGACCAGGGGCGCGCCATCGACCAGCCCTGGGTCGATCTTTATCAGGCGCTGGATGGTCGGCCGCCGGACCGCAATGTCCTGGCCGCGGCCCTGATCGACGCCCTGTTGGAAATGTTGGAGCGCTTCGGCCAGGTTGGTCTGCGCCCCTTTCTCGCCGCGTGGGAGCGCTACGATCGGCTGCGCGGGCAGCGGGTGCAGGTGCAGCTCGGCGACCGGGTCATCGTGGGCGAGTACGCCGGGATCGAGCCGGACGGCGCCCTGCGCCTCGATACCCCCGATGGCCGTCTGTGCCTGCATTCCGGCGAGGTCAGTCTCCGTCTATGAATCTATTGATCGATATCGGCAACACCAACCTGCACTGGGCGCTGCATGACGCCGCCGGGCTCGGTCCGATGCAGGGTGTGCGGCATGGCCGGGGCGTGCCGCTGGATTTGCTGGCCGCGTGGGAGACGCTGGAGCCGCCGGAGCGGGTTCTGATCGCGAATGTCGGCGGGGATCCCGTTGGCCGCGCCACGACCCGGGTGGTCCGCGCTTATTGGGGTCTGGACGCGGAGTTCGCCGCCGTGCGCCAAGGCTATCTGGGCCTGCGGGTCGCTTATCCGGAGCCCGCCCGGCTGGGGGTGGACCGTTGGCTGGCCCTGCTGGCCGCCCATGAGCGGGGGGCCGGGGCGGCGCTGATCCTGGATGCCGGTACCGCGGCGACCTATGACCTGCTGGCTCCAGGAGGCCATCACCTGGGCGGTTTGATCCTGCCCGGTGTGGAGATGATGTGCGACAGCCTGCTGGCCGGGACCCAGATTCCGCGTGGTGATCTGGTCCCCGCGGCCGATCCCTGGGCCAATGACACCGGCGCCGCGGTTGCGACCGGCGGTCTGCATGCGCTGGCGGCCTTGGCCGAGCGCCTGCACGATCGCCTGGCTGAACGGCTGGCTGCTGAATACCAGGGACACGCGGCGCTTGCCCCGGCCTTGCTGGTGACCGGGGGCGACGGTGCGCGGATCAGTCCATGGATCGGGCGCCCTCTCGCGTTGGTGCCGGACCTGGTGTTGCGGGGGCTTGCGCGCCTGGCACAGGATCCGCCTCCTGTTCTTGACACCGGGCAGGCTTCCGTCCATTAGGGACGCCTTTGGCGTCTCGGTCGTTGTCGTTGTCGTTGTCGTTGTCGTTGTCGTTGTCGTTGTCGTAATCGTAATCGGAGAAGCGATTCAATCTGTGCATTAGCAGCCCTATGTCTATCGGGTTTCGATTCGCTACGTCGCCTGGGGGATAAATCGCCGAAAGATGCGACGAGATGCGCCCTTGCGGGGTCGGTGCGAAGGTGCGTTCACTCCGGAAGGCGCTACTCAGCGATAGAGCCGTGCCGCCCGTTTTGCGCGAGTCATTCCCACATAGACCAGCTTACGCAGATTTTCATCCAAGACACGGTTGACAACGATCACCACGGCGTCGAACTCCAAGCCTTTGGCGCGATGCAGGGTCATGGCGAATATCTGAGCATCCTTGCGGCTGAGGCGTTCGCGATGGTTGACGGTAGCCACCTTGTAGCCCGTTTCCCGGATCTGTTTGGCCAACTGGTCCCGCAGCTTGGCGGTTGGGGCCATCACGCCGATCTTCGTGTCGTGGTGGTCGTCCAAGCACTCCCTAATGAAGTCCCCAACGCCATCACGAATCGACTCCATCGAGGCACCGTGGATGAGCTGCGGCTTGGGGCCGTGCAGCAGTGACTTGTAGCGGGAGATCTCGTCGCTGCCGCCATCCAGGTCATCGACCTCGACCTCCTCCAGCAGCAAGACCGCCTCCCGGCGGATCTCTTCCGTGGTGCGGTAGTTGAGATACAACTTCTTCGCGCGACCGCGGATATCGATGCCGCAACTGCTCATGCTGGCCTTGTTCTTGGCATAGATGCGTTGGTGTCCATCACCGACAAACATCAGATCGTTGGGTTCTGGGGGTACCAGGGCACGTATCAGCCTCAACGCCTGCGGACCGAAGTCCTGGGTTTCGTCCACAACGGCATGGGCATAGGGCGGACGCGCTGCGGTGGCCAGAATGGCGCTCGCGTCCCGATAGGCGTCATCCGGCTCCTTCAGGCCCTTGGCGCTTAATTGCAGCCGATAATTCTCAAAGAGTTCCCACAGGGCATCGCGTTTCTTGCGTGAGAGCACGACGCCTCGGCCGCGGCGTGGCGCCTCGCGGTACTCGTCGCGGGACGCCAGTCCTTGAGCCAGCACGACCTGCTCAAACTCCTCGCGAACGAACTCCCGTGAGACGCCCAGCGACGGGTCGAAATCGACCATCGCCGCTTCCCAGACTGGCTCACACTTGGCCTCGTAGTCGAAGGCGATTTCATGCTCATAGCGGCGCGCCTTGAGAAAGCGGTACACCAGGGCGTCCAGATTGATGATATCGATATGCGTCATTTGCTCCGGGGAACAAATCGATTTCAGCCCATCCTCAATATCCAGCGCCAAATTCGTCGTGAAGGTGGTGAACAGTAACTTCTTATCCGTGTCCACAAGCGTGCTGGCCAGGTGTTTGGCCCGGTGCATGGCAAGCACTGTCTTGCCCGTGCCAGCGCCGCCCAGGATCCGGCTCGGGCCGTTCAGATTGCTCATCGCCAGACGCCTCTGGGTGGGGTGCAGGAAGACCCGCCACTGCTCCAGTGGAGCGGAGAGGATCTCCTGAAGGTCGTTTTCGCCCTCCACCACAAAAAACCGGGAGCGGCTTTCGTCACGGTCGGCGGCGCTGGCGAAGTCTTGCGTGTCGATCTCGCGATCGACCCGTGTCTCGCGCGACGCCAGGATGGTCGAGACCGGGTCGCCCGCCAGCACCAGGAAGAGTCCCTCGTAGGCTTCGACCGGCAACTCATCGCGCATGGCATCCAAGTCGCCCTCTGAGCGAATGGTCCTTACCGCCGGGACCATCTCTTGAGCTACGCCGAGCGCCATCAGATCACGGTCCGACAACCCGGAAAAGACGGGCACGGGCTGCGACGACACAGGGGCCGCCTCGCGTTGAACGGTTTCCTCGACGAAGCGGACATTCGTCAGGGTGAGCGCACCGTTGACCGGATTGACGCTCATCTTTCGCTTGATCGCCCACGCATAGGCGTCATCGTGCTTGTCGATGTGCAGCCAAACGAAGACATTGTCCTGTGGCGCCCGGAAAACGATGCCCCGGTAGTCATCACCGATGCGGACCGAACGGAAGTTCTTGTCCTTGGCACCCTGGAGGGTCTCGTAGTTGATACCAGGGCTCTGCGGATCGGTTTGAAACTTGAGCATGAACTCCAGACCCTTGGTCTGCACCCCCGGCGGCAAGGCCGTCATGCGCTTGATGACGTCGTTGCTGACGATGATCTTGACGTCTTCTTTCATGGTGTCTGTCCGTTGAGGGCCGCCTCAATGGCGAGCCACCAGTTCTCAGCTTCTCCGATGATGGCGTATCCGGCACGGCTCCAGCTCTCCGCGCAGTCCATCTGCGCGGACGTCAGAAAGACGAGACGGTCCTGCTCCCACCGGGCCTCCGCCGCCCGGTAGTCGTTGCCCTCCTCGTGCTCCGCGCCGATTTCGTCGGGTGCGGGCACACCACAGTTTCCCAGAAACACAAAGCCCTGCGTGAGGCGTTCGAGGAACTCCGCCTCGTCGAGAATCTGGTTCCAACCTGGGTTGGTCGCCATCGGTATCTCCACCTGCGGCGGGAATACCACCAGGGTCTTGCCCGCGGTGAGCATGGATCGAGTCAACAAGGCAACGCCCGGCATGGCCTGCAGGAGATTCGCCAGGCGCAACCACTGCCGCCAGTGGCCGCGACCGGGCTTGGGGTCTACGCCAATCGTAAGGTCGTCCACGATCAAGGCCCCCGCAACCGGGAATTCCGACGTGCTTGTCCCGGCGAGAAATTTCGGCTCCGCCTTGCCGACCCATTGCACCGACCCTTGGTCGGGACTGTGGAGGTGCACCGTCTGGGTATCGCGTCTAAGCCATTCCGGCAATGCGCTCAGGACCGTTGCACTGCGCGTCTTGATCACCTCTGTCACATCATTGGGCCGCAACACGCTACGCATCAGCAGTTGCCGCCCCGTCGCTTGCAGGCGATGGAGTGGATCCTGGTCGATCGCGACGGGCTGACCGAGCAGCCGCAACAAGAGCGCCATCGCATTCGAGGTCAGGTCGGTCGAGGGAATCGATGGGAGGCGATCCGCCGGTAGCTGCTGGCCGGATGCGGTCATGAGCACGCTCAACGGGCTGTCCAGGTCGGTACCACCGATGCGCTTGCGTGCCGCCTCGATGTCCTCGAAGGTCACGGACCACACCCGGTACTCGCCACGCAGCATCAGGGTGGCGCGCTTACGGGCATCGTCCGCCATCGACTTCTGGTGGTATTTCCAGCCATCCACGAACACCGCAATCGGGCGCATGGGGCTGGCGGACTTGGTCGCCGAGATGACAAAGTCGGGCTGACAGAGCATCTGGCCCGAGCCCGGGTCCTCGATGGGCACCTCCCTGTCCACCCAGTATTTGTTGGGGCCGACCGTTAGCAGATAGGCGGTCTTGCCCGCCTTGATGTCCTGGGTGACCTGCACCGGAGGAAACCGGGAACTGTCTGAATCACTCTGTCCACCCAAGGCCTTCAGGGCCGGCAGAAAGCGCCGCTCCAGCTCCGAGCGGAAGTCCGGATTGATGTAGATCTCGGACAGGTACTTCACCCGCTTGCGTTGGAAGCTGTCCGCGACCAGCGCGTCGAGCATCTCCAGCGCGGCGACGCGCGAGATGTGCTTACGGCTTCGTCCCTGGCGGTAATGAAACACGCAGAGATAACACCCATCGTGGTCGGGCCTGTCCTGGCAACCGCAGTCCCGAATCACCCGATGGGCCGCGGACAGGACCTCGGTCAAGGTATCCGCGTCGCCGGCCAGCAGTTGCTGAAGATAGCCGGTGCCGCCGGGCACCGAGTCATAGATCAGAATGTACGTCTTCCCGGAGCCTTCCTCCGTGCCTGCCTCCGACATGGTCTCGAAGCGCAGGTGGTCGACTTTGCCGCCGAAGCGCTTGCGCAGGCCGAGCTGCAGCGCCGACATGAAGGAATACGTGGTGCGCTCACCGGAGCCGAACCCCTTCGGCACCATGATGCGCAGGCACTCGGACTCGAACCGACGGTACAGGAAGAGCCGGTCCAGCAGGTGCTCGCTCCCCGTCGCATGGCGGTCCGGGCAGTCCGGGGTGTGCACCTGCCTGCGCGCCTCGTCTCGGTTGGTGCGACCGCCGGGCTGCACCATGCCACAGCTTCGGCACAGGGAGAATCCGGTCTTGGGGCTGTCGTCGCCGGCAATCAGCGTCGCGTGCTCAGCGGTATCAAGTGGCGACGGCTGGCCGAGATTGAGGTCGTGAAAGGTGGCCTTGACGATGAACTCGAACCCGTAGATGGCCTGGGCGGACTCCAGCGTCCAGGCGCTGCGCACGTCCTCGGTCGCGAAGTTCATCAACAATCGGCGGGCGTAGAACCGAGGGTTGCGAGCCTCGTCCGTCTCGGTGATCCGGGTCTTGTCCGCGCGTCTGATGTTGGCGACGGCCCTTCTCAGTCGCAGCACGGGCCGCACCTGGCTGCCGTCCGCCCAATGGCTGTCGCCGCAGTGGGGGCAGGTATCCGACTTGGCCTCGGGCTCGGTGAGCGGGGTCAGAAAGTGGCAGCCGGCGCAGAAGCGGTGCTCGGCCGACGGCTCCACGCTCATGTCGATCTGATCGATCTCAACCTTGCTCTTATGGGCGAAGAAGGTATTGCGCGGGGCAAACTCCGCCAGGGCCGCGTGGGCGGGCCGGCTGTAGCGGTGCACCGGCACCACATACTCTTCGCCGCCGGACTTGGTGCCATGGATGATGGTGGTCAGCGAGACCCCTTCTTCGGGGAAGGCATAGTTGGGCAGCAGCCCGGCGTTGGTCATGGCCTCCAGCAGGTACTCGTTGTTCAATTGCTGGATGCGCTGCCCCAGTCCGGCCCGTTCCTTTTCCAGCAGGTCGAGCTCGGCCAGGGTCTGCTCGTCCTCCGGGCGCTTTCTGAGCCGGCCAAGCTCGGCATTGATGGCCTTGCGGCGTGCCTTCCAGGACTCGCGCTCGGCATGCATCTCCTCGAAAAAGCCCAGGAAGCGGGCGCGCAGGTTCTTGTGCTGTTCCGTCCCGGTGATGAATTCCTCAAGCTTCGCCAGGGTCTCCGGCCGCAGCGCATCGCCCAGCATCCGGCAAAAGGCCTCGAACAACGTTGGCTCGTTGCGGTTGACGAAATCCAGGTAGTTGAACGGAAAGCGCGCGGTGTCGCCGTCCATCTTCGCCACCTGGTCGAGCGCCTCGCCCAATTGATCCGGCAGGCTTGGGGGCTCCTCGGCGACCCAATGATCGAAGAAGAAGGCGTAGATCTGACGGCGCAGCACCTCCGCTGCGTTCAGATAGATGGCGGGCGCCTCCACGCCGCCGTGCAGCATCTCCAGAGGGTTGGCGAAGTAGTACTGATCGTGCCCGTCCAGGGAGGCATCGGCGATGGCGAACACCGCCGCGTTGCCATCCCGGCGGCCGGCGCGACCGATGCGCTGGATGAAATTGGCTTGGTTCGGCGGTACGCCCCCCAGCATCACGCTGGACAGGGAGCCGATGTTGATACCCATCTCCAAGGTCGGCGTGGCGGAGAGCAGGTTCTCGTACCAGGGTTGCCACGCCTCGTCGGGGGCCATGAAGCGGTTCTGCAGCGCGACCCGCTCGTCCCTCTCCAGCAGTCCGGTGTGCTCGTGGGCGATGACGCGGGTGACATCGCCGCCTTGCAGACGGGCGCGCCACCAGTTGGCCCCGTCCGCGGGCTCGGGCCGCAGGGTCTCGCCGGGGCTGTTCCAGGCCGGCAGGCCGCGCAGTGCCGCGGCGGCCTCGTCCGGTACCCAGAGCGCCTGGGCGCCGGAGGGGGTGACCAGCCGACGCAGTTTCCGGTACAGGCCCAGCCGGTTCGGGAGCAAGCCAAACACGCGCGCCCGAGTGCCCTTGTCCTCCAGCAGCACGAACCGCCCCAAGCCGGCCTGCTCCAGGGCCGTCAGCAGTTCCTCGTAGGCCAGGGTGACGATGCCGGGCGAGTACAGCGAGAGCCCCAGGGCGAGTTGCGCCCAGCGCAGCAGCGGATTGCCGTCGCGCTCCTCCAGGTGCAGAAAGCCGTGGCGGCCCGCGTCCCGAGTGATGAAGCGCGGTGCGTCGAATCGGCCACGATGGGGTATCCAGTGGCTGCGCGGCTTGGTGAACTGGAACCGGTCGAAATCACCCGTCTCCGCGACCTGCTCCAGCCCCAGGTGGAAGATGGCCCCGGCCTGAATCAGCATCAGCACCGTACCCGTGGCCCAGAACAGCACCTGCTCCTCGGTCAACGCCTCCAGCCCACCCCCGGCCTGGCGCAACTCGGGGGTCATCGCCCGCGACATCGCCGACAGCTCGGCCAGATCCGGGAACAGCACGGCGATGCCGACCTTGCTCAGGGTCCGACCCCGGTCCGAACGGTGGGCCAGTTCCTCAATGGCGCGCCACTGCATGCGCAGGCTTAGCATCTCCGGCAGCCGCGAGCTCGGTGCCAGGGTGCCGCTGGCGGTAAGTTCCCGCCAGTCGCGCAGCCACTCCATGCTCGGCGGGATGAAGCGCGCGACGAAGTCCCGCGGGGACAAGGTCAAGGGGCTGGCCGGGTCCAGATAGCAGCGGCCGAGGGCGTCCAGGGCCTGATCCCACGGCAGGACCGCGGGCAGAGTCGCCATGGCCTTGGCGAGGCCCGCGCGTACCAGGTAGCCCTCGGTCTTGGACTCGATGTACCCGGCGCGATGGGCGGCGTCCTGAACCGAATCGGAGAACAGGATCAGCTTCTTGTGGTCGTTGAGCGGCGCCGACCAGAGGCGCTCCACGGCGTGGGCCGCGAGGCTGGTGGTCTGGGCGCCGATGATGAGCTGGCCGCCGCGCGCGCCGCATACCGGGCAGCAATCGTCATGGACCGCGACCTCCTTTGCCTTGCGACCAGCCCCACCGCGGTCGCTCTCGCGATCCTCCCGTAGCCGCATCATGCGCGTCCCGCAGGCCAGGTGCACCGGCAACACGTCGTCGCTTTGGCAATGCGGGCACTGGGTGCCCTGGTCATTTCCAAGGTGACCACATTGGCCACAGAGCGTGCGGCTCAACAAGGGGGTCATCGCACGCGGGCTGGCGCCGTCCGCGGCAAGTCGGGGATAGATACGGAGGATGAAGGTATCCGGATAGCGCGCGAAGAAGCTCGCGTAGATCTTGTCCGGACTGTTGACCACCCGGCTGTCCTGGGGCGACTTCAGGGTCAGCCAGCCGGTGGTATGGCAATGGCGGCACTGAACCACCGGCAGCCGCAGCCGCTCGCGCCGGCTCAGCACCGCGGCCTCGGACCGGAGATCGATGTCGGCGGGGTCGCGGCTGACGGTGGCCAGCACGCGGCGCAGCTCCTGCAGCCAGAGCTGAACGCGCAGGGTTACCAGGTGACTCAGCTTGGTGACCGGCGTCTGTGCCCCGACCTGCTGCCCGGCATGGGGCGCCCGCGCCCAGGCCACCAGGGTCAACAGGGCCGTGATCAGCGCCCCGGCCTCGGGCACCAGCCGGGTGCTCAGGGTGCGCTGGATTTTGTCCCTGATCGTGTCCACCGTCACCGGAGCCTGGGTAGCCGTGCGCAGCAGGGACTGAAACAGCAGGTGCTTCTTGAGTTCCTCGCCGAGTTGGACCCGGCCCAAGGGCGTGTCGAGCCCGGCCTGAAGCTCCGCCAGGATCCGGGGGTCGGTGAAGAAGGCCGGCAGCACCTGCGCGACCGCCTCCTGGGGCCGGTCGAACGACCGCGGGCCGATGGCTCTCAGCACGGTCTCGTCGTCGGCAATCAGATGCTCGACCACCCGGTCGCCGATAAAGGCATCGAAGCCCTGTCGACGCTCGATGATTACCGACTCCTCATCGAACACCGTGGCGAAGACCTGGCCCGCATAGTCCCGCAGCGGGCCAGTCTCACTGGCGTCGCCCAAGGTCGCCGAGGTGCCGATACAGATCAGGCGCGGCCCCTCGCAGCGCAGGCGATGACGCAGGCGGCGGATCAGCATCGCGAGATCCGTGCCCTGGGCGCCGTCGAAGGTGTGCAGCTCGTCCACCACCAGGTAGCGCAGGGTGTCCGGCCCGTTGAAGCGCCACAGAGGCTGATCCCGGGGGCGAATCAGCAGGAAATCCAGCATTTTGTAGTTGGTGAGCAGGATGTCCGGCGGGTTGTCCCGCAGCACATCCTTGTCGGTGATGAGGTGTCCGGAACCCATGGCCACAGCGTCCTGCTCGGGGTCCTTGCCCGCCTTGCCGGGTTTGTACTTGGTCTTGCCCGAGCCCACGAACAGCCCGGCGCGAATGCCGGCGAAGGCGGGTGTCGCGTACACCAGTTCGGCGATGCGCTTGGCCTGGTCGTCGGCCAGGGCATTCATCGGATAGATGATGATGGCCTTGATGCCCCGCGCGCCCTCCTGCCGTGCCCGCGCCGCCTGCTCCAGGATCGGGTAGAGGAAGCATTCGGTCTTGCCCGAGCCGGTGCCGGTAGCCACCAGGGTAGACCTGCGTTCCACGCCGCAGCGCTGCCAGGCCTGTTCCTGGTGCAGGAAGGCCGGGTGCTCGGTCTCGAACCCGGCAAAGAAGCCCGGGCCCTTGGCGCCCGAGACAAAGGGCATGCCCAACTGCACATAGGGACCCTTGATCCAGCTCGGGTCCTCGATCAGGCGGCGGACCGCGTCCCGGAACAGCTCGGTGGAGGGTTCAAACTGGGTGCGCAGGGTCTCAGCGACGCCGTGGCGGACCTCATCGACGACCAGCGATGGCAGCATCTGCCCAATCCTCCCTGGGTTATTACCCCGTTCATTACCCTCATTTGAGGGTCATTCATTACCCTGATTGCCGCCGTCTTCCCTCGACCAGGCCGCGCCGGCGCCGCGCCCCGAGCAACTGATCACGCCCTGTGACTGCTGCTCACGCAGGACGTGACGGATCATGTCACGGCTGACGCCCGGGCACACCTGCTCCAGCTCACTGATCTTGAAAGTGCCTCTCGGCCTGGCGAGAAGCTGATCGATCCCTTTGAGCACCGTCTCGCGTTTTTCGCCGCGTGGGGCCTTGATCTCGCCGACCCGGTCGACGAAGTCGCGGTAGGCCTCCTTCATAATCGAGAGGACGTAGTGGATGTACGGCCAAGGATTGTGCTCGCCCTCATGCCAGTCTCGCGAGCTTTGCTCCAAGGTCTCGTAGTACCGCTCCTTGTTCTGCTCCACCAGGCGCTCCAGGCTGATGTAGCGCCCGACCTCGTAGCCAAGCTGAGCGCTCTGCAACAGCCACAGCAGGCGGGACACCCGCCCGTTGCCGTCGCGGAACGGGTGAATGCACAGGAAATCCAGATTGAAGGCCGCCAGGGCGAGGAGCGGCGGCACCCACCGCTCCTCAAGGCACAGGCTCCAGTCACGGATCAGCGTCTCCATGGCCGCCTGGGTTTCCGCCGCCGACACGGTGCGGAAGCGCACCCGCTCCGACCCGTTCGGATAGCGCTCGATGATGTCGCCGTCTTTCGACTTGTACTGTCCGGCGTCCCAAATCTGGCCGCGTGTCAGGGCGTGCAGGCGGCAAATCGTCTCGTGGCCGATCGGCAGCTCGGCGGCATTCCTGTGAATCAGGGTCAGGGCGTCGCGGTAGCCTCGAACCTCCTCTTCATCCCGGTCGCGGAAGAGCGGGCGTGGCGCCACCAGGATGTCCCGCACGCGCTCCGGGTCGATGGTCACCCCTTCGATTCGGTTCGAGGACAGTGCACTCTCGATGATCGCCGACTCACGCAGTGCTTTGAGGCGTTGCGGAGACTGCTGGGTATAAAGCTCCTGCTTGCCCCGCAGCTCGCCCAAGTCATTCAGATACCAGGCCGTGCTCGCTTCGAGACTCAAGCGATTCAGTGCAAAGAGACGCAGCGTCGTCATCATGGGACGAAATTCGCGTCTCGCAACTCACAAAGAGCCTGATCCTCGTCTCGTTCAAAACTGTTCAAGCGCTGATTGCGCACCAGCGAGTAACACAAGGCCGCAGCCTTGGCGACGAGATCGAGGTACAACTCCTCACCGGCGAAGGCGGCATGAGGCCCACTGACAGCCGACTCCACGGCACCAAGGTCACGGACCCCTTGGGCGCCACCGGAAGTGGCAAGCAGTCGGCGGTGCAGTTCGAGCACTTCGGCGAGCGAAAGGTAGCGCATCACGCGAGCCTTCGGTACAGCTCCCGGTTCTTCGCCAAGACGCGATTGACGGCCTCTTCGAAATTGGTGTTCGGCTGATTGAGGAGGTCATCGATGAATTCCGCCAGTAGTTGCTCTGGTTCGCGTCCGATGCAGCGAGCCTTCTCGCGGAAGGCATCAGCCTTAGTGTCATCGAGTTGCAGGGTCATCGTGATCATGGTGATGCGCTCCTGGTTATGGACCCTTTCGCGCGAGCCGGTCGTCGCCGTGTTGCGGATTGGCTTGTTCAGCGCTCGGTCGGATGCCTGGTGGGTGTGGTCGTGGATCGATCTTCGGCCCCGGCCACTCCCGCTCGGTTCTCAGCAGGTCCGCGGCAATCGCTTGCATGTCGTTGTGGAAACGAGCGGCATGCGCCTCGCGCACGCGATGCAGTTCTTCAACGATGGGATCAGTCCACATGGTGCTCTCCAAGCAGTTCTTCGGGGGTGCAGATGATGGGCGGCCGGTAGCCCGCAGCCTCGCAGATCGTTTCGATCAGGGGGCGCTTGCTGGCATTGGCGATATGCTTGCAGTTCCAGGTCAACAGGTAGTCCGTGCCATGCACGGCGGCGACCGCAATGTGCAGGGCGTCTTCCTTGGCCTTCTCCGGGAGGGCCGCGCCCGCGAGCAGTCGTTGGGCCAGTTCGAGCGCCTCGTTGGTCAGGTGCAGGGCTGGCAATCCGTCCAGTAGTTCCAGACGGCGCCCGGCGGCGGCGGTGTCTCCCGCCCTGGCCTCCGATATGACCAGGGCCGAGATCGACAATTCCCACTCATGACGCACCGACCACCAGTCATGACTGATCTGTTGATGCGCGGCGACGATCAGATCCCGGCTCGGTCGCGCGGCCAGATAGCTGATCACCGAGGTCTCGATGTAGACGCGGGACTTCATGCCGGGTCGCTCTCGCTTTGATTCCGTTGGAAGAAGGCCCAGGCGACCCGGTAGTCGGCCTCACGGTCGGGGCGGACGAAGGGCGCCTGGTAGTCGATGGTGCGCTGCACCGGGCCGCCGGGCAGGGTGTCGTCGGGGAAGGCCTTGCTGACAGTGCAGCCGGCGGGCAGGTCGCGCACGTCCTCCCAGCCCAGGGCGATGCCCTGCTCCTGTCGATTGGGCGTCTGGATGCCGTAGGAGATACCGGCTCTGAGGTCCTTTTTCTGCGCCTTGCGGGGCAGGCCGACGCCGATCAGGCCCTTGCTCGGGGTGAAGACGATGCGACCGGTCTGGTCGTACCAGGTGTCGGCCTCGTATTGGCGCATCACCGGGAACTGGACTCGGTAGATGGTCAGTAGTTCGTCCAGGGTCAGGCCCAGGGCCTGGGAGACGAGCACGTCGATTTCAAGCAGGGCCTGACGGCGGGCGTAGTCGGTGCGCAGGGCGCAGTTGCGTTGCCAGTTGGGGGTGAGGTTGGTGAAGAAATCGGGGTCGAGCAGGGGTGAGTCGTTGGACCAGCGTTGTTGGTGGAAGTCGGGTTGATAGCTGGTTTGCCAGAGGTCAGCGTAACCAGATGTAATCGAGTTCATCGCAAGAATCCTAGAGCGCACAGCAGCAACTGTTTTCTTGAAAGTCAACAGTGGCAACAGCGAAGCTATGTCATTCCGGAAATGCCCTTTGCCGGTACTTTTGACAAAGAAATCGAAAACTATAGAGGAATAGGAAGCAGCCATTTCGATAAGTAGCGCAGTGTCTCTGGGCAAAACAGAGAAACCAAGGTCAATATGAGCAACTTGCTTCTGAATAATTGCACTCTGCAATGTTCGCTCAGATGACGAGCCGATCATTGTTCTTGAAGTTAAACGATAATATTGCGTCACTCTCTTCGATTCGCTTTCCCCGTCATCCACCCACGGCACCCTCGGCGTGCGCTCGGCATACTCCGCCGGCGAGCAGTCGGGCACATAGTTGGTGCGCGGCAGATAGGCATCGGGCAGTGCGGTGAGGTCAAGGCAGTCGTAATGACCTTTCTCGGTACAGACGGCACGCGGCGTTTTGTAGAAGGGCGTGCCGACGAAGAAATGCGGGCCGGACAGCACCCATTGGTCAACATCGGCTGGAAAGCCGGTTTCGCGGCGGATGGTGCCGTCTTGTTGACTAATGACTTCATTCCAATGCTGCGTGGAATAATAGTTAGCCTTGAGATCGCCAAAACGGCGTGGCTGGGCAGTAAATTTCTCCAGCACACTGACTAATTTCTGGGTGTGCAGCGTCGGCAATCGAGCGGCTAAGGCCGGAGTTCCGTCTTCATCGTAGAGCTTCGCGAACAAAGTCAAGCGATTTTTGTCGACATGCACAATGCGGCTCGCATGACCCGTTTCGTTCCAGTCTTTACCGTCGTCATCTTTGATGCCGCCGACAGCCCCTTGACCGTCGTGTTGATAACTGGCATCAATGGTGCGCGCGGTAAAGAGATTGGAGATGCTGTCAAAGTGCGGATCAGCGCCAGGCTGACTCCGATAGATATTGATGCTGTATTTCACCCTATGGCCAATGGGAAACAGCATCCGCTGATTCTGAAACTGAAAATGCTTCCTCAGCCTCGGATAGACCGCCACCCGAAACGCTCCGCCATTGGGATCATCATAGATCCCCTCGGGGTGCAGAAATCCCGCCACGCCCTGCGCATTCGCCAGCATCCACGCCTGCGGTAAGAAGCACTTGTATAGATTGGCTTTCTGCCCAGCGAGCAAGTGATAATTCTCTCGACTTTGGCCATTTCAGGGAGTCGAGGCCAGTTGATTCAGCACGCGTTGCCAATCCTGGCGGGAAATAACGAGGGCGTCCGGGTCTGCGGTTGAGTTGACGAAATTCGCCGCCGCCCAACTGGTGCGGCGCACCAG
>NZ_CAIZIZ010000393.1 GCF_903933125.1 uncultured Lamprocystis sp. | reverse complement strand
CGGGCGTCCCGTTGCCTCCCTGGTGAGGTCAAACCCATGCCGCAATGGCCAACGCCAGCGCCGACCGGCGCCGACGATGCCCGATGTCGGTCGGCGGCAGGGTTATGCTTCAGGGCTGTGCGCCAGAGAATGATACCTCACGATCGGCACTGATCAGCGACACTGAATAGACGCTCGCCGGGAATTGCTGGGATACAACCGATTCCTGTCAGCGGCGAGCCGCTCGTATGCGCAAACAGGGCACCACGCGATGAACACGCTGCTTGATGCGCTGTTGCAAAGTCTGGCGACGGCGGCGAAGGTCAATGCGTCAGTCCAGGCAACACCGGCCGCTATCCTGTGGACCGATGCCGACCGGCAATGGAGTTCGGCACTGCTGCGGTTGCGGCAAGCGCTTCCCGGCCTCTTGAGCCTGGGTGACTACCAACCCGAAGGAGGCCGAGGACCCGCGATCTGGCTCAAGTGTGCCGCCGCCGGGCTGGTGCCGGACCTGGCCGCCGGCGAGGGCACTTGCATCATTTACTTGCCCGGCGTGAGTCGTGCGGATCTGCGCGCCATCGAAAGCTGTCCGCGCGACCTCCAGCCGCTGGCGGAGTTGCAGTATCGCGGTGTGTTCTGGAGTCAACTCAATGGCAAGGACTGGACGATCAATGCTTTCCTGACCTCCAGGAACGGCGGCTTGGGCTTGGACGTGGCGCAGGACAAGGCCACGCAGGAGGCGCTCGGCCAGGCCCTGGCGGCCGGTGTGCTGCTCGACCGGTCGGTGGAAGACCTGAAAGGCCGCCAGATCAACGCCGAATGGCTGCACAGTCTGCTGGCGCCGAACCCCACGCGGGACCTGCTGGTGTGGATGGACGATCCCGATGCGGCACAGGCGCAGTGGGGAAGCGCCCGCTGGGACCTGTTCCTGAAGCGGTGCAAGGCAGACTTCGGCTTTCATCCGGTGAGCGATGGCCCCTTGGCCGCCGCCGAACGGCTGGCCAAGGGGGAAGGCAAATGGTCGGCCGTGGCGGAGCTCTACCGCGATTCGTTCGCAAGCTTCCCCAAGGTCTACGGACTGCTTCTGAAGGTTGCGCCGCCGAAACAGCAGGATTTGTTCGACGCCCCCTCGTCTCTGGCCGGCTATCCCCAGGTGAACGAGCAGAGGGAGGCGGCCCTGCGCTACGCGCTGGCGGCCTGTGGCGCCATGACCGCTGACCAGGCGCGCGCGGCCATTCTGGCGGCCGAGCAGGGCCACGGGGTGCGTCGCGACTGGCTGTGGACGCGCATGGGCCTGTCGCCGCTCGGGGTGGCCCTGGCTCACCTGGCCGAGGTGGCCTCGCGCAGCGCGCAACTGCCGACCGGTTCGGTGCCCGATCAGTTGGCCCGAAGCTACCAGGACAGCGGGTGGCCGGTGGATGCCGCGGCGCTCCGGGTGTTGGGGGCCGTCCAGACCAAGGCGGATCTGGATGCAGTCTCTGCGGCGCTGCGCGCCCTCTATCTGCCGTGGGTCGAGGAGTCTGCCAAGCGGCTGCAAGATGCCCTGATGGCGTCAGGCGGGTTCGGCGCCGGCGGCGTGGCATTGGACGCAGCGCCAGGCCCCGAGCAGGCACCGGATGGGGTCTGCACTGTCTTCGTGGACGGTCTGCGTTACGACGTGGCGGTCGCGCTCAAGGAGCGTCTGGGCGCCATCGGCAAGGTGGACCTGCAGGCGCGCTGGACCAGTCTGCCGTCGGTAACGGCGTCCGGCAAAGCCTGGTGCTCTCCGGTCGCGCATCTGGTGTCCGGCGACCAGACCGACCAGGAGTTCGAGCCGCGGGTCGCCGTTGACGGCAAGCCGCTGTCCGGGCATAACTTTCGCAAGCTACTGGCCGATAATGGCATCCAAGCCCTGGATACGCACGAGACCGGCGACTCGTCGGGCCGGGCCTGGACCGAGGCGGGCGATCTCGATCACTACGGCCATGCCCATGGGGTGCGGCTTGCCCGTGACCTCGACGCTCAACTGGCCCAGGTACTGGAGCGCATTTTCGAGCTCCAGCAGGCGGGGTGGAAGCGCTTGCGCATCGTGACCGATCACGGCTGGCTCCTGATGCCCGGCGGTCTTCCCAAGTCCGAACTGGCCGTGCATCAGACCGAGACGAAGTGGGGGCGCTGCGCCGTCCTCAAGGACAATGCGCACGGTACGCCGCTCACCTTCGGCTGGAGTTGGTGCGACGCTGTGCAGGTGGCCTATGCGCCCGGCGCATCCTGTTTCATCGCCGGGGTCGAGTATGCCCATGGGGGCTTGAGCCTTCAGGAGTGCCTGGTGCCGGTGCTGTTCCTGGAGGTCGAGGGCACCGCGGCGGCGGTGAAGGCCGGCATTCGCGCCGTGACCTGGAAGGGCCTGCGCTGTCTGGTGGAGGTGGAGACCGCGGCCGAAGGCCTCCGGGTCGATATCCGCACCAAGGCGGCGCTGGCATCCACCTCGCTGGTGGCCGGCGTGAAAAGCCTGGACGGCGGAAAGGCCAACCTGGCGGTTGCCGATGACGAGCAGGAGGGCGCGGCGGCCGTGGTGGTCGTGCTGAGCCCCGGCGGCGAGGTCATTGCGAAGATGGTGACCACGGTCGGGGCTTAGACGCTGGGCCTTGATGGTCATCCCGGCCAGCTTGCGTATTGCGTAGTCAGGGCTTCCAGCCCTAATGTCTTGCGTAGTCAGGGCTTCCAGCCCTGATGGTTTGCGTAGTCAGGGCTTCCAGCCCTGATGGTTTGCGTAGTCAGGGCTTCCAGCCCTGACCATGTCAGGTCAAGATGTCAGGCCAGGATGGCCTGAGTACGCACAGATGTCAGGCCAGGATGGCCTGAGTACGCACAGATGTCAGGCCAGGATGGCCTGAGTACGCACAGATGTCAGGCCAGGATGGCCTGAGTACGCACAGATGTCAGG
>NZ_CAIZIZ010000392.1 GCF_903933125.1 uncultured Lamprocystis sp. | reverse complement strand
TCCTGCGCCAGGCGGCTGCTCGGGAAGACGTACTGCCAGATCCACTCCCGCGCCGCGCTCGGGTATTTGCGGCTGAGGGCCTCCGGCATGTACACGTTGCCCGCCCCTGCCGCCAGGTCGCGATCATGCAGGGCCTTGACCCGCTCCGGGTGGGACTCCAGCGCGCGACGGTCGGATGATCGCTGTCGAGTGGGCGCCCCCCGGTTTTCCACCAGTCCCAGTCGATGGTCTTGCCGGCAGGGCAGTGGGCCAGATCGACGAACAGCAACTGCAAGGCGTCGACCAGTTGCCGGAACTGCCAATCGGCAAGTTGCGCTTGGGCCGCGACCTCCTGCAGGTACCCGGTGAGTTCCTCCGCCGTCACGTGCAACAGTGACACGGAACGCCGCGCCTTCAGGAACGCTTCAACGCGACGGACATACCAAGGGCGCATCCGCTCCGGTACGCCGCGGTGGGCCAGGAGATCCAGATAACGGTCCCAGTTGGAGGGGGAACCGTCCTCGCGGCGGGGGTTGGGGATGGTGGACATCATGTGGCGGTCGTGTCGGTCTTGGACGGAATTCAGTCTAGTTCGGTAGTGGCCCGTTCCAGTCTAGTTCACGAGCGGCCCGCGCCAGCCTAGCTCACGAGCGGCCCGTGCCGGTCGCGTACCCCAAGTCTAGTCTGGATGCAGGGTCGGATGGCAAGCGCCCGGCGGAGGTTTGCCAGGAATCTAGCATTTTGTATCCGGTATTTGCGGAAACTATGATCCAGATCAAAAACTCCCCCTTGAAAAACAGCAGCGAGACGCGGAAAGTACACCTCGAAGGGCAATGGGCTGGGCCTGGACCGGCAGCCGATGTGCAACACCAAGCGGCTGGGGGGGACCTCGGCAGGGCGCGGGTGGGGCACTTGCGGTGAGGCGATGTGCCTGGGCGGTCGGCGGGATTCAGTCTAGAACCCGAGTGGCCCGTGGCGGGCTAGCATGTCGCCGGCCCGTGCCAACCTAGAACACGTTGGACTAATCCGCTCCGCGGGGCCTACCGCGCCCATCCCATAGCGCCATTGAATCGCGAATGACGCGCGGATAAACCCCGCCGGCGCGTGGTTGACCTCCAGCCCCGACCCGTCGCCCATCGTCCACACTTTTAACGGCCCGCTCCGGGTCGTTAACAGAGAACCGGACGATGACTCCCTTACGTGAGCAGATGATCACCGCCATGCAGATGCATGGTTTCTCGCCGCGCACCCACGAAAGCTACCTGGCTGCGGTCCGAGACTTGGCGAAGTTCACCCGCCGCTCCCCGGACCGCCTCGCCCACGCCGATCTCACGCGTTACTTTGAACACCTGGTGGTGCAGCGCCGCTTGGCGCCGGCCAGCGTGCGACTCATGTACAACGGCATTCGCTTCTTCTATCTGAAGGTGCTTGGCTGGCCAACGGTCGAGCTGGAGGTGACCCTACCCAAACGCCCGCAGCGCATCCCCGAGTTGCTCACCCGCGGCGCGGTCGCGGCCATCCTTGCGGCCTGCGACGATCCCCGTTTGCGTACCATGCTGACGGTTTGCTATGGCTGCGGGCTGCGCCTGAGCGAAGTCCTGGCCCTGCGGGTCCAGGATATCGACGGTGAGCGGCGACTCTTGCGCATCACTCAGGGTAAGGGCGCGAAAGATCGCCTGGTCCCGCTTTCACCCACCTTGCTGGAGGAACTACGCGCCTATTGGCGCCTCTATCGGCCCGCCGACTGGTTATTCGCCGGGCGTACCGGGGAGCCCCTGTGCCCGTCGACCCTACAGCGGGCCTTCACCGACGCCAAGCAGGCAGCCGGGGTGACCACGGTCGGCGGTATTCATGGCTTGCGTCACGCGTATGCCACCCATCAATTGGCGGCCGGCTTGTCGGTGGAACGCCTGCAACGACTGATGGGCCACCGCAGCATCCAGACCACCCTGCGCTATGTGCATTGGCTGCCCAGTGCCAGTGACGGCGAAGGGGCGTTGGACCTGATCGCCCAATTGGGGGTTGACCATGGCTAACACCTCCCTGCAAGCGGTCATGGCCGCGTGCCTCTCCGGCTACGCCGAACACCATCCATTAAGCCCCCGCGAGTGGCAAGTCTGTCACCACATCCTGGACTGTCGCACTGCCGCCTTGGGTGGCTTTGCGCTGGAATGCGACCAGTGCGGGGAGACGCCCCTGCTGTATCACGCCTGCCGGGAAATAGGGGACAGACCACGGTTTCCCCGTGAATCCCCTGCCCAGGCAGCAAACAAGACAGATAATGCCTAACCTTGGCCTCAAAAGCGAGCGCGCGCCACAAGCGTTGTGCTAATTGGCAAGCTCATCAGGGGCGCGCGCCGCTTTAGGCTTAACGTTGGACTAAATAGTCATAGAAACAAGCGCCGACCTGAGTCATTGCGCACCCTACGGCGGCTGATCTCAGCAGTCGTCCGCGTCGGCAGCTATACTATCGGCATGAACCGCCACGCTGCCAACCCCGGCGCCGAGGCCG
>NZ_CAIZIZ010000391.1 GCF_903933125.1 uncultured Lamprocystis sp. | reverse complement strand
TCCTGCGCCAGGCGGCTGCTCGGGAAGACGTACTGCCAGATCCACTCCCGCGCCGCGCTCGGGTATTTGCGGCTGAGGGCCTCCGGCATGTACACGTTGCCCGCCCCTGCCGCCAGGTCGCGATCATGCAGGGCCTTGACCTGCTCCAGGTGGGACTCCAGGGGCGTGCGCAGACGCTCCGGCAGCGGCACGATCCGATCCTTCCCGCCCTTCCCGTTGCGCACCGTGATCGACCGATGGCCGAAGTCCAGGTCCCCCACCCGCAGCCGGATGCACTCCATCAGACGCATCCCGGTCCCGTACATTAACCGCGCCATCAGCCCGAAGGTCCCGTCCATGGTCTCGCACAGCCGCCGGACCTCCTCCTGCGTCAGCACCACCGGCAATCGCTGCGCGTGCTTGGTCCGTGCAAAGCGCACATTCTCCAGCGGGCGTTCCAGGACATGCTTGAATAAAAAGGCCACCGCGTTATAGGCCAGACTCTGCGTCTTTGCCGCGACCGACCGCTCCACCGCCAAGTGAGACAGGAACCGCTGCACGTCCTCGACCCCCAGCCGCTCGGCCGGTGTATCGCCACAGAACGCGAGGAACCGTTGACACCAATCCACATAGGCCTGCTCGGTGCGGATGGAATACTGCATCGCGCGAATGGTCCGGGCCAGAGTCTTGAGGAGCGGGAAGCGTTCGGTGGCGCGGGCAAACGCGGGACCCGCCGCCGGCGGGCTTGAGCGCGCGACGGTCGGATGATCGCTGTCGAGCGGGCGCCCCCCGGTTTTCCACCAGTCCCAGTCGATGGTCTTGCCGGCAGGGCAGTGGGCCAGATCGACGAACAGCAGCTGCAAGGCGTCGACCAGTTGCCGGAACTGCCACTCGGCAAGGTGCGCTTGGGCCGCGACCTCCTGCAGGTACCCGGTGAGTTCCTCCGCCGTCACCTGCAACAAAGACACGGGACGCCGCGCCTTCAGGAACGCTTCAACGCGACGGACATACCAAGGGCGCATCTTCTCCGGTACGCCGCGGTGGGCCAGGAGATCCAGATAACGGTCCCAGTTGGAGGGAGAGCCGTCCTCGCGGCGGGGATTGGGGATGGTGGACATCAGGTGGCGGTCGTATGGGTCTTGGACGGAATTCAGTCTAGTTCGCTAGTGGCCCGTTTCAGTCTAGTTCACTAGCGGCCCGCGCCAGCCTAGCGCACGAGCGGCCCGTGCCGGTCGCTTACCCCAAGTCTAATCCGGATGGCAAGCGCCCGGCGGAGGTTTGCCTAGAATCTAGCGTTTTATCTGTGGTATTTGCGGAAACTATGATCCAGATCACAAAACGCCCCTTGCAAAACAGCAGCGAGACGCGGAAAGTACACATCGAAGGGCGATGGGCTGTGTCTGGACCGGCTGCCGATGTGCAACACCGAGCTGCTGGGGGGGCCTCGGCAGGGCACTTGCGGTGAGGCGATGTGCCTGGGCGGTCGGCGGGATTCAGTCTAGAACCTTAGTGGCCCGTGGCGGGCAAGCATGTCGCCGGCCCGTGCCAACCTAGAACACGTTAGGCTTCGAGGAATCCTGTAATCTAGGAGAATACGCATGACAAGAGAAGAACAGCTTGCAGAATTATTGAAACAGATTGGGGTTGAACAACTAAAGAATGTACCAACAAATACATCCGATAGCTTTACGGCTATAGCCGTTTTGCAATCAAGCGTAACGAGCTTACAGGGATACCTAAGTTTACTTTTAGCATTTATAACCTCAACTGAAGAATCAAAAAAGGAGTTTCGCAAATTCATAAAGCTTGCGGCTAATGCAGATATCCCGAAGGAGAATCGGGAAATGCAACAAGCCGCACGCATTCTTGATTTAGCGTACCCTGAAATGGATGACCCTCAATCGCCTGATAAACAGAAAGGGTCACATCAATCCAAGCCTTCACTTGGAGAGAACGTAATTCTGTTTCCGGGATTCCCAAGAAAAGATCCAAAGCAGTAGTCTCAGGG
>NZ_CAIZIZ010000390.1 GCF_903933125.1 uncultured Lamprocystis sp. | reverse complement strand
GTGACGGCTGGTGTTTTGGTCGACTTCAGACGATACCGCCGGTCTCCCGCTGCCGCCACCTCCGCAGGAGCCGCCGGCCCTGGTCCAGCCCACCCGTGCACAGCGCCCGGCCTCAGGCAAAAATGGCCAAAGTCGAGTTTATGTGGTCGATTTCAAAGGGACGCATCCTCGGTTTGCTGCCTACTTTCTAAAGCATGCGCTCCGCGATTGCCAAAGCGACAAAGCGGCCGTGCCTGGTGTTGATCGCAATGTCTTGCACGAATTGAAGGTGCGCGTTCCGGATGTTGTGACGCAAGGTTTAATCGCCTCGGTCCTCTGCACCTACGACGATCTGATCGAAAACAACCGCCGGCGAATGGTGCTGCTGGAGGATGTGGCGCGGCAGCTCTACCGTGAGTGGTTCGTCCGACTGCATTTCCCCGGCTACGAGCATACTCGCATCATCGACGGTGTGCCGGAGGGGTGGCGCAGCAAGATGCTTGGTGAAATAGCCACCAAGATCGGGAGCGGATTTACACCACGCGGTGGGGATTCAATCTACGTTGCTGAGGGTACACCACTTATCCGCAGTATGAACGTCTATGATGACGATTTCTCTGAGGATGGTCTTGCATTTGTGAGTGAAGAGCATGCCACTGCTCTTTCTGGAGTTACAGTCGAGTCGAAGGATATTTTATTGAATATAACGGGAGCTTCGGTAGCACGCTGCTGCATGGCTCCAGGCCGATTACTTCCCGCTCGGGTCAACCAGCACGTTATGATCATCCGAGTCGATCCTATAGCAGCAAATCCGTTTTTCGTTCACAAGGCGATCAATAGTGACGAACGAAAACGGCAGATCTTAAGCTACGCTCAGAAAGGCTCAACGCGGGAGGCATTAACGAAAGAAATGGTTTCAGCGTTCCAGATCGTTTTGCCGACCGAAAATTTAATGCGGCGATTCGGCGATCACGCCGCATCCTTTTTCCAACAAGGTGAGAACCTGGCGTTACAGAACAAGAAACTCCGCACCGCCCGCGACCTCCTCCTCCCCCCCCTCATGAGCGGCGAGATTGCCGTATGACGCTGGAAGACCAGCATACCGACCGCAAGTCGCTGCGCATCATCACCGGCAAGACCGCCGATTGGGATGCGCTGGCGAAGGATTGCGTCTGCTTCGCCAACGGCCAGGGTGGTCGGCTCTTGATCGGGATCGAAGATGACGAGACGGAGCCGCCTGCCGGACAAGGGATTCCACCGGGGCTGCTCGATCGGCTGCGCAAACGGATCGGCGAGCTGACGGTGAACGTCCAGACGTTGCCCAGCGTGCAGCAGGCCGCGAACGGTGCCGAATTCATCGAGCTGCTGGTCGACCGCTCGCCGAGCGTCGCCTCGACCACAGATGGGCGTTACTTCCTGCGAGTGGGCGATAGCTGTCAACCGATCGTGGGTGATGACGTGCTGCGCCTGGCCAACGAGCGGCCGGGCCGCTCCTGGGAGTCGATGGACTCCGGTGTCGCACACACCGCGGCGGATCCTGTCCGGCTCGCCGATTTCGTGCGGGCAATCCGCGAATCGGATCGGGTCAAGCCCTCGGTAAAGGAGAAGGGGCCGGATGAGCTGCTGACCCATTACGGGCTTGCTCAAGGGCCAACGCTGACGCGGCTCGGCGTCCTGCTGCTCGGCGCCACGGCTGAGCGGCGGACCTTGGGCACCGCGCCCTTGGTGCAGGCAATCAAGTACGACGAGCTGGGTCAGAAGATCAACAAGTGGGTCTGGGACGACTACACCTTGTCGCCCGTGGATCTGCTCGATGCCCTCTGGCAGGAAATCTCTGATTTTCGCGAGAGCCAGGAAATTCCGGAGGGGATGTTTCGCCATAGCGTGCCAGCCTACGACGAAAAAGTGGTGCGCGAGCTGCTGGTCAACGCCCTGGTACATCGGCCCTACACCCAGCAGGGTGACATCTATCTGAACCTGCATCCGGACCGCCTGGAGTTGGTCAACCCCGGCCGGCTGCCCTTGGGCGTCACCCCGCGCAACATCTTGCATGCCAGCCGTCGCCGCAACGAAGGTCTGGCGCGGGTCTTTCACGACCTGAAGCTGATGGAGCGCGAGGGCAGCGGGTTCGATCTCATGTACGACCGGCTGTTGTCGCAGGGCCGACCGGCGCCGCTGATCGAGGAAGGCACGGATTGGGTCAAGGTGACCATCCATCGGCGCATCCTGAAGCCGGAGGTCATCCGATTGATGGCCGAAGCCGATGCGCGTTTTCAGTTGACTCAGCGCGAGCGCATTACCCTCGGTGCCCTGGCGCAAACCGAAGGCATGCCGGCGCGCGAGCTGGCCAACGTGCTTGAGACGGAGACCCTTGAGCCGCTGGCGCTCTGGCTGGGTCGACTCCTCGAATGGGGCCTGGTACAAACGACCGGAAAGACCTCTGGGACACGGTACTTCGTTGCGCCGGATTGGTTACGCCAGACACATCTCGACGATCGAACGACCTTAACTCGGATTACACCGCATCGGTTGAAGGCGTTGATCCTGGAGGACTTGGGCCGCTACCCCGAATCGTCCAGCCCGGAGATCAACCGTCGGATCGGTGAGGAGATTTCCGCTAAGACGGTTAAGCGCGCGCTGGATGGACTGGTGGAAGCGGGTCAGGTCATCCATGAGGGCGAGAAACGCTGGCGTCGGTATCGACTGGCCGACGGGTAACCTAAAGGACAGGTTTGGGGAATCCGTCATGATCGCCCCTCTGTGGAACCTGGCGATGACGGCTTAAAATATTGATGATAAAGGGTATTTATAAAGGACAAAGGTTGGTGAGTGTCCTTTAGAGTCCGCTGAAATGTCCGTTAGGAGAAGTCCGATGGCGCTGACCGACATCAACAGTGAAGACCGCCTGGTCCAACAGACCTTCGCCGATTACTTGCATGAGGTGCTGGGTTGGGACAGTCTCTACGCCTGGAATCAAGAGACCTTCGGGCCGGACGGGACGCTCGGGCGCAACGACACGACAGAGGTCGTCCTGGTTCGCGATCTGCGCGCGGCGATCGTCCGGCTCAACCCGGAACTGCCGGAGCAGGCCGTCAACCAGGCCATCGAGAAGCTGACCTGGCAAGACTTCAGCCGCTCGCTGCTTCAGCTCAATCAGGCGTTCTACCGCTTCATCCGCGACGGGGTGCCGGTCAGCTATCGGGACGCGAAGGGCCAGGCGCGCCAGGGCTACGCGAGGGTCATCGATTTCCGCCGGCCGAAGGAGAACCGTTTCCTGTGCGTGCGTGAGCTGAAGATCACGGGGCGGCGCACACCGAACTACAATCGTCGCGCCGACCTGATCTGCTTCGTCAACGGTCTGCCGCTGGTCTTTTTTGAGCACAAGGCGGTCTACAAGAACATCCGGGCCGGCTTCGAAGGGAACCTGCGCGACTATCTGGATGAGCATGTCATCGCCCATGCCTTCCATCACAACGCCTTCCTGATCGTCAGCAACGGGCATCGGGCGCGTTATGGCTCTATCACCAGCGAGTGGGAGCACTTCGCCGAGTGGAAACGCCAGGACGAGCGCGACCAAGGCAGTGTGGATGCCGAGGTTCTGCTGAACGGCATGCTCGCCAAGGAGCGGCTGCTCGATCTGGTGGAGAACTTCATCCTGTTCGATGCCAGCAAGCCAGGTGCGGTCCGCAAGATTATCGCGAGCAATCATCAGGTCCTGGGGGTGAATCTCGCGGTCGATGCGGTCATTCGGCAAGAGGCGCTGAAACGTGCGTTTCCGCCTGGCGAGCGACTGCGCAGCCGGGTTATCGAGCTGCCCCTTCAACCCCGGCAGTTTCAGAAGGCCGCCGAAGAGGCGGCCTCATACCTCCCGGAAGGTCCGATCGAGCTGCTCGAACTCCGGCATGCGGACCTCGGCCGGCTGGGTGTGTTTTGGCATACCCAGGGCAGTGGCAAGTCGTATTCGATGGCCTTCTTCACCGAGAAGGTACGTCGGCGCGTGCCGGGCAATTTCACCTTCGTGCTGATGACGGACCGTAACGACCTGGACAACCAGATCTACCGGACCTTCGTCGGTTGTGGGGTGGCGGACGAGCGGACGCCGCGGGCCGGCACCGGGAAGGATCTGGAGCAACTGCTCAAGGAGAACCATCGCTACATCGCCGACGACTTCGTCGCGCATTGCGCGACCCGTTGGGCGTCCGGCAAGTCGCTGCTGGTGTGCATCGACAAGATCACCTGCGCCCGCGTCCAGCAGCGGATTCTGCCGCGCTGGCAGGCCAAGGCGGCAGCCGTGCGCCGCGCAGCGGAGGCCAGGCAAGCGGACCTCAAGACGGCGACCGATCCGGATCTCCGGCAGCGGCTGTATGCGCAACGTGATCGGCTGATGGAGCAAGCCCAATGGCTCGACGAGACGATTATCGGGATCATCATCAGCGAGGGGCAAAACGAGGTCGCCGACTTCAAGAAATGGGACTTCGACATCATCCCGCACCGGGCGCTGATGAAACAGGGTTTCGAGACGGCCGACGGCAAGCGGGTAGATGTCGAGACGGCGTTCAAGAATCCTGACCATCCCTTCCGCGTCGCCATCGTCTGCGCCATGTGGCTGACCGGGTTCGATGTGGAGTGCCTGTTCACGCTCTATATCGATAAGCCGATGAAGGCTCACACTCTGATGCAGGCCATCGCCCGCGCCAACCGGCGCTACCCCGGGAAGGATTTCGGGCTGATCGTCGACTACAACGGCATGCTCAAGAGCCTGCGCGCGGCGCTCGCCCAATATGCGCTTGGTGATGAAGGCACGGGTGATGAGGCGATCGTCGCCCCCATCGAGGAGCGGGTGCAGGCGCTGCTGGAGGCCATCGGGGCGACCGAGGCCCATATCCGCGGTCTGGGTTTCAAGATGCCGTCCTTGCTCGGCGCTCAGGGGTTCGCCCGCATCAAGGGGATTGCGGATGCGGTAGACGCCGTCTATACCAGCGACGAGTCCAAACGGCGCTTTGAGATCCTGGCCCGGCAGGTTTTTGCCCGCTTCAGGGCGCTATTGATGGAACCGGCGGCCTTCACCTATGCCGAGCGCCACGATAACCTCGAGGCCATTTACAAGAAACTCACTGAGCGACGCGATACCGCGGATGTCACGGATCTGTTGAAGGCATTGCACCGCATCGTGAACCAGGCCATCCGCACCCAGGAGCCGGGCGCGGACCAGGCCGAAGGGTTGACCTTCGACCTCAGCCAGATCGATCTGGAGCGACTCCGCGCCGAGTTCGCGAAGAAGGTCAGGCGCAAGGCGACGGTACTGAAGGACATCCGCGAACTCGTCGAGCAGAAGCTCGCCGAGATGCTTAAGCGCAATCCGCAACGGATGGACTATTACAAGCGCTACCAGGAGATCATCGCCGACTACAACCGCGAAAAGGACCGGGTGACCATTGAGGAGACCTTCGCCAAGCTGACCGAGTTGCTCGACGGCCTTGATGAGGAGCAGCGGCGCGCCGCCGAAGAGGGCCTGAGCGAAGATGAGCTTGCCCTCTTCGACCTGCTGCGCAAGGACAATCTCGGCAAGGCGGAGCGCGAAACGGTCAAGCAGGCGAGCCGGGCGCTGTTGGCCTCGCTACGCAGATTGCTGGCACCGTTGGAACGCTGGACCGAAAAGGAGCAGACCCAAGCCGAGGTGGAAACCACCATCCTGGACCAGCTCTACCGGGATCTGCCGTCGCCGCCTTTCACGGACGAGGACAAACAAGCTGCGGCGGCGGTTGTTTACCGGCACGTCTGGCAACAGTCAGTGAGCGGGGCTTTCAGCATGGCGGCTTGATGCCCCGGCATCCGCTGCACCGGCGACTCGATGGGAATACGCCGGGCCAGGCGATCATCCGGCCTGCGGCTACTTCAGAATCTGAAACAGATTATTGAAGTCGTCCGTCCAGGCCAGCAATCCGGGGACAGGCTCCAGCGCCGTCGCCGCCTCCCGGATCCCCTCCTGTTCCAGCACGGCCGGGTTACGTGCCACCAGCATCCAATCCGTCCGGCGCAGGCTGCGCCCGTCCGGGTCATCATGGATCAACGCGGTGCTGAGCCCCTTGGTGCGGGCGATCTCGGCCACCACCGGCGGCAGCCACAGGAAGCGGTTAGTGAGATGGAAGGCGATGATGCCGTCCGGGTCCAGGTGGCGCAGATACAGGTCCATCGCCTGCGCTGTGATCAGGTGGACGGGCACCGAGTCGCCGGAGAAGGCATCGACCGCCAAGACATCGAATCCCTGGGGCGCCTCGCGCTCCAGTGAGAGCCGGGCGTCGCCCAGGACGGTTTCGACCTGCGCCTGGCTGTCGCCCATGAAACTGAACTCGGTTTGCGCCAGGGCGATCACCTGCGGGTTGATCTCATAGAAGCGATAGGTGTCTCCCGGCCGCCCGTAGACGGCGAGCGTGCCGGCCCCCAGACCGATCAGGCCCACCTTCTTATCGTGCGGATCGGTGTGGGCGATGGCCCGTCCGACGCCTGAGGTCGGGCCATAGTAGGTGGTGGGTTGCTGCCGCCGATCGGGGGCCAGGAATTGTTCGCCGTGTTTGATGGAGCCGTGATAGAGCTGGCGCACGTTGTCGCGCGGGTCCTCACGTTGGGCATCGAGGCTCAGCAGGTTGCCGTAGAAATTGCGCGCGATCTGCCGCGTGTCGGCAAAGTCGTCGGCGATCTGCACATACAGGAACCAGGCGCACAGCCCGGCCAGCACGCCGGCCCCGACTTGCAGCGGGCGGGACGGACGCAGCAACACCAGCGCCAGCAGGGCGGTGATGCCCAGGCCGATGCCCAATTCGTAGTAAGCCGGCAGGATGCGCGGAGCGATCAGCCCGACCGTGATCCCGCCCAGGGCGCCGCCCAGTGAGAGCATCAGATAGAAGCGGGTCAGATAGCGCGGTCCGGGACGCATCTGCGCCAGTTCGCCGTGCAGGAACATGCAGAAGAAGAACAGACCCGCGGCATAGAGCGGGATGGCCACCTTGATGTTGACCCCGATGGTGCTGTCCTGCAGCCCATAGGCGCAGACCAGGAGCAGGGCGGCGGTGGGCAGCAGGAACAGGCCGCGCCGGTACCAGCGGTCACTCTCGAAGCATAGCACGAACGTCAACAGATAGATGGAGAGCGGCAGCAGCCACAGAAAGGGGATGGCCGCGACATTCTGCGTGATGTGGTTGGTGATGGCGAGCAACAGCCAGGAGCCCATCGCCGAGAGTGAAAGCCACATCAGATAGTCGCGCGGTCGCGGATCCCAATCGCCTTCGGCCTCATGGGTCTGCGCATGGACCTCGGGCGGCAGGCGGTGCATGTGGCGCATGAAATACAGGGCGGAGCCGGTGCACAGGATCGCGAACAGGGCATAGACCCCGGACCAGGCATAGGCCTGGTGTAGCAGTGTCGCCCGCGGTTCGATGAGGAAGGGGTAGCTCAGCAGCGCCAGCAGTGAGGCCAGGTTGGACAGCGAGAAATAACGGTAAACATGAGCCCCAATCAGACTGCGCGCCACCCAGGACTGGATCAGCGGCCCGGTGGTCGAGAGCAGGAAATAGGGCAGCCCGATGGTCGCCAGCAGCAGACCCAATATCCACAGGGTCGGGTCCTCATTGCCGCTCGGCTTCCAGTCGGACCCGGCGACGATCGGCAACAGGGTCAGGCTCAACGCGAGCAGCGCGACATGCACCATCACCTGCCTGCGCGGCGCCAGATGGCGCGACACCCAGTCCGCATAGGCATAGCCGCCGAGCAGCGTGACCTGGAAGAACACCATGCACACCGACCACACCGCCGCCGAGCCGCCGAACCACGGCAGAATCTGCTTGGCGATCAGCGGTTGAACCAGAAAAAGCAGAAAGGCGCTGGAAAAGATGGTGCCGGCGAAGAGCAGCTTCGAACCTGAACTGTGCATGGGCGGCGTCGGTTCCGTGTTGTTTGGAGGGCTGCGGGCACCCAAGGCGCCCGGCCGGACAGGCTAGCCGATTGGCTGGGGGGCGGCAAATGGTGTCGCACCTTAGGGCCGGCACCCTGCTGTGCGAGGCGCTGGCCGCCGCCGGTCTGCTGGAGTGCGACTGGGCGGTGGCCGTGGATCTCAAGAACGGCGATCCCCAGTTCCCCGGCTCTGTGTCAAACTTGCGCCAGTCCGCCCGCGGCGACCGCCCGACCATTCACCATTCCATTTTGAAGCCAATGAGCACATTCACCCTGTACGCGAAGAATCTCCGCGCGCTCCGCTCCCTTGAATGGAGCCCACGCGGAGTCAGTCTGCTGGTCGGTGCCAATGGAGCGGGGAAAAGCACGGTATTGCAAGCGCTGAAGTTCCTGCGTCTCGCCGTGCATCGAGATCCTGCCGAGGCCGTGAATCTGGCATTCGGTGGATACTTCGATCTGAAGAACCGCGTTGCTGCCGAGCATGAGCCGATCGAGATCGGCATTCGGATCGGCAATCTGGACCTTTGCCTGCGACTGGTGTCCGTACAGGGCTTAACGATTTCTGCGGAGGCGACGCTGCACGATGGGGTAACCGAGCTGTTCCGGGGCGACACGGGGGGGAGTCATCTCTCGTTTTTGAGCCCCCTCGATCCGGTAGTCCCAGACTTTATCAGCACCATCATTAAGATGGGGATTTTTCACGATCCTGACATCTGTAGCCTACGCGGCGGCTCGAATATTGCGCATACGCAGGTGCTTGACAGCCGAGGCACGAATGCCATAACGATGCTACGCGGTTGGTTTCAGCGTCGACCAGACCGCTGGCGTTACGACTTCGTCTTAACCGGTCTCAGGGCCGCCTTTCCCAGGCTCATTGCCGATCTGGATTTCGTCGAGGCAGGTAACACGATCGCGGCACAGATCTATCGTCCCGGTAGCGAGATGCCCGCGCATCTGGGCTCCGAAGCCAACGGCGTACTGGCGCTGCTCGTATTGCTCTGCGACCTGGCCGCTACCGAGCAAGGCGGTATCGTCGCGATCGACGAACCGGAGAATTCGCTCCATCCCTATGCAATTCGGCTATTTGTCCGCCTGGCCGACCAGTTGGCCCGCAGGAACGACCTAACCGTGGTGTTCACAACGCACTCGCCTGTGCTCCTGGACGCTTTCAACGACAAGCCAGAGCAGGTTTATGTGCTGGACGGCATGACCGAGCCCGCTCCAGTCCGTTTGAGCGAGCTCAAGAATCCCGAATGGCTGCGGCAATTTCGGCTCGGCGAGCTGTATGCGGACGATGGGATCGTCAGCAACGACGATGAAAGCGGATGTGGGTAACGCGGTGAAGCGGATTCGTTTCGTCGTGACGGGCGATCTGGAGCGCAAGGCCATCGCCGGATCCATCTCGGCCCGGTTTCCGCCGACGGACGGCGACGGCAATCCTGTCGCGTGGCTGCGTGCCCAGAAGGTGCCGGCGGCGACGACCCATCGCTTGGCTGCATCCGCCGCACCAAGCGGAACGATGAAGGCATTGGCACGTCGCGTCATAGCCGAGGCAGCGGAGGGCGAGGACGGGAATCCGGCCGATCTGGTCATCGCCGTCGATGATCTGGAGCTTCATAATATCGACCAGCCGGAGGTTGTCTGCGACCACTTCCAGCGAGCCATGGAGATTGAGATCGAGGACCGCAAACTGAGTCAGGCTGCCGAGCAGCGGTTACGCAAGAACATCCGCGAGCGTTGCAGCTTCCATCTTTTGTGCCCAATGGTGGAGGCGTATTTTTTCGGCGAGCCGGAAGCACTGACAAGGGCCGGATGCGCGCCAGGCGTCGAACTCCTGTTGGTCAAGGAAGACCTGGAGGACTTCGAGTGCCGAGATCCGCTGTGGCTGCCAAACTGTACGGCGGAAAACCAACGCAAAATACAGCCCCCGAACCCGATGCCCTGGTGGCGCGAAGAGCGGCATCCCAAGCACTATCTGGAGCATCTCGTAGCGCGCAACGGCGGATTCTACGATGAGGTCCTTGGCGGCAACGAGGCGCTCAAGGTACTCGACTGGCACCGCGTTGCGTCGGGTGCGCAGTCCGTTTCATTTGCTCGGGCATTGTTTGAAGATGTGGCCGACTTTTTCGGTGTAGCGAATCCGCTCGGACAGGG
>NZ_CAIZIZ010000389.1 GCF_903933125.1 uncultured Lamprocystis sp. | reverse complement strand
GGTGCGCCGCACCAGTTGGGCGGCGGCGAATTTCGTCAACTCAACCGCAGACCCGGACGCCCTCGTTATTTCCCAGCGGGACTGGGAACGCTTGCTGGATCAACTGGCCTCGACGGCCTGAAATGGCCAAAGTCGAGGCAGGGTAACCCTGCTGGAACCCCTGCAATTGTCACGCACCGTACGGGCCGTCGTGACCATTCTCGCGCCGCTCGATGAACCCTTATCGCAACAAGGCGGCGGTGCCGCATTGTTGCGTACCCTGGATAGCCTCGCCTTTGCCGCGGCGCCCCCTGGCGACCCGATCGTCATGGAGCGCGAGATCGCCGCTAACCGCACCGCTTGGGGTGATTGATCTAATGGACAGGATCTATCTGGATTCCTGAGGATTGCAACAATGCGAGCACTGACCTCGGCGGGTCCAGCCCCGGCGGGTCTCCGAGAGCTGACTCCGGCGGGTTCCCTGAGCCGCGGCCGAGAGTGGCGTCGTCCGAAACGAGGGCCGACCACCCGTTGGGAAGAAAGCAGTTGATGCTAACGAAGATCGGCGAGACGCAGTGCCCACTCTGTGCAGGCCGCAATCAGGGGGCGATCAGAAAGGCACGGGCAAAGTGCCAATGCGCCCGGTCTTCGCAGAGGACGACCGCGCGGACCTGTCTACTCATCGAAGACCCAGCCCCGCTCGACCAGTTGATCCATCGGCACCCCGGCGGCGCCGGCGCTCGGTTCGATGCGGCGCACCCGCGTCGGTGCCAGCGGGCCATCGCGGTCGATCCAGTGCCCGGCGTCGCGTGCGAGCAGGTTGATCGGCCGGGGATGGTGAGAGATCAGGATGCCCTGCTGGGGTGGCTCGGCGCAGCGTTCGTCGAACCGATCCAACCAAGGGCCGATCTCCGGCAGCGCCAGGAAGTTCTCGGGCTCATCGACGCACAGGGTGGCGCCGCCGTCCGGCAGGCAGTGGATCAGTGTATAGAGCGCGATCAAGGCCCGCTCGCCATCGGAGAGGTCACCAAGGCGCCAGGCCATCCGTCGGCCGTCCGGTCCCTGCATCGTCGCCTCCAGGAGCTTAGCCTCGCCGGACTGGCGCAGGCGCAACACGTCGAAGCCAGGCAACACCTCACGTAGCGCCGTATTCAGGGCCATCACCGCGCCGGGCTGCTCCTGACTCAGCCAGCGGTACCAGGACGCGAAGTTGCCGAGCCGCGGGTCCGGGCGTGTGACCTCTTCGCGGGTCTCTCCGCCGATCAGCATCGGGTTCGGGCGCACGACCAGAAGGTTTCCGAGGCGACGGCGAAACCAGGTGAGTTGTGTGTTGTCCGGGCGCTCGTGGAGCGCGCCCACCCCGGAACGGGACCAGTCGAACAGAAAGTCGCCACCCGAGCGTCCGTCGTCCCGGAACAGCCGGGCGCGTGCCTCAGTTTGGCCCCAGCAGCAGGACGATCCGCCCCAAGGTCAACTCGAAATTAACCAGACAGCGGAAGTTATCGGCGTAAAGGCGGCTCAGCATGGTCAGGGTATCCGAATGAATCGGCGGGACATGGCAGCACGGCGGCAAGCGCCGCCGCTGGCCCTGCTATAGTCGCACGATGGGCGAGATCCTGCCCAAGTGTGCTATTGACTGATGCGTCCGGACCTGTAATCGGGATTGATGCTAAGGCCGCGATCCCCGGCGGCCCCGGACCCCGGCGGCCTCGTTATACTGTGTGCCGACTGTTGCCGATCCACCGGAGTCCCTCCATGCAACACCGCCATCTGAACCACCAGCGCCTGACCCTGGCCGCCATCGACGATCTGATCGCCCGTGGACGCTGGGATGACTGGGCCGCGTTGCGTCGGGCGGTGCTCGCGGACCCAACGCTGCTCGACAAGGTTGAACAGGTCTGCCGGGCGCAGGTCGCGGATCCCTATGCCCAGCGCTACCATTTCTGGTTGCACTATGCCCAAGCCCACCGCGCCGCTGCCTGACTGGGAGCGGGTGCTCGCCGCCGCCGCGCACTTGCAGGCCATCCTGCCGGGGGCGGTGCTGGTCGGTGGTACCGCCTCCGCGCTGCATGCGGGGCATCGCTTCTCCCGCGACGCGGACCATGTGTTGACCGATTTGCGCGGGCGTTTCAGCGAGGTGCTGACGCAACTTGAGGCGGTCGCGGGCTGGCGGACCGCGCGGGTGCAGCGACCGGTGCAGATCCTCGGCAGCCTGGACGGCATCGAGACCGGCGTGCGCCAACTGATCCGTGACGAACCGCTGGAGACGACCGTCATCGGGTTTCAGGGCCATGCCATCACCGTGCCCACCACGGCGGAGATCCTGCGCATCAAGGGCGTGCTGATCCTGCGGCGCAACGCCACCAGGGACTATCTGGATTTCGTCGCGCTGGCGGATGCGTTGGGCGATGCCGCGGTGGCCGCCGCGATGCTGCCTTTTGATCGGCTCTATCGGCAGGACAACGGCGAGTCGCCATTACAGCAGTTGGCCGCGCAACTCGCGCACCCGATGCCCTACGACTTGGAGGAAACGGAGCTTCCCGAATACAAAAACCTCGCCCCGCGCTGGCATCACTGGCCCGTCGTGCAGGCCGCCGCCGCGCGACTCGCGGTGGTGATCTTCGATACGGTTTGCGTCTTGCAAAGGCGGTAACGCTAACCCTTTGAGGTCCAACCTACGATGCTCCTCGCGGGTGACGATGACAATGTCCTTTCCCACGGGGGACTTTCAGGTCCCCGCGGGCGGCCTCAGTTGGCCTGGAAGCTCATCACCTCCAGGGCCTCGACGAAATTCTCCCAGGTGGGGACCGGCGCCATGCTGGTCAGGCGGGCGATCTCAGTGCGGCAGGCCGCGAGCCGGGCATCGAGCGCGGGCTCGACGTGTTCCGGCCGGATCTGGGCAACGGCGGGGAGACCGACGTGATCGAGGAGCGGATTGGGCAGGGTCTTGTGACCGCGGAGCGCATGAAATCAGCAATTCCCGGCGAGCGTCTATTCAGTGTCGCTGATCAGTGCCGATCGTGAGGTATCATTCTCTGGCGCAGACACTACCCTCAACACGATCCGCTGCTAAAATCGAGAATCACTAAG
>NZ_CAIZIZ010000388.1 GCF_903933125.1 uncultured Lamprocystis sp. | reverse complement strand
TGGTGCGCCGCACCAGTTGGGCGGCGGCGAATTTCGTCAACTCAACCGCAGACCCGGACGCCCTCGTTATTTCCCAGCGGGACTGGGAACGCTTGCTGGATCAACTGGCCTCGACGGCCTGAAATGGCCAAAGTCGAGGGTCGGAGACCCCCGTTATTTGCAACTAATCTGGGCCGAAAATCACGATGTTTGTGGGTTGGGCCGCGGATGTTTGTGGGCCGCTACACCTACGAAGTCGATCTGGCGGTCGGACACCTGGCACGCACGCGCCCCAAGGATCTGCTCGTGATGGACCGCAACTATCCGTCTTATCGGATGTTGGCGGAGCTCGCGCGGTACGGACGGGACTTCGTGGTGCGCTGCTCGGCGGCCTCCTTCGCCCCGGCGCGGCGGATGCTCACGGGGGAAGGCCCCGACAGCCTGGTTGTCACCCTGACGCCGTGCGCCGGACAACGCGCCGACATCCGCACGCGGGGTCTTGCCGAAGCGCTGCGGGTGCGCTTCGTGCGCGTGCGCCTGAGCACCGGGGAATGGGAGGTGCTGGTGACCTCGTTGCTCGACGAGGCGCGTTATCCCGCCGAAGAGTTCCTGGAACTGTATGGTCTGCGCTGGGGAGTGGAAACCCTTTACGGCATCCTCAAGACCCGTTTGGATCTGGAAAATTTCACCGGACTGGGTGCCGAGGCGGTGCGACAGGACTTTCATGCGACGGTCTATCTCACTGGCCTGGAAGCGATCTTGACTGCCGACGCGCAGCAGCACCTGGACGCCAAAAAGACCCTGCATCCGCAGGCGGTCAATCGCACCGTCTCCTTCAATGCCATCAAACACCATGCCTTGGATCTGTTGTACAGCGACTTGAACACCACCGCGCTGGCAGAGCGACTGACGGCACTCTTTCTTACCAGCCCGACCACGGATCGTCCGCAGCGTAATCCGCCCCGCAAGAAATCCTCGTCCAGGGGCTTGCTGGATTTTCATAAGTGACGGAAAAAGCATTGCTATTGAGCCTGTTGGCTTAACTAAATGGCAGTGATCCTGACGCCTGGGGTGACCAGCGCCGCCAACACCGCACCCAATCGGCGTCGCGCCGGAGCGACTGTTCGCCCAAGGCGCTCGTGGACCGACCGGAGCAGCCCCAGCAGTTGACGCGCGTGCCGCTGGGCTGCTAAAGAACGCAGGTCCGTGCGAGTACGAACGCGCGGCGAGTGCGGTGCGGTTGGCAGCGCCAAACGCGGGTGTGTCACTGCGCGCGCGGGCTGTCTGAGCCGATCACAATGAGGCCCCTCTCAGCGCCGAGCAATTGAACGCTCCGGTGGTGCTGAGGGTGGCCGGTCGTCGGAGTGTGACGTCGTATGTAACCTGACAGGTGGAGGTTCCTATGGGTTTGTTGAATGGTCTACTCGGCAACGCATCGACGGTGGACGTGGCCGATGCAAGTGAAGAATACGCGCTGCTGCTAGGTGCTGGCGAGCAGCTCGAACACGCCTACAAGCTGATCCGCGACGCGGTCCTCTTCACAAATCGCCGCTTGATCTTGGTCGATAAGCAGGGCCTCACGGGTAAAAAAATCGAGTACGTCTCGATTCCCTACAAAAGCGTGGTGCGGTTCTCCGTTGAGACGGCTGGCCACTTCGATCTTGATGCCGAACTCAAGATCTGGACGTCAGGCATGACCACCCCGATTCAGAAGCAGTTCGGCAAGGCGGTCAGCATCTACGAGGTCCAGGCGTTACTTGCTGCGTACGTCGGTCGCTGACAGCAGGTGCAGCCAACACATACGTTGGATAGGTCACCATTCCGCCGTTCAGGCGTAGCGGCGCACCAGTAGTCGCTGGATGATCACGGCGGACCAGAACAGTCCGCGTTCGACGCGCACGCCGTCGAGTTGGCTATAGATGAGTCGCTGGGTGCCGGTCTTGCCGCGGACCGTGAGGGCGCCGGGGGCGATCTCGGCCAGTGGGTGTTTTTCCACGCCCTCGGCGAAGAGCCGGGCGAGCCACGTCGGGCTCAGGATAGAGGTTGTCACGGCGCTGATGAGGCGTCGCTGCAGGTGTTCGTCGTCTTCCTGGGGTGCAGGACCAGGCATTCCATGGCAGCAGGCTCAGAAAGGGGTAACGAAGATTGGCATCGCGTTGGCGATAGCCTGTGTGCGGAGTGTGCCACGCGCAGGATTTTTCGGCCATGTGCAGGGTGACTCAGTACGGTAAGGCGGTCAGCGTTCACGTGTAGCATAGAGCGGACTCACGGCATCGGCCATCGCCAAGCAGAAGGTGCCGTGCGGAAAGGCGGCACGGGCGACGCGGCGAGTTTCCTCGGGAATCTCGAAGGCCAGACGGGGTTGGAGCGACATGGGATGACTCCGGATCGGCAGTGCGTGGTTAATCCTTACGACTGTGCGGAGCGCCGAATCGTTGCCGTCGATGTGCCGGCTGGCGGGGGCTTGGGGGATTCGCCACCAGTGTCAAGCTTTGCATAATCGTCCCGAAGATTGTCAAAGCCCAAGGCCCGACGCGTCAGCCTGCCGGGTGCCACCACCACGACAGGACTGAACTGGACGACTGGCTTTCCGAGGCCCGCGCCGAGATCGAAGCGGCGCTGGAGCAAGGGGCCGGTGATGCTCTAAGAGGCTCCCATGTAGACCGCGTGCGTCGCCCGTACTAACATAGCCAACTCGGACCCACACGAACAGGTGCAGTATGGCATCCACCACGACCAGCGCCCCCCGCTCTGCCCGCCTGGGCCTGCGCGCCACCCCCGAGCAGGAGCGGGTGCTGCGCCGGGCCGCCGCGGTGGCCCACAAGTCTCTGACCGATTTCATCCTGGACAGTGCCTGCCAGGCGGCAGAACAGACCCTGCTCGACCAGCGTCTGTTCCTGGTCTCTGGCGGTGAATATCAGGCACTGCTAGACCTGCTGGACCGCCCGGCCCAGGACAACCCGGGCCTGCGCGACCTGTTCTCCCGCGCCGACCCCTGGGATACCCCATGAGTCTGGGCGCCCCGGAGCCCCTGGATGCGCGCCACCGGATCGATACCTTCGACTGTGGCAAACCGGCGCTCGATACCTGGCTCACGCGTTACGCCCGTCAGGCCCAGGCGAGCGGCTCGGCCAAGACCTTCATCGTGGCCGACACGGATCGCATCATTGGCTACTACAGCCTGACCGTCGGCCAGATCGACAGCCTCGACAGCCTCGACGCCCCGGCGCGGGTCCGTCAGGGGATGGGTCAGCACCCGATCCCCGTCGTTATCCTGGCCCGGCTGGCCGTGTCGCGGCAGCACCAGGGCCGGGACATCGGTCTTGCGATGCTGCGCGATGCCATCCGCCGCACCCTGACCATCGCCGAGCAGGCCGGCATCCGTGCCCTACTCACGCACCCGATCGACGACGCGGCGGCGTGTTTTTATACCCGCTTCGGTTTCGCGCAATCACCCCTGCACGAACAGCAATGGCTGCTCCTGCTCAAGGATGCGCGGCGCCTGCTCAGTGGGACACCGGGAGGCGCCAGCCAATCCAGACTGTAGGTCGGCCTTCAGAAGCAAGGGCGTGAGTTCCTTGAGCGGGTCCAAGAGACGCTCAAGGGTCAGTCATCCTGACAGGTGAGGTGACCCGTTCAGGCAGCGCAATCCGGTCACTGCGGGGTGGCCCATCCGCGTCCGGTAGCGGCCATCGTGGGGGAGGGAAGGGCGCCGAGACTGGGATGGCTGGCCGACGCCGCTCAGCAGGGCACCTGGACCCGGTGTTGGCCGGCGGGATCGGGCTGCGCAGCGGGCGCAGGATCATTGATGTCGCAACGCCCGGACCGTCGTTGTCCGATCGGTGACGCGGGTTCCCAAACGCTGCAACCGACTTGTGATTCGCGTAGGATCGGGCCGCGCGCAACGCAACCCATCCTCCGCGCTGACAGGACTGCCATGACCGCGACCCTCCTCGTGTTCACCGCCGCCGCCATCGCCGTGCTGGCGGTGGTGCTGCTCGCCGCCCGCCTCTTGTGGTGGCTGGCGCTGCCAGCATTGATCCTGGCCCTGTTGGCCATGGTCGCCGAGGGGCCACACGCCGCCGCCGAGATCTGGGGCGAGCGGCTCCCGGGCGTGGTGGCGGCCACCCAGTCCTCCGTCCAAGTCGAGACCGCGCGCGCCCGCGGCGCGCGCACCAGTCATCTGGTGGTACGCCACCGCTTCGGGGCCATCGTTTGCTACCGCGCACCGGACGCGCCGGGGCTGGGGGCGGGGACGCCGATCGATCCGGCGATCCTGGCCGCGGTCGGCGAGCCCCTGTCGGCCGCTGACCAGCGGTGTTGGCAGGCCCCCGGCAGCGGCATCTTGCGGCAGACGCAGGTGCGGCTCGACGAAGCCGCGTTCGATGCGGCGGTGCCTGGTCAGGAAGTCATGCTGCGGCGGCTGCGCCCATTCGGGTGGTTGGAGTGGACCTGGCCGGTCGACGCGCCGCTGCTGCCGATGGTGCCCCGGCCCCGGTTCGGCAGCGACGGGCCGCGCGTCGCGGTCCCGGCGCAGGTGATGGCCATCACCATTGATCGGAAGGGGCGTGGACTCTTGAGCCGTTGGGCGCAGCCGTATGCCGTGCCGGTGGCCTGGGTCCGGCTGCGGTATGTGCCGCCGGGCCATCCGGATGGCGTGGAGGGCGTGGAGGGCGTGGAGGGCGTGGACCAGGTGGACGCGCCCTCGGTCAGCGGGCTGGCCCCCGGCAGCGCGGTCCGCGTGACGGTCGCGGCCGAGGCCCCGCGCGCCCCATGGCTGGTGGGGGTGGAGCGGACCTATTGGTGGCGCAACGTGCTGGTCGATGCGCTGACCATCATCGGACTCCTCAGCGTCGCCCTGATCGTTGTCGGCGTGCGCAAACGCCGGCGTCGGGGGACGTGAGACCCGGTTCCTTGTCCGCAGTAGGCATCGAGGGTGGGGACCTCTTCCCGCCTTGGGTCCTGTTTTCGCGCAACCCACGGGAGTGCCGGGATGGTCTTGACCAACGGCGAAGCGATCCCGATCACCGCCCGTCGCAGCGTCACCTTTCGGTCGGACCAGAAGCGCAAAGCCCAGATTCTACCTTTTCGCAGGGTTTGGCAAAACGAACCAAATCCCGCCGTAAACCCCACGGAGTCCTCCCGATGAGTCTGATCGCCAATTTGTATGGTCGCCTGGGTGGCGACCCCGTGGCCCGCACCACGAAAAGTGGCAAGGACATGACCACGGTCCAGGTCGCTGTCGATGTCACCCCGCGGGACGCGCCAGCGCCCGAAACCCTGTGGGTGGGTCTCCTTGCGTTTGGCGCTGCCGCGCAGACCTTGCAGCGGGCGCAGAAAGGCCAGATGGTCGCCGCCCTGGGGCGCATGACGCGCGGCGTCTATACCCCTGCAGACGGCGCGCCGCGCGAGTCCTGGGCCATGCTGTGCGACTCACTGGTGGTGACCACCTCCGCCAAGCCGACCGGCGGGGGGCGGGCGAAGGGCCAAGGCGAACCGGCGGGGGACCCGGGGTCTCCAGTTGAGTCGGCGCCAGCGCCGTTCTACGATGATGCCATCCCGTTTTGAGCGGGTGCGCTGCGCAAGAGGCGCTCCCCTGGCGTCAAGCGGCGTGTGTCGGTGCCCTCACTGAGCGGGGGACCGGGGCTCACCAACCTGGCAAGTCGGTCGCGCTTTGGTCGTGTGCTCGGTGCGCTTGAAACCTACGGTCGTTCTTGCCGAGCCTGGTCAGGGTCCGGTGAAGCGATCGAGGTTCCTGTCTCGACGAACCGCTCGCTTGGACATTCGGTCCCGGCCTCGGGACGTGTCAGCCTCACGAGGATCACCGCGGATCAGTCAGTACCAGGCGACGACGCGCTCTTGACAATTCTACACACTAGCAGCCTGTCGGACTTAGCCCCTGGGAGAGGGGTTACGGCGGTGTAAAGGATTTTTGTTGGATAAATGAGGTTTTTTTACAGAAAAACGCGCCTTTTTCTCGAGTTTTTGGGCTTTTCCCTTACTACGCGCATAAGACGGCCATGCGCTTCAGATTCCACGCCAAGCACACCAGCGTCCACTCGTTCTGGACGTTGTCCAGACCGCGGGTCAGGAACTGGCGGAACCCCATCACCGATTTGATGATGCCAAAGACCGGCTCGACCGTTTGCTTGCGCAAGGCGTAGGCTGCCCGGCCCTTGCGCGTCTTGAGTCGGTGCTGCATCCGCTGGACCGGAGTGGCATCAGCGGGCAGGTCGGCCGGTTCGCTGAAGCGCTCCGACCACTGCGGATGGTGAGCATCGCGCCCCATGGCGATCAGTGGCTCGATCCCGACCTGCGCGCACGCTGCGACGTTGTTGGCGCTGAAATAACCCGTGTCGGCGACTGCTTGCTCCACCTGGTTCAGGTCCGCGGGCAGCGCCTGCAGGCGCTCCAGCATCGGCACCACTTGCTGTTTGTCATTCACCTCCTGGGTGACCCAGGGCAGCATGACGATGAGACTCGCAGTATCGACAACCGCTTGGGCGTTGTAGCACTGCTCGAAGCCGCCCCCGGCGACGGGCATGATCCGCGATTCCTCATCGGTGAGGTTGATCTGATCGGTGGGGCGCGCACCGGGGGTCGGCGGTTGCGGGACGCGGCCACCGGGCTTGCGCCCCGTGACGACGGCCCGTTGCGCCCGCGCTTCCAGCTTGGCCTCATACGCCGCTTGTTCTTCGGCGAAGCGTTCGGCCGCCCGCGCTTCGAGTTTGGCCTTCGCCTGGGCAATGGCCGCCAGGCGCACCTCGCGCCGCTGCAACTCCGCCGGCACGCTCATCCCATCGGGCACCGACTCCCCGTCCGTCTGCGCGGCCAACGCCAGCAGTTGCTGCACCTCCGCCTTCAGGTGCGCCTCAAGCGCCTCGGCATGACCGTACGACAGGGCGCTATGGCGACTGGCATTGGCGTGGATCTTGGAGCCGTCGAGGCTCACCCGCCCGAACTGCGTCAACCGATTCTCCCGTGCGACCTGCAACACCTGCA
>NZ_CAIZIZ010000387.1 GCF_903933125.1 uncultured Lamprocystis sp. | reverse complement strand
GGCGGGACGCCGCTCCCACGAGGGACTTGCATCTTCCGGGGTGGCTTAATGTTCCTTCTATGGCCGTTAGCCGGTCCGGCGAGCAGGCACCACTGATTCTCTTTAAGATCTCGGGAGTCGCCATCGGCTAAAGCCTCGACCTCCAGTTGCGGACAGGCCGTCGCTGGCCGGAACGATGCTCAAGGCCCCAGCGCGCAACCGGGCGCGCGTCCCACGGCGGGGCGCCGGTGGGGGCGAGTTGGTCATGCTACTCCTTGTCGTGGCCCGCGGGCGGGGCTAGTAAGACCAGCCAATCCCGGTCGATTCGTCGCCACCTGATCGATGCCGTCAGGGCCGGGCGAGCGGACATCGTCGCCGAGACCTGCGAGCAATTCGGCATCACCCGTCAGGCTGTGCACCGGCATCTGACCCATCTGACCCGCGAGCGCTTTTTGGAGGCTGTCGGGACGACGCGCGGTCGCACGTATCGCTTAGGACCGAACCGCTGGCAGAAAGGTAACTACGCGCTCGGTGCCATCACCGAGGATCGCATCTATGCCGGCGATTTGGCATTCAGCCATACGGACGCGTCTGACCGGGATTGCCTGGTGCATCTCGAAGGCGCAACGGAGGGGACCACGGTCGGCATGTACCTCTCGCCCAAGACCGAGCGCATACTGGCGTCCGTTTTCGACGAATATACCGATGCCGATACGCTGGACTTCTCCAAGACGGTTGTGCCGATCCGCCTGGCACTGTACGAAGGGGAGCAACTCGTCTCCCGCTCCCAAGCCAAGCGGATCATGAATCGTGTCGAGCGCTTCCGCAATGTCGTATTGGACTTTGCGGGCGTGGATATGGTGGGCCGATCCTTTGTCGACGAGATATTCCGAGTGTTCTCGCAGCGTCACCCGGAGATCGTGATCGCACCGATCAATATGAATGCGCAGGTACAACGGGAGGTGGGCCGTTTTTCCGAAACGGATGGCTCTTCCCGAAACGGCCGACAGGACGATGGGTAGCCCGTAGGTTGGGGTGAGGAACGAACCCCAACGGCCGGCGGCGGGGATGTTGGGGTTCGTTCCTCACCCCAACCTACGGTGCGGCGATCATCCGGCCGACTTAGCGTTTCTTCGGCGGCATCAGGTCGGTAATGGAGCCGTGGGCCATCTCGGCGGCGAGGCCGATGGTCTCGTTGAGTGTCGGATGGGGATGGATGGTCAGCCCCAGGTCTTCCATGTCGGCACCCATTTCCAGGGCCAGCACCGTCTCGCCGATCAGTTCGCCGGCATTCACGCCGACGATGCCGGCGCCCAGGATGCGATGGGTCTGGGGATCGAACAGCAGCTTGGTGAGACCCTCGTCGCGGTGGATGCCCAGCGCCCGGCCGCTCGCGGCCCAGGGGAAGACGCCCTTTTCGTAAGCGATCCCCTGTTTCTTGGCCTCGGTCTCGGTTAGCCCCATCCACGCGACTTCCGGGTCGGTGTAGGCGACCGAGGGGATGGTCAAGGGGTCGAACAGGGCCGGCAGTCCGGCGATGACCTCGGCGGCGGTCTTGGCCTCGTGGGTGGCCTTGTGCGCCAGCATCGGGTTGCCCACCACGTCGCCGATGGCAAAGATGTGCGGGACATTGGTACGCATGTGTCCGTCGACCGGGATAAATCCCCGCGCGTCGACGATGACGCCCGCGGCTTGCGCGTTCACCGACTGGCCGTTGGGCCGCCGGCCAACGGCTACCAAGACCTTGTCGTAGGTCGCCTCACCGGGGTGCTTGCCGTCGAATACTACCTTGATGCCCTCGGGGGTCGCGTCCATGGCGGCGACCTTGGTCTCCAGCAGGATGCGGTCGTAGCGCGGTTTGATGACTTTTTCGAAGGCGCGGACCAGGTCGATATCGCAGCCGGGCATGAGCTGATCCTGCAACTCCACCACCTCGATGCGGGAACCCAGGGCGGCGTAGACGCTCGCCATCTCCAGGCCGATGATGCCGCCGCCGACGATCAGCAGGCGTGCCGGGATGTCGCGAATCTCCAGGGCGCCGGTGGAGTCCAGCACCCGCGGGTCGTCGTGGGGAAAACTCGGAATGCGCACCGGGCTCGAGCCGCAGGCAATGATGCAGTGTTCAAAGGTGACGTTCACCCGGCCCTCGGCGGTCTCGACGCTCAACTGATACGGGCCTTCCAGTCGTCCCTCGCCGGTGACAATCTGCACCTTGCGCTGCTTGGCCAGGGCCGCCAGTCCGCCGGTGAGGCGGTTGACCACCGCTTGTTTGCCCGCGCGCATCTGGTCGAGATCGATCTGCGGCGGGGCGAAGGTCACGCCCATGGTGCCCAGCGACTTGGCCTCCTCAATGATGGCGGCGGCGTGCAGCAGCGCCTTGGAGGGGATGCAGCCGACGTTCAGGCAGACGCCGCCCAAGGCGTTGTAGCGCTCGATCAGCACCACCCGCTTGCCGAGGTCCGCGGCGCGGAAGGCCGCGGTGTAGCCGCCGGGTCCGCCGCCGATGATCGCCACCTCAGTGCTGAGGTCCTGGGTTGGGGTCTGGTTGGTTTCGCTCATGTTCGCTCTGCAAGGTGAGTTGGTTAGGGGTCCGGGTGTCGGTGCGGCGTGAAGGCGCGCGATCCGGACTGACGGATGGTATCGGTTGGGGGGATTATCGCGGATTTGACCCTCAGTCACGTTGCGGTGTTCGGTCCAGCCGCGACGCGCAGCGGCCGGAGATGCCCGTCGGTCAATGATCGCCATACCCATTCCAGGGGCCCGTAGCGGAAACGCCGCAGCCACAGCAGGCTGAACAGGACCTGGAACGCCGCGACGGCAAGGAAGATCAAGGCCAGTTGCCACCGCTCCAGACGCCCGAAGAGCGCGAATCCGAACCCGTAGAACAACGTGATGCCGATCACCGTCTGGGTGATGTAGTGAGTCAGCGCCAGGCGTCCGGTGGCGGCCAGTGCGCCCGTCAGCCAGGCGGCGCGGCCCCACCGGCACAGCAGTCCGATCAGGCCGACATGACCGAGCGCCACCGGCAGGCGCCCGAGATCCAGGTCGCCTTGGGCGAGCCCGGCCAGGATCAGCGGGTCGAAACCCAGACGATAGGCCTGGTAGACATCGGCCCCGCGCAGCCAGCCTCCCACCCCGAACCCGAGCAATGCGAGCAGCCAGTAGAGCGCCGCCGGGCGCTGTCCGGAGAGGACTCCCCAGCGGTACAGTGCCATGCCGATCAGCATCATGCCGCCGATCTCATAACCATGCCGCTGATAAAAGACGGTGGACTCTTGGGCCGCGACCTCCGCGGCCTGGGCGGCGAAGAGGGTCAGGTAGCCTGAACGGTAGGTTTGGATGTCCTGTTCCAGTTGCAACCGCAGCCAGCCCAGGAAGCGGGCGGCCTCCGCCGGGTCCGCGCCGGCCCCGCTCACGGCGGCGGCGAGGTCGGGTGACTCGGGCAGGCCGCGCAGCCAGTCGATAACTGCCGGCCACTCGATCGTCAGGTCCGCAACACCTTGGAGCACCACTCCGATCAGGAACAGCGCCAAGGCCGGCAGGCGCCGCAACGGGAAGAGAAAGAGTCCAAGCAGCCCGTAGGCGTAGAGCACGTCGTGCGGCCACAGCAGCAGATAGGCATGGATCAGGCCGAACACCATCAGGATCAGGTTGCGCCGATAGAAGCGGTCCACCAACGCCACCCCGTCGCGGGCGAGCCGGGCCTCGTCCAGGTAGATCAGCGCGCTGGCCCCGAACAGCATGGAGAAGACGCCGCGCACGGCGCCCTCCATGTAGACCTCGGTCGAGGCCCAGAGGGCGAGATTCAACGGGCTTGCGGTGCCGAGCAGGGTCGGCAGGGCATTGGCCCCATAGGGCAGACCGAAGGCGCCGACCCCGATCCAGAAGACGCCGAGCACGGCAAAGCCGCGCAAGGCGTCGATCTGGGCGATGCGGCCGACCTCGGGAAGACGCATGGACGGTGCCGTGGGATCGGCCGCGGTCATGCTCGGGTCACCAGGATCGCGCGAAAATCGTTGACGTTGGTCAGGGTCGGGCCGGTGATCACCGAGTCGCCGAGAGCCTGGAAAAAGCCATGCGCGTCGTTGTCGGCGAGGCGTTCGCGCGGTCGCAGGCCCAGTGCCGCGGCGCGGACGAGGGTGTCCGGGGTGAGGCTGGCGCCGGCGATCGCTTCCTGACCATCCATCCCGTCGGTGTCGCCCGCCAGGGCATAGACCCCGGGCCGGCCGGCGAGCGCCACCGCCAGGGCCAGCAGGAACTCGACATTGCGTCCGCCGCGCCCCTGGCCGCGGACCGTCACCGTGGTCTCGCCGCCGGAGAGCAGCACACAGGGCGGCGGGATCGGCTGGCCGTGCACCGCCACCTGCCGGGCGATACCAGCCATGACCGTGCCCACGGTGCGCGCCTCGCCTTCGATGCTGTCGCCCAGAATCAAGGCCGCGAGGCCGGCCTGACGTGCCACCGCGGCGGCGGCTTCGAGTGCCATTTGGGGCGTGGCGATCAGTTTGACCTCGCCCGCGGCGAGGCGCGGGTCTTCGGGCTTGACCGTCTCGCCCGCGCTGCTCGTGAGGAGCGCGCGCGCCGCGGCCGGTACGGCGATCTCATACTGGTCGAGGATCCGCAGGGCGTCCGCGCAACTGGTGGGATCGGGGACCGTCGGACCGGACGCGATGTCGGTGGGATCATCGCCCGGTACGTCGGAGATCAGCAGCGTCAGGACCCGTGCCGGGTGGCAGGCCGCCGCCAGGCGTCCGCCCTTGATCGCGGAGAGGTGGCGGCGCACGCAGTTCATTTCGGCGATGGTGGCGCCGCTCGTGAGCAGCGCCTGGTTCAGCGTCTGTTTGTCCGCCAGCGTCAGGCCCGGCGCCGGCGCCGTCAGCAGGGCGGAACCGCCGCCGGAGAGCAGACACAGCACCAGATCCGCGCGGTCGAGTCCGTGCACCAGGTCGAGGATGCGGCGGGCAGCCACGCTGCCCGCGGCATCCGGTACCGGATGGGCCGCCTCGATGACCTCGATCCGCTGGCAAGGCACACCATAGCCGTAACGCGTGACGACCAGACCCGTAAGATGACCAGCCCAGTGCTGCTCCACGGTCTGGGCCATCGCGGCGGCCGCTTTCCCGGCGCCGATGACGATCAGCCGCCCCGCGGGCGGGTCCGGCAGATAGGGCGGCAGACAGCGCGCGGGCTGGGCCGCGATGATCGCCGCGTCGAACATGTCACGCAACAACGCCTTGGCGTTGACTGCACTTGGCCCAGTGATCCTGTTTGCGGTCATCTTGGTATACTGCCTGATCTCTCGAACGCGGTCGCCTGCTCCATGTTCCGCACTGTCGTCTTACGGGTCTTCATCCTGGCCGCGCAACGCGCAATGACACTGGCCGGGCAGGGGGGCGGGGGTTGAGTTCCGAACCGCTTGAGTTCATCGCGTGCGACGCCTTGAGTGCGGGAGAGGCGCGGACCATCGCCGCCATCCTCGCCGGCAGCGACCCCTGGCTGACTCTGGGCTACAGCGCCGACGCGCTGGCGCGCGGGCTCCAGCTCACCCACCCGGACCTCACCCGCTATCTGGCGGTCCGCAATGGGGCGATTCAGGGGCTCGTTGTCGTCCGTTATCCCTGGCTGCGCGGGGCCTACATCGAGCTCTTCGCGGTCTTGCCGGGCGCTCAAGGTCAGGGGGTTGGCCGCGCCGTCCTGACGTTTCTCGAGCGGACCTACCGCGGCCGGACTTTGAACCTCTGGCTCTTAGTGTCCGGTTTCAATGCAGGTGCCAGAGTCTTCTATGAAAAACAAGGTTTTCGCCCCGTCGGCCTGCTCACGGACCTGGTGATCGCGGGACAGGATGAGGTGTTGATGCGCAAAGTGATTCAGGCCCATTCGACGGCTGCGCGTCAGACGCCACCTGCCTGACCCGCGCAGTGAGGCGGTGGTCGGCGGCTCAAGCCAAGCCGGCCGCTCCTGGCGCTGACCCGCATCCGCTAGACCTTGGCACCTTCCTTGCCGGTCAGCGCGCGCGCGATGGCGCCCACCAGGCATCCGAGCTCCTCGGCGGTGATGACCGTGAGGATTCGCTGGAGCAACTCCTGGGGCAATGCGACAGCGATCCCGCCGCCGTTCGGAAGTTGAATGACGATTCCGTTGCCGTCGCCATCCTGGGCCGATTGGGGCAGACTCGTGGAATAAACTGACTGTTCGGCGGAAAACAGCTCGTCGTAGACCGCCTCGATGCGTTCGGCCAGTTCGTCGTCCAGGCCAGCCTCATCGACCACCACCAGGGTTTCCAGGTTTCCGGGCTCGAGGGTCCAGGCCAGGCCCTGCGCGGTGAGAAAATCCTGAAAATGCTTGCGGGGCGCCTCTTGGAAAAAAACATACTCCAGCATGATCGGACAACCTCCTGTGAACCTATCATCGTACTGACGCGGACGCTCATCAGGCCGTCATGGCGGGATGCGCATCCGCGGCGCGCGTCCTTAGTGTAACGTAACGCGACCCGTTCCTGATCGCGCCCGCGGTGGTATTGTCCCGGCAGCGAGTCAGGTAATGATTCAACAAAGGCTTATGATGGTCCTTGATGCAAAGCGCGTCTTCTGGTTTCCACTTCCAGCCCGGTCGTCTGCTCGCCGTCCTCTTCCCGCCGACCTGCATCTTATGTGGAGCGCCGGGCGCGGAGGGGCGCGACCTGTGCGCGGGGTGCGCGGCGGAACTGCCTTTCAATCGGCACAGTTGTCCGCGCTGCGCGGTGCCGTTCGACCAGTCGACGCCGGTTGCCGCACTTTGCGGGGCCTGCCAGCGGCGTGCGCCTCCCTTTGAGCGCGTATTCGCCGCCTTGCGCTATGAGACTCCGGTCCCGAGCCTGGTGGCGGATGCCAAGTTTCGCGGGCGCCTGAATACCGCCCGTCTGCTTGGCGATATTCTGGCGGATGGGGTGCGTGACCAGGACGCGCCCTTGCCCTAGGTGCTGCTGCCGGTGCCCTTACATCCGCGGCGGTTGGCCGGACGCGGCTACAATCAGGCACTGGAGATTGCCCGCGTGGTTGGGCAGGCCCTGACCATACCGATTGCGGCCCGGTCGTGTCGGCGCATTCTGGCGACCCCGCCCCAGGCGGGGCTGGACGAGCCGGCGCGCCGCCGCAATCTCCGCGGCGCCTTCGTGGCGCAGACGCCGCTGCCTTGGACGCACGTGGCGATCGTCGATGATGTGATGACCACCGGGAGCACCGTGAGCGAGCTGGCGCGCGTGCTGCGCCGGGCCGGCGCGGTCACGGTCGTGGTCTGGGCCGTCGCGCGGACGGCATGATCACGACAACGATTGTAGTCGTTGTTTAACGTGTTTCTGAATCGTAATTAACCGGGAGAACGGTGTTTCCTGCCATGAAATTTCCCCACCTGCCGCTGGGGCAGCGGTTTGTCTATCAGGATGAGCGCTATACCAAGACCGGCCCGATGACCGCCAGCCGTGAGCGCGACGGGGCGCAACGCATGATCCCGCGTTCGGCCGCCGTGTTGCCCGGCGACGCGGCAACCCGCGAAGCGCCGGCCGCAGCAGACCCGGGCGGTGCCTGGCAGGCCGCGTTGAACGCGTACGAGATGGCGTTACGCCGCGGGTTGGGACCGCTCGACCTGGACTTGGAAGAGCGGTTCGAGGCGAGCCTGGCGACGGCCCGGGCGGTTTTCATCGCCGCTATTCGGTGAGTTCCGGACACTGGTGGCGCATTGCGCCTACGCGGGCGCATCCGCAGCATCGGCTTGGCTCAGACCCTGAATGGCTCACGCCAAGGCGCCAAGACGCCAAGGGTTCGCTGGCGGCTCACCGCGTGGCCTTCTGAAACAAGCGCAGCGCATCGATGTCGCGCTCGATCGCGGCGACGGCGCTGCGATAGGCCGGGCTCTTGGTGTCCTGGAAGGCCGCGGCGAAAGCGGCGGCGTTCATGCCTTCCGGCAGCCGGTCGATGGCGGGCATGAGATCGTCCGCGGTGAATCCCTCGCGGGCGGCGGCCTGGACGGCTTGGGCGTCCTGGCGTTTGCCGGTGGCGAGATTGGCGAAGCGAGTCCCGGCCCGGTCCGCGGCCAGGTCGGCAAAGCTGAATCCGCTGCCCCCGCGGGAATCCGCGATCTCTTTGTAGAGCCCCACCAGGTCCGAGAGCGCGGTTCCACCCTGGGCGGCGAGGGCCGCGGAGGTCATGAAATGCTGCGCCAGGTCGCGGCGGCCAAGCAGCGCAACCGGACGAAAGCGGGTACGGGCGGAGCGGGCGTCGGGCTGGCCCGGATCGCGGATGTGCTGTTGGTTCGTGTAGGCGGCGAGGGCGAGGATCGCCGCCCGGCTCTCCGCGGCCGGATCGGACTGAGACGTGCCTTGGGAGGCATCCTGGGCCGCGGATAGAACCACCGAGAGCAGGTCAGCCAGCACGATCGTCGGCGGCTTGGGATGGGCGGCCGCGTAGCGGACCAGCACGTTCTGATAGGTGAGAATCCGGTCTCGCTCATCCGCCGAGACCAGACCGCTGCCCAGATTGGCCAAGGCGTCGCGGTGCCACTCGTAAGTGAGTAGCGCCAAATCCGGTTGCAGATCCACATGGTGCAGCAGGTGGGCCTGGTCCAACGCATTCACCAGACGCTCCGCGATGGTCTGGACCAGGTTCTCGGGCAGTGGCAGACCCGCCAGGCGCGCCTGTTCGATCCGGGGCAGGCGCTCGCCCCCGGCCAGGCTCAGGTCCAGATTCATGAAGCGCTGCTCAGGGTCCCAGGGGAGTCCCAGCGACGCGGCCACCTGCGCGCCTTCCGCCGTCAGCCGCACGTCGACACGGCCTTGGCCGACCTTGTCGATCAAATAGTTGCCGATGATATTGGCCTCGCGTTCCGATAGCGTCAGGGTGATTCGCTCCCCGTCGCGCAGACCCTGCGGCTTGGCGGCGACGAGCCACTCCCGTGCCCAGGCCTGCTCGGCCGTGCTCAGGGTGCGGTCCTCCGGGACCAGCGGCCGGCTGTCCAGGAACACCAGGACCACCAGTGCGGCCAGCCCCAGCAGGGTGAGGGTCAGCAGCCAGCTCATGACTTTGATCAGTAGGCTCATCACGGTGTGCCCGGTTGGGTGGCGCGCAGGTACTGCAACTGGCGCCACCAGAGTCGGGCACCCCAGAGCAGCGCCAGCCCCATGATGAGTGCCCCAAGCAGGTGACTGGTGCGGGCGAGTTGGTGGTCCAGATGAAGCAGCCCGGTCTCACCCAGCAGGTATTCCCAGTCGTGGAAGCCATAGGGCGAGGAGTGCCCGACGTTGCCGCCCACCAGCGGCAAAACGCCGGCGCGGGCGTCGTTGATGTAGGGGGCGATGTCCAGAAAGTTCTCGCCGAACCACCACAGGGCGGCGGATGCGCCGAAGGGGTCACGGGTCTGCACCAGCAGGACACCGCAGCAGATGGCCGGCATCAGCAGTTGACCCAGAGTCCCGCCCAGTGAGGTGAGGTAGTCGCCGAACGGGCGGAACAGAATGTGCCCGAACTCATGAAACGGCAGGTTGACGTTGTGCAGAAAGGACGCCCCGACGCCGCCGCTCTCCACCGATGTGAACATCAGCGACAGTCCCCAAACCAGGAGCACCACCCACAGCAGACCGCGGGCACTGAGGCTCAGCCAGTCGCCGCCGGGCTCGGCCGGGAAGATCAATGACCCCCGCCGCTCGGACGCGAGCGGGGTCAGGGTCGACAGACGCGCATCGACCCGCCCCGGCGGGGGCGCGGGACTGTCCTCATCCGGTGGACGTGGGTGATACTTGTAATATTTGGCAAAGACGATGCCGCAGCGGCAACAGATGGCGTTCTGCGCCGACTGTTCGGCGCCGCACTTGGGGCATTGCATCGGAACGGCCCGCACCGTGGCGCTATCGTGTGATTTCGGGGGGATTCATGGTGCCAGTCTAGCGCGTCGCACGCGTGTCGCACAGTTCGGTGCGGGAACGCTGCGGTTCGTCGTGGAGGGGGCCGGGACCGGCGCGCTATACTGACAGGCCTGACTAGAGGAGCTTTCGACGGAGGTTCCCATGCGCCAATGGGCCTTCCAGGATGCCAAGGTGCACGGCCTGACCATGGCCACTCGCAACCTGACCGACTTCCACCTGCCGTTGCTGCGGGTCGTCAATCCCTGGGGTGAGCCTCCCGCGGCGGACTGATGGGAAGCGAGAGTCCCCGAAGCGAACCTAAGGAGCCACAGGAACAATGCTCACGCGCCTGGAACGGCTGGTTGACGATCTTGCTGCCCTGCACAGCAAGCTTGTTCTGCTGGCAGGTCCGCCCGGGAGCGGCAAGACCGCCCTGCTGCGGGCCTTCGGCGACCACACCGGGGCCTCGATCCTGAGTCTGGGTGCGGCGTTGGGCCGACGGCTTGCCGCGGTCCCCCACCGTGAGCGCCAGCTCCAGACGGGCAGTCTCCTGCGCGAGATCGTGAAGCCCCATTGCCGCGGCGATCTGCTGCTGATCGACAACATCGAGATCCTGTTCGATGCCTCGCTCGCCCTCAATCCGCTCGATCTGCTCAAGCGCCAAGCCCAGGCCCGGCGGGTTGTTGCGGTCTGGCCGGGGGCGTTGCGACAGGGCGGCACTGACCCGGTAGGCGGCACCGGGGCGGGACGCCCCGGCGCCTTTCAGCCGCGCCTGACCTATGCGGAGATGGGGCACCCGGAATATCGCGACTATGGCCTCGACGGTGTGGTCGTGCTCGACCTGAATCAATAGAAAAAGGACAGGAACGCATGCGCTACGGGGATCTCATCCAATTCGAGCCGATCGAGTCGGTCATTCAACTGCTCGACGCGAACCTCCCCGACGAGGGCCGGAAGCTCGTCTCGACCTATGTCATCTCCGACGACATGGCCGAGCGCATCGCCGGGGCCATGATCCCGCAGCTCTCTTTCGACGAGTCCGTCGACCACAAGGGCGTGCTCGTCGTCGGCAACTACGGCACCGGGAAATCACACCTGCTGTCGGTGCTCTCGCTGGTCGCGGAAGACGCCGCCTACCAACCGATGCTGCGCCACCCCAAGGTCGCCGCGGCGGTCGGTGCGATTGCCGGCCGGTTCAAGGTCCGCCGCACCGAGGTGTCCAGTGAGATGTCGCTACGCGAGATCGTGACGCGGGAGCTGACCTCCTTACTCGATCAGATCGGCGTGGACTACCGCTTCCCACCCGCCGATCAAGTGGTCAACAACAAGGCTGCCTTCGAGGCGATGATGGCCGCTTTCGACGAGGTCTATCCGAACCAGGGCGTCCTGCTCGTGGTCGACGAGTTCCTGGAGTTCCTGCGTTCGCGCAAGGATCACGATCTGGTGCTCGATCTGTCCTTCCTGCGCGAGATCGGCGAGGTCTGCAAGCACCTGCGCTTCCGCTTCGTGGCCGGTGTCCAGGAGGCGGTCTTCGACAGCAGCCGTTTCCAGCATGTCGCCGACAGCCTGCGCCGGGTCAAGGATAGATTCACCCAGGTGCTGCTCGCCCGAGCGGATGTGAGCTTCGTGGTCGCGGAACGACTGCTGAAAAAGTCCGCCGACCAGCAGCACAAGATTCGCACCTATCTGACGCCCTTCGCCCGCTGCTACGGGACGATGAACGAGCGGATGGATGACTACGTCCGCTTGTTTCCCGTGCATCCGGACTATATCGGTACTTTCGAGCGCTTGATCTTCACCGAAAAGCGCGGCGCCCTCGTTACCATCCGGGACCAGATCCAAGCCATGCTTGCGGATGAAGTCCCCACCGACCGGCCCGGACTGCTCGGGTATGACCGCTTCTGGGACACCGTCACGGCCAACTCGGTACTGCGTGCGGACCCTGCCATCGGTCCCGTGGTCAAGGTTTCTGATGTACTGACCGGACGGGTTCAACAAGCCTTCACCCGCCCGGCCTACAAGCCGCTGGCCCTGCGGTTGATCGCCGCACTGGCGGTGCACCGGCTGACCACCGGCGGCGACATCTATGTCCCCATCGGGCCAACGGCCGAGGAACTGCGCGATACCCTGTGCCTGTACCAGCCGGGCATTGAGGACATGGGCGGCGACCCGGCAGCCGATCTCCTCTCGCTGGTTCAGACGGTGCTCCGCGAGACCCTGAAGACCGTCAACGGACAGTTCATCTCTAAGGCGCCAGGCACCGATCAGTATTACCTGGATCTCAAGAAAGACATCGACTACGACGCGCAGATCGAAAAGCGCGCCGATGCCCTGTCCGATGATGCGCTGGACCGGGCCTACTTCAGCGCGGTGCGCCAGCTCATGGAGCGTACCGACGAGACCACCTACGTCTCCGGCTTCCAGATCTGGCAGTACCAGATCGAATGGCAGGAGCGGCGGGTCGAGCGTGTCGGTTATCTCTTCTTCGGCGCCCCCAATGACCGCCCCACGGCCCAGCCGCCGCGGGACTTCTACATCTACTTCATCCAACCCTTTGACCCCCCAAAGTTTCGTGATGAACACCTGGCGGACGAGGTGTTCTTCCGCCTCAAGGGGCTCGACGAAGACATCAAGCACCACCTGGCGACCTATGCCGCGGCCCTGGATCTTGCCTCCACGGCCAGCGGCAACCCCAAGAACATCTATCTCTCCAAAGCCGCGGACGCTCTGAAGGCCATGAGCAAGTGGCTACAGGAAAAGCAGATGACCGCCCTGGAAGTCACCCACGGGGGCAAGACCAAGCCCCTTGCCGACTGGGTGCGCGGCGTCTCCATGCGCGACAAAGCCCGCCTGGGGGCAGACGATCGCATCAACTTCCGCGATATCGTCAATGTGGTTTCCGGGCTCGCACTCGGCCAACAGTTTGCCGACCTCGCCCCCGAGTATCCGACCTTCTCGCTGCTGGTTACCGAGACCAACCGCAAGCAGCTCGTAATAAGCGCGCTGCGGTGGCTGGCCGGCGGCCCCCGAACCAAAGACGCCGTGGCGATCCTGGACGCCTTGCTTCTGCTCGCAGGCGACCGCATCGACGCTGGTCGATCACCCTATGCCCAAGAGGTGTTGACCCGCCTCAAGGCCAAGGGTCACGGCCAAGTGCTCAACCACGGCGAGCTGCTGACCGGCGCCTACGGAGCCGAGCATTTCGCCCCCGCCCGGTTCCGCCTGGAGTCGGACCTGTTCGCGGTCGTCCTGGGCACCCTGGTCTACAGCGGCCACTGCGTGCTCGCCATCACCGGCGACAAGATCGACTCCGGAAAACTTGCCCAACTGGCGGAACACTCGCTCGACGAACTGAAGGCGTTCAAGCATATCGAGGCCCCGAAAGCACTCGACGTGGAGGTCTTGCGCGCGCTGTTCGAACTGCTGGGCCTGTCACCCGGCTTGGCCCAACTGGCGACCCAAGGTTCAGAGGAGCCCGTCAAACAGTTGCAACAGGCCGTCGGCGAGCTGGTCAACCGCGGCCTCAAGGCGACAACCGACATGCAAGGCCGCCTGGCCTTCTGGGGCCAGTCACTGCTGCGCGATGAGGAGTTACGCGACTGGCGCGCTCGACTCGACATACTCAAGACCTTCACCGAGGCCCTCTCGCCCTACAACACCGTCGGCAAGCTCAAGAATCTGCGCATCGGCTTGGAAGACGTCACGGCCCAGAAACAGAACCTGGATGTGCTGTCCGCCTGCGAGGCACTGCTGCTGCTGGTCGCCGAACTGGGTCCCACGGCCGCGTATCTGTCCCAGGCCGAGATCGTCCTACCGGGCGACCACCCATGGATCGCGCAGGCGAGGACCGCCCGCGCCCTGATCCTGACCCCGGTGGGGCAGGCTTCCAGCCTGCCTTCCAACCTCCAAAGAGGCTGGCTGGAAGCCAGCCCCACAAGACAAGCCTTGGTGAAATTGAAGAAAGACTACGTGGCCGCCTATATCGCGAGCCACAGCACAGCGCGCCTGGGTGTCGCGGCAGACAAGACCAAGACCGCCCTGCGCAAAGACACCCGGCTGGTCGCTCTGCGCGCCTTGGCGGGTATCTCACTGATGCCGACCAGCCAGCTCGCCGCCTTTGATGAGCGGTTGGCGAATCTCAAGAGTTGCTACCAGCTCACCGAGTCCGAATTGGTCGCAAGCCCTATCTGCCCCCATTGCAGCTTCAAACCAGCCAACGAATCCCTTGCCTTCGGTCCTGCCGCCAATGCCCTGACCAAGCTCGACGATGACCTGGACCGATTGCTTGCCGCCTGGCAGCAGACCCTGCTGGACAACCTCACCGACCCGATCATCCAGGCCAACTTCACCCTGCTCAAAGCGACCGACCGACACATCATCGAGTCATTTCTCGACGCCCAAGCCCTACCGGAGCCGATCCCCCCAGGGTTCGTGGCCGCGGTCCAAGAGGCCCTATCGGGGCTGGAACCAGTGACCGTGACCTTCGATGCCATCAAGCAGGCGCTACTCGCGGGCGGCTCGCCTGCCACGCCGGACGAACTGCGCAAGCGTTTCGAGACCTTCATCAATGACCGCTGCAAGGGCAAGGACGCCGGTAAGCTGCGGTTTGTGGTGGAGTGATCGGATGAACCAGGACGACTTGCTCGTCCGTCTGCGGGGCTTTGAATGGAACGACTTCGAGTGTAAGAAGGCGTCCCGTGGAGTCCCGGACGATGCCTACAAAACGGTCGCCGCCTTCGCCAACACGGCGGGCGGCTGGCTGGTATTTGGCGTCAGTGAGCACAACGGCCAGCTTGAAGTCACCGGCGTAGACGAACCCGACCGGGTGCAGAACGATTTCTTGAGCACCCTGCGCAGCGGCCAGAAGCTCAACCAGATCATCCGTATCGAGGAACAGCGTTACAGCATCGACGGCAAGACCGTGTTCGTGTTTCATGTCCCCGAGAGCCCCCGCTTCGACAAGCCCATCTATTTGAAGGGCGATCCGCGCCAGACCTATATCCGCCGGGGTGCCGGCGACGAACAATGTACCGCGCGCGAGTTGGGGCGCTTTCTGCGCGACCACGACATGCAATCCTTTGACGGTGAATTGCTCGCTGATCTCGACGTGCAACGCTGCTTCGACGAGGACACCGTTCGTTGGTACAAGGCCCAGTTTTTGCTGCGCAACCCCGATCAATCCGACATCGCCGACCCGGTGGCCTTCCTGCACCACTGGAACTACGTCACCGAACAGCAAGGGCAGATGCGCCCCAGTCGCGCCGGTGTCTTGCTCTTCGGCAAACGCCAGTACGTTGAGCAAGTCCTGCCGCGTCCCGTACTGGACTATCAGCGCATCGACACCGCGTTCGATAACTGGTCGGCCGATCAGCGCTGGCATGATCGCTATGTGTTTGAAGAGAATATCTTCTCGACGTGGCGCGGATTGGTCGCCCGCTATATGCGCATTGCCGAGCATCCGTTCTCGCTCGATCCCACGACCCTGCGCCGTAACGACGATCCGCCCGATTATGTCGCCTTCCGCGAGGCGGCCATCAACCTGCTGGTGCATCAAGACTATGGTGACCCCGGCCGCAAGGCGGCGATCAAACTGTTCAACGACCGAACCATTTTTTGGAACCCCGGCGATGCCTTCCCTGCCACCGCTGCATTGCTGGAGCCCACCGAAAAGGATGTGCGTAATCCTGCCCTGATCAAAGCCTTCCGGCGTATCGGCCTGTCCGATCAAGCAGGCACCGGCATCCGCGCCATCTTCCGCAACTGGCACGAGTTGGGCCGCGTGCCACCGCAGATCCGCAACGATAAGGCATCCAAAGAATTCGAGCTGGTGCTTGTCAACAAGCCATTACTCACCGTGGCCATGCAGCGCTTTCGGCAGTCCCTGGGCGTCGACCTCTCCCCGGAGCAGGCCGATGCTCTGGCGCTGGGATTGGAAAAACCGGCAGGCGAGTCGCTCAGTCTGACCGACATTCGCGGTCTCGGGCTCAGTACGACCCTGCAGGCCAAGGTGCTGGCCGATCGCTTGGTGGCCCAGAAACTCCTGGAATCGCTGTCCGAAACGCGGTTCCAGGTGCCTGCGCCGATTCGCCAACGCTTTGACTTGGCGACTGCACAAGTCACCGAACAAGTCGGGACCAAGTCGGGACCAAGTGAGGACCAAGTCGGAATCTGGACCCAACTGACCGCAGAGCAGCAGGGACTCCTGACCAAGATGCACGCAGAGCACGCCATCACCGAGCTCATGGATTTGGTCAAGCGCGTCAACCGCACCAAGTTCCGTGATCAGTGCTTGACGCCCCTGCTAGAACATGGGCTTGTGACCATGACCATTCCAGACAAACCGCAAAGCAGCAAGCAGCGCTACCGCCTGACCGAGCGCGGGACAGCCGTACTCGCCGGGCAGCAACAGAAGGACAAGAACCCATGAACGACCTGTTTGACGGCCAGGGCGCCGCGGCCGGCGGTCCCGTCGACTGCCTGGGCCAGACCTTCCCGAGCGACGCGACACGCCGCGAGCACTTTCTCGGGCTCCTGCGGGAGCGGCTCAAGGATCCCGAGTTTCGCAAGATCGAGGGGTTTCCGATCGGCGCTGACGCGGACATCCTGGCCATGTCAGACCCACCTTACTACACCGCCTGTCCTAACCCCTTCCTTGAAGCCTTCGTCCGGCACTACGGGCGACCGTATGACCAGGAGGTTCCGTATCGCCGTGAGCCGATGACCATCGATGTCTCGGTTGGCAAGACGGACCCGCTCTACAAGGCCCACGGCTACCACACCAAGGTGCCGCACCTGGCCATAGCCCCGTCCATCCTGCATTACACCGAACCCGGCGATCTCGTGCTCGACGGCTTTGCCGGCTCCGGTATGACCGGCGTCGCCGCCCAATGGTGTGCAGTGGCGCCGGCATCCTGCCGGCGCGAACTAGAATTGGAATGGAAGAAACAAGGCAAGGAGCCTCCGAAATGGGGTTCGCGCCGCGTCATCCTGAACGACCTGTCTCCGGCGGCTACCTTCATCGCCGCGAACTACAACCTGCCATTCGACGTGGGCGCCTTCGCCGCCGCTGGTCGCAAACTGCTCCAGGAGTTGGAGAATGAACTGGGCTGGATGTACGAGACCCTCCATGTGGAGCTGGCTTCCAGCCGGCTAAAACAACTCACCGGCTTTGCCGTTGTGGACCCGGCTCCCCATGTGGGGCCGGCTTCCAGCCGGCCTTCCATAGGGAAAGCAGGCC
>NZ_CAIZIZ010000386.1 GCF_903933125.1 uncultured Lamprocystis sp. | reverse complement strand
TGGTGCGCCGCACCAGTTGGGCGGCGGCGAATTTCGTCAACTCAACCGCAGACCCGGACGCCCTCGTTATTTCCCAGCGGGACTGGGAACGCTTGCTGGATCAACTGGCCTCGACGGCCTGAAATGGCCAAAGTCGAGTTGTGGCCGCCGTTTTTTTTTGTCCGGCGCGCCTTGAAGGCGGACGAAAATCCTTCGCGATTTGGTATAGAATTTTCCGGCAGTCGTCTGAGGCGAGCAGCCATTTCGCAGCACGCAGCCAGAACCCGCCCGGAGGTCTCATGCTTTATCTCGATATCCCAACCGCGAATGACTATGCCGATCTCGCCGCCTGGCGTGGGGACATCGGCGTCTCCCTGTTCCTGCCGACCACGCCGGTGACCCTGGATACCGACGCGGACCGTATCCAGTTGAAGAATTTGGCGAAGGAAGCGATCAGCCAACTGGAGGCCGCGGGCGCGGACAAGCGGCGGGTCGGCCCGCTTGCCGAGGAGCTGGACGATCTGGTCGACGACGGCGACTTCTGGCGCTACCAGGCCAAGGGTCTGGTCATCTACGCCACTCCGGACAACCTGCGCACCTACCGGGTGCCCAATACCCTTGAGCCGATGGTCAAGGTGTCCGACCGCTTTCACCTGAACCCGCTGCTGCGTTCGACGAGCTTCTGCAATGCCGGCTATGTGCTCGCCCTGGCGGACGGCAGCGTGCGGTTGGTGGAAGTGTCCGGCGAACTGCCGGCGGCCGCGGTCTCAGTGTCCGGGATGCCGACCGACGCCGCGTCCTCGGTGGGGGAAGCCAGCATCGCCACCCGCTCCTACAGCGGCCGCATCGGCGGCAGCGAGGGCAAGAAGGTGCGCCTGCGCCAATACGCCCGCCAGGTGGATGCCGCCCTGCGCGGCCTGCTGGCCGGCAGCAGCCTCCCGTTGGTGCTGGCCTCGGTGGAGGCGCTGGGCGCCATCTACCGCTCGGTCAACACCTATCCCCACCTGGTCGCGCAGGGCATCGAGGGGAACCCCGAGCGGCTCAGCGACGCCGAGCTGGCGACTGCCGCCCGCGAAGTGTTCGACGCGCTCCACCAGGCGCAAATCGCCGACTGGCAGGACCTGTATCGTGCCCGCCTCAACGAGGACCGGGCGACCTCCGACCTGGTCCGGGCCGCGCGGGCAGCCACCTACGGTGCGGTGGGGAGCTTGCTCGTCGACATGGATCAGGCAGTCCATGGAACCGTCGACGAAGCCGATGGCCGGGTTGTCTTCGCCGAGTCCGCGGGTGCCGACAGCTATGGCGTCGCCGACGAAGTCGCGCGGCGCGTGCTCGGCTCCGGCGGCCAGGTCCTGGCCGTGCGCGCCGCTGACATGCCGGAGCCCGGCCAGCCCGTCGCCGCCATCCTGCGCTGGGCGCTCTAAGCCGTCAGGGAACGCCTTTGGTGTCCCGGTCGTTGAAGCGTTGGTCTGTTGTGCGGGTGCCGTAAGATCCGCAGGGACCTGTAGGGGCGACTTAAGTCGCCCCTACACGTTGGTAGCCTGCCTACCTGATATCCGGACAGACCCTTGGTGTAGGGGCGGGTTTGAAACCCGCCCCTACGTCCGGTTATCACGTCCGATGGCTATACTATGCGGGTGCGCACCGTCCCGCACGCAAAGTCGGCACGGGACTTGGTCGTATTCATCCTGGTTCATTTCAGGGCGCGCCCTCCGGCTCAAAGACCGGCGGCATCCGCACGGTGAGGTCGTCATAACCGGTGCGCATTCCGGTCGTGCCTTTCTGCATCGCGAAACCGAGCGGTCGATCGGCCCCATCGACATACAGATTGAAGGCCAGTTGCATCGCGTGGCCGGCGATCGGGTCCTTGAGGGTCTCGACGAAGTGATACTGATTCACCGTCACCGGCGCACCGTCCGGACCCGGCACCTGCGCGGTGCGCACCTTGCGCAGGTCGGCATGGCCCTCGGTCAATGCGATGTCCTGAATCAACCCCCGGCCGATCCAATCGAAGGTCTGGACGCCGCCGCGCGCCTGGTCGTAGCGACGGGTCATGGTGAACATCGGCAGGGCACTGGGCGACATGTCGATCAGACAGGGATCACAGGGCGCGGTGACCTGACGCTCGGCCCCGTTCATGGCAACGGCAATGGTGGCCGCCGGCGGGACTACGGTGATGTCGACCTGCGCGGGGGTCCCACCATAGCTGGCCAGTCCGTGGGCGGCCTGCGCCGATTCGTCCGCACTGAAGGTCCAGCGGCCTTCGACCCGATAGGACCCGTCCGCGGCGGTGGTGGTACTGGTGAGGGTACGGCCGCCGTCGGCGCGGCGCACCACCTCGAACGCCTCGGTGCGGGCGAAGCGCCCGCCCTTGACCGCGATCACGCCCGCGTCTTCCAGGCGGTCGCCGTCGGCGAACGCAAACAGGCGCGACCGCTCGATACCCGCGGCGGGTGGCGGCGCATCGGCGGCCCAGGCGGGGGGCAGCAGTTGCCCGGTACCGGCCAGCATGGCAACGACAACGAATCCGAGTCTGGTCATGTTCACCCCCGTTTGTCTGGTCTGGGAAGTCCATCAGGCGACAAGCGTTTTGCCTACCGCGGCAGTAGGATGCTCCGGTCTACCTGGCTGTTGTCAAGCGTTGGATCAAACAGGAAACGCGAGCGGTGCGCGTTCCGATAGGGACCGCGCGATCAGCACGGTCGTCGGTCCGCACGGCGCCCGTAGGGTCCGCTGCGCGGACCATCGGCCTCGCTGTCGGTGCGATGCCCGTGATTCGCCTCTCGACCTTAAGAGACGGCTCTTTCAACTGACAAGAGAGGTCGGGTCTCGCGGCGGTTCAAGACTTTCTGCGTGAAGCAAGGAAAATCCATCGTGAAGACCGTGATTCTTGATGTCCGCGATCCCGAAGAAGCGATGCAGGACTTCGTTGGCCTCGATCAAGATTCCGGCCACTTGGGCTCGCCGGGTGCGTAGTCAGGCCATCCTGGCCTGACACCGTCAGCTGGAAGCCCTGACGATGCACGCCGCTGGCCGGGATTACGATCAAGGCCGACGCGACCGGAGGCCGACGCTTTAGCGGGCGGCAGTACTGCGTCCGGCTGAAGCCTCGACCTCCGGTCTGTTGTGCGGGCGCAGTCAGATCCGCAGGTGGCTGTAGGGGCGACTAAAGTCGCCCCTACGCCCCTACACGTCGGTAGATCACTTCACCTAAGCAAACTGTCCGCGGAACTCCGTCCCCGGAACTCCCGTCATTGATCAGGGTCGGCTAAACGGTCACTCCTTTTTCGACCTGAGTTTTTTGAGCCGGATTGTGGGTAAACGTTTCAATGTTTGATTTCGTGGATCCACATCAATGCCAACGGACTCTAAAGCAGTAACTCCCAGAATGGGCTCCGTTCCAGGATCGCCAAAGATAATCGTTCCCCCGACAATCTCCCCCATAAACTCGATGTCGCCTGTTGTGATATCCATTCTAATTTCACTACCATCCGCAAGCTCGTAAATGCGCTGCGCCTTGGGGGCCAGACCAATGGACTCAAGAGAATCTCTTGGAACAAGAGAATCCGTTGCACCTGTATCAACAAGAAACAGCCCCTCCCATGACCTGTCCGGGCTTGCGGGATTTCTGATTGTCACCGTCACATGCGTCGCGCCCATTAGATTACCTCAATATTTTCGATTCCGGGGTATCCGTTAGCCTGTTCTCCGCGCACATCTTCCTCCGTCCGGGGAGTTAAGTAAACTGTCCCTGGAACTCCGTCACCCTAACAATATCAACGGCTAATGCTGGCGCCAACGGTCAAGAGATTGTTGAGCCTGGAATCGATCCCCGCTTTCCAGGCTTGCTGCGCGTCGTGCAGTGCCGGAATAACCAGTCGGTCTGCTTCTTCAATGACCAAGCCGAACGTGAGCGCTCCCAACGGCGTATGCGTGCAAGCAGCGCGACGCGCCGCGTCCACGCTGCGCTGTTTCTCGCTCACTTGATCCTTGATGGTCGCCATATCAAGTGCTACCTTGTTTTATGTCCAACAATCCGAAACGAGGCGACCATGGTTGCAACCTCAACCCTATCCGCCGTCAAGGTGATCGGCGCGAAGGGCCAAATCTTGCTCGGCAAAAAATACGCAGGCCGCCAAGTGCTCGTCGAAGAACAGGAACCCGGCGTATGGCTGGTGCGCACCGTCACTGTCCTACCGGACAACGAGCGCTGGCTGCACGAGTCCAAAGCCGCGGCCGACCTGGAACGCGCCCTGGCCTGGGCGACCGTCAATCCACCCGATGATGCCAATACCGAGCAACTGTTGGAGAAATTGGCCGATGGGCCGGGATAAGGCGGATGCCTGCGTCATAACAAAATGATTTACATCGGGGATTACGGTGACAGTTTACTAAATGCAAATAATGTGACGTCACTTCACGTACCTATTGGAGCCAACCTTAGATCGGCAGCAAGCTGGTTGCGTTCAAGGCCCATCCGCATTCAGTGCATTTAGTAAACTGTTACCGTAATTTTTACCGTAGTTCCAGAGCGGTCTTGCCGGTCAGCGGCTAAGATGATAAAAACGTAGGCGCTTAAGTGTGTAACACCCGAGGTTCTCCATGATCGAAGCCAACACCACGCGCTGGACGGTCACGGTGTCGAAGGACACCGACATTGCCGTGCGCACCCTGCTCGCCCAGCGCGGCCTGAAAAAAGGCGACCTGTCCAAGTTCATCGAGGACGCCGTGCGGTGGCGTGTGTTCGACCAGACGCTTGCTGAGACGCGGGCGGAGTTCGCCGACCTGGCGCCGGAAGCCTTGCAAGACCTGATCGACGAAGCGACCGAAGCGGTGCGCAACGAGACACGCGAGACCTTAGCCCGCGCCACGAAGACCACCCGCTGAACCATGCGCGTCGTGCTGGACACCAACGTCCTGGTCAGCGCTCTGTTGGTGGAGTCCTCGCCCCCGGCTCACCTCATCACCCATTGGAGGCAGGGGCGATTCACGCTGTTGACGGCGGCCCCGCAGCTTGACGAACTGATACGAGTCACCCGCTACCCCAACCTCCCAACCCGCCTGAAGCCGGCGCAAGCCGCACGCCTGGTCAACGACCTGCGCGAAATCGCCGAGGTGGTTGAAACCCTGCCGACGGTCGATGCATCCCCCGACCCCTACGACAATGACCTCTTGTCGATGGGGGCCGGCGGCGCAGCGGATTACCTCGTGACGGGCGACAAGCCGCACCTGCTGGCACTCGGGCGTTACGCCGGCATCAAAATCTCGTCGGTGCGCGACTTCATGACGTTGGCAGGGCTGTCGCCATGACCGGGATGAACGAGCAAGACCGCATCCGGGCCGACACGCTGGAGCACCTGCGGCAAGCCATCAGGGACAGGTCGCAGAATTACGGTGGAATTACGGTGACAGGAATTACGGTGACAGTTTACTAAACGCACTGAATGCGAATGGGCCTTGAACGCAACCAGCTTGCTGCCGATCTAAGGTTGGCTCCAATAGGTACGTGAAGTAACGTTACATTATTTGCATTTAGTAAACTGTCACCGTAATCCTGCTACCAATAGACATCGTCGGACCAGGCGCGCTCACGAAAGCAGATCATTGCTCGATCAGGTCATGGCGGACCAAACCGCGCCGCTCGCCAAGCTCGGCGAGTGCTTGCCGCAGGTCTGCGGCATTGGCCGGGGAACGCAGCAAATAGGCAGTCTCTTGCCAGGCATCGAAGTCTTCCTGAGAGATCAAGACTGCATTCTTGCCGTTTGCCCGCGTGATGACGACCGGCTGGTGGTCGTCTATCACTCGGTCCATGGTCTGGCCGACGTGTTTACGTGCTTCGGTGTAGGTGATTGCAGCCATGGCTACATCCGGAAGGTTGGGTTGGGGCCAGTTTAGCAGACTGCCGGGGCCTGCCCCGTGGATCGACTGCTCGGTAGCGGTCTTGATCATCAATCCGCCCACCCCCGTAATTCTGGGGCCAGTGCGGCCTGGCAAGGCAGCATGTTCTAGCGGGTGAGACTCCCGCCTGGGTCATCGTGGGCCGCGAGCCCAGTATCGTGCCTTGCGGCGTAGCCGGTAACGGACGCGTCGATGCGTAGGCATGAAAGCAGGCGAGGTGCAAAGGTCACGGGTGATGCCGACCCTGAAGGTGTTGAGCCCCCAACGTTTTGGTTGGTGAGTGCCGACGGTTTTGTCCCGCCGGTAGGCAACGAGGCGCTGCGCAATGGCGAGCGGCGCAGGTACTCCCCGGGGTCCGAGGCCCTGTCGAGCCTGACATTGAGAATACGCGGTCACCAGGGAGATCTAAGTGTCGGTCCGTGGGAGGCGGGCACCCATGAACACGTGTAAGAGCGAGGACATGGGCAGCGGTGCTTGGAAGTCGGAGCCATCCATCTACGTTTCTCGCACTGGGCGTGGTTTAGATTACGCGACATTGCCAAGCCGCACTGGCTTGAATGGCACTGACTTAAGGCGTTAGCCTCATAGAAACAATCGGTTGCGATGGCGCGAAGTCAGCGAAAAACGGTTGCGGACTGGGCCGATGCCAGGAAACACCGTCGAAAAGGCTGCCTGAAC
>NZ_CAIZIZ010000385.1 GCF_903933125.1 uncultured Lamprocystis sp. | reverse complement strand
GAGTCCCCGAGACCGAGCGGCGCGCCTTATCCACCCTACAACGGAGCCGGTTTCGTAGGGTGGATAAGCGCAGCGCATCCACCATCGGCCTCGCTGCCGACACGCTGTTGGCGGCGGCCACCCAAATTTGGAACTGCTGGCCGTCAATGCGGGCGTCCCCGCGCCCGCGGAAGGGTACCAATCAGCAGGATGCGTGGACCCCGGTCGGCAGGCGTTGAATCACGAAAAACCCCGTTCGGCACGGGTGGAGGCTCGCTCATGGACGGGGGCTCGGGGGTCGTTGAAGGGGGCCATGCGCGGCCTTGGGGTCATTCATCCCCAGCGCGGGCTGAAGGTCAAGCCGCTCCTGGTTAAAACCGCCCGCGGTTCCGGATCCGGCGCTCTGCTTGCATAGGCACAGCTTAGCCGCGACCGCGTCAGTGCGCTAGTGCTGCGTTATCGCGCGCGGCCCACCGGTCGCGCCAGGCTGGCACCTCCGCGGCCGGCATCGGCGGACCGAACAAAAAGCCCTGCGCCAGATCGCAGCCGTGACGTTCCAGCAGCGCAAGCTGTTCGCCGCGCTCTACGCCCTCGGCGATCACCCGACTACCGATCGCATGGGCCAGGCACAGGGTGGCGTTCACCAGGGCTTCATCGCCGGCGTCCGATCCCAGACCGGCGATCAGGCTCTCGTCGATCTTGATGCCGGTGATGGGCAGGTGCTTGATGCTGTTCATGGCCGAGTAACCGGTTCCGAAATCGTCCAGGTGGAGTGCGACCCCCAGTCCGACCAGGCGTTCGAGCAGGGCGCGCAGGTGCGGGGCGTGGGTGAGCATGGTGGCTTCAGTCAGTTCCAGGACCAACAACTGGGGCGCGATGCGATGCCGGGTCAGCGCGGCAGTGACCTGGGCGAACAGATCGCCGCGTTCGGCCTGGATGAGTGAGCAATTCACCGCCAGCGTGCAAGGCTCCGCCCGCTGGTCCAGCCACTCACGCAACTGTCGGCAACTCTCGTCGAGCACCCAGCGGCCGACTTCGACGATCAGCCCGGTGCTCTCCAGCAGCGGCAGGAAGTTGTCCGGATCGGTGAGCCCGAGTTGCGGATGTTGCCAGCGCAGTAGCGCCTCGAAGCCGACACAGCGGCCGGTGGCGAGTGCGATCTGGGGTTGGTAGTACAGCCTGAACTGATTTTGGGCGAGTGCCGTGCGCAACGCCTGGTCCAGCTCAGTGCGCGAGGTCGCGACCAGGGGTGTGGTGTGGCCATGGAGTCGCCAGCCGTGGCCACCCGCGCGTTTGGCCACGTACATGGCTGAATCGGCTTGGTGGATCAGGAGTTCCTGGGTCTCCGCCGTGGTTGGGAACAGGCTGATGCCGATGCTCGGGGTGACGTGCAGGTCGTGGCCGTTCAGTTGGAACGGGGTCAGGAAAGCGTCCAGGAATTTCTCGCCGATCCGGTTCGCACTTGCGCGATCCGGTACATCGAAGAAGATCCCGGTGAACTCATCCCCACCCATGCGCGCAATGGTGTCGGAGGCGCGGGAGAGTGTGCGCAGACGCTCCGCCACGGCGCACAGCAAAGCGTCACCGACCGCGTGTCCCAAGCTGTCGTTGATCTGCTTGAAGTGATCCAGGTCGAGGTACAGAAGCGCGAGACCCTTGCCCTCGCGGTTGGCCAGGCCGATCGCCTGGTGCAGCCGATCGTGGAACAGGTCGCGGTTGGGCAAGCCGGTCAGCGGATCCCTGAAAGCGAGGCGGTGCATCCGCTCCTCCTCGGCCTTCCGCTCCGTAATGTCGTGGAGCATCACCAGATAAGCGGGCTGATCTTGCCAACGGGTCTCGGTCACCATCATGGCGGCGACCCCGGCGGTGCCGTTTTGTCGGACGATCTCGATCTCGGTCTGCCCGGTCCCGCTCGGCTCGCTGACGACCGGAATGCCAAAGGGCGAACCGACCAGCCGGTCCGGCGTGACATCCAGCAAGGTGGCGACGACCGGGTTCGCGAATTGAACCGTGCCGACGGCGTCCAGGATCAGGATGCCCGAGCGGTTCGCCTCGACCAGACTGCGGAAATGTTCGCGGTGTTCGATCAACGCTCGCTGTGCGTCGTGCAACGCGTTGCGGGTGCTGAAGATGCGGCGTTGGATGAACTTTTCCCGCACCGCGCACGTGAGGGTCAATAGTGCCAGCGTGGTCAGGATCAGGGCGAGGTCGCGGCGACCCGGCACAAACTGTGCCAGCCACGACGGTGACGGGATGGCAAGCGCGTTGTCACTCGGGTCCGGCAGCCGCGTTGTCGATTCCGCATCAAGCCATCGACGGACGTTCAAACCGCGCGATCCGGGGAGCGACTCGGTGGCGGTCGGATCCAGGTTCCGCGACCGTGCGTTGGTCGTCAGGCCGGTCGGCGCAGCGACGAGTGCCAGACCGATGACGATCACCAAGCCCAGCAGCAGACGCAGGGTCGGCGTCGTGGTCGAGGTGCCGCCGGGGGCCGCAAGCAGCGCCCCGCCGCAGCGTCTGGAGTCCGGCAGTCGGCGTGCCCAAACGCCTTCCGGCGTGGGGAGCGGAGACGCGAGCGGGCAATCGCAATCGCTTGGCGAAGTAGGGTGTTGGTCCATGTGGTGCCTCTTGGTGGGCGCTCTTGATCGGTTTGCTGTGCATCGGTTTATGACCTGGTCCAAGTCCTGTCTAGCCTACAATGCGTCGATGAGGAAAAGTGTTACAGGGTTAACACTTCGAAAGGTAGGGAAAAGCGGCCGAGCGGCAACCCGCGCTCTGGGTCTTGGGCGATTGCTGTCAAAGAAACGACCAACACCTGGTCCGGGGCGCGGTCTCGCGCCCCGGTTGTTGGGCCTCGATCAAGATTCCGGCCACTTGGGCTCGCCGGGTGCGTAGTCAGGCCATCCTGGCCTGACACCGTCAGGGCTGGAAGCCCTGACTACGCACGCCGCTGGCCGGGATTACGATCAAGGCCGGTTGTTGATATAGCCATCGGACGTGATAACCAGACGTAGGGGCGGGTTTCAAACCCGCCCCTACACCAAGGGTCTGTCCGGATATCAGGTAGGAAGGCTCTATGCGTCAGACCTCGCCGCGGTTGTAGTCGGGCTGGGCGGTAATCTTATGAATACTCAGGTCCGCGCCGATGTATTCATCTTCCTGACTGAGCCGCAGTCCCATGATCAGCTTGATCCCGCCGTAGATCAGGAAGCCGCCGCCGAAGGCGATGCCGACCCCGATCAGGGTCCCTGCCACCTGGCCGCCGAACGTGACGCCGCCGACTCCGCCCAGCGCCTCGAGTCCGAAGATGCCGGCGGCGATGCCGCCCCAGAGCCCACAGAGTCCGTGCAGAGGCCAGACACCCAGCACGTCGTCGATGCGCCACTTGTTCTGGGTCAGGGTGAAGGCGTAGACGAACAGGCCGCCGGCCACGGCGCCGGTGACCAAGGCTCCGATCGGGTGCATCAGGTCGGAGCCGGCGCACACCGCGACCAGACCGGCCAGCGGTCCGTTGTGCAGGAAGCCGGGGTCGTTCTTGCCGATCACCAGGGCCGCGAGGATGCCGCCGACCATCGCCATCAGCGAGTTGACCGCGACCAGCCCGCTGACCGCCTCGACGGTCTGGGCCGACATGACATTGAAGCCAAACCAGCCGACGGTGAGTGTCCAGGCACCCAGGGAGAGGAACGGGATCGAGGACGGCGGGTGAGCGGTCATGCCGCCATCGGCCCGGTAGCGTCCCTGGCGCGGCCCGAGCAGCAGCACGGCGGCCAGGGCGATCCAGCCGCCGACGGCGTGGACCACGACCGAGCCGGCGAAGTCGTGGAAGGGCTTGCCGAAGGTGCTTTCGATGAGGGCCTGCATGCCGAAATTCCCGTTCCAGGCCATGCCCTCGAAAAACGGGTAGAGCAGGCTGACGATGAGCAGGGAGGCGAATAATTGGGGGTAGAAGCGCGCCCGCTCGGCGATGCCGCCGGAGACGATGGCCGGTATGGCCGCGGCAAAGGTCAGGAGAAAGAAAAATTTGACCAGTGCGTAGCCGTGTTCGACCTGCAGCGAAGCGGCATTCGAGAAAAAGCTGACGCCGTAAGCGATCCAGTAACCGACAAAAAAGTAGGCGAGGGTGGAGATGGCGAAGTCGCTCATGATCTTGGCCAGGGCATTGACCTGATTCTTGGCGCGAACCGTGCCCAACTCCAGGAAAGCGAAGCCGGCGTGCATGGCGAGTACCATCACGGCGCCGATCAAAATGAAGAGGACGTCAGTACCGTCCCGCAGTGTTTCCATCGAAAATCACCTCGTGTCGTTGGGTTGTCTTGTGCGAAATTGGTGCAAGGCTAAGCACGAACTATGCCGGGTGGATGCGGTGCCGCGGGCGGGTGTCGGGGTCTTGTTGGTTGGCGGGGCGGTTGGCTGCCAGAGGCCGGTTTCCGGACGTGAGATGGCTGTTTGCGTTCGGGCCGAGCCGGCGTGACATGCCGTGGCGGCCGGCAGTCATCCGAAAAGCGACGCACCAAGCGAGGGCGTCTTGTGCGGGGTGTGCTGCGCCGCGCACCGGGTTGGACAGATGACGGTTCCAGCGGCGTCCCGCCGCGATGCGGTGTGGTGGTGACGCGTAACGTTGCGGCTACGTGCCTGGCCCAATCGCGGCGGGACGCCGCTCCCACAGGATTGCTACGCGATTTTCACGGGCGGCTCAGGCTCGAATTGAATCGTTTCTCCGATTACGACAACGACAACGATAACGATAACGGGTTGTGGCGCGGGATTCGGTGGACTGGGCTAGCGCTTGTCGGCCTCGATCAAGATCCCGGCCGCTTGGGCTCCGGGTGCGTAGTCAGGCCATCCTGGCCTGACACCGTCAGGGCTGGAAGCCCTGACTACGCACGCCGCTGGCCGGGATTACGATCAAGGTCCGCGATCCGGTCGGTCAGGGCACGGCGCAGTTCCTCGGGCAGGACCATCTGCGCATCGGCCAGGCAATGCACGGTGCTTGCCGTGGCGCAGGCGCGCCCCTGAGTGTCGCAAAAGCGGTAATCCAGGGCGAAGGAGCGGTCGCGCACCTCGGTGACCCGCAGTTCGATCCGCACCGCCTCGCCGTGACGCAGCGGGCGCTGGTAGCGGGCCTGCGCCTGGATGATCGGCAGCGGAAGGAGCGGGGTCGGTCCGGTCCCGATCAACGCGGGCAGCGCAAATCCGATGTGCTCCATAAAGGACTCGTAGGCATCGTGGGCATGCCGGAACAGATGACCGTAGAACAGCACTCCGGCCGCGTCCGTGTCATGCAGGCGGATGCGCAGGTCATGGGTAAAGAACGTCGGGGATTCGAAAGGGGGGGTCTGCATCACTGACTGGTTGCGTCAGGCCAAAAGGTATCATCCAGACATTGGTCCAATGTAAACGGGCAAATGACAGGGAAAGTCGACTCGGGCAGGCCGGTCTCGCGCTCGGCCTCGATCAACGCTAATGTATAGGCTTGGGCGATGGCCCAATCAATTTGCGTTTTCAGGCTTGGGTTATCGTCAAGGTGCGATCTCAAGCGGATGCGCTGCTCCTTGATCGACAGTCGCCAGGAGTTCCCCCGGCGGTCGGCCTGAAACCGCCATTTGAGCAGATGCAGAAGTAACACGACCAGGCGGTTGACGAGTTCGCGTCGTTCACTGCGGCCCATACTCTCGATCTCCTCGGCAATGTGGGCGAGATCAATCGCGGCGAGGTTTCCGGCGCGCAACAGTTCCGCCTGCGCGCTTGCCCAAGCGTGAAAATCGCGCTCATAGAGATCCGCGGCAGATCGTTCAATCATCGTCGCGCTCATCTTCAAGAGTCTTCAGGTGGCATAGGGCGCAAACCCGGAGCCAATCGTCTCGGGCAGCCGCAGGTATCCGGCGACCGGGCGGGGCGGCGGACCCAGGTTCTCGGCCAGCCAGTCGGCGGTGGCCAGTCCTTGGGGAATCGGGCTGCCGATGGCGGCGGCGAGTTGTGCGGTCGGCCAGAGACCGGCCGCGGATTCGATCAGGCTGGTAACGACAACCTCGATCCCGGCGGCCGACAGGCGCCGGGCCAGGGCCAGGGTGCGGCGCAGGCCGCCGATGGCCGCGGGCTTGAGGACGGCGCGCCGGACCGGGAAACCGGCGGGATCGAAGTCGATGCCCAATGCCGGGATGGATTCGTCCAACGCCAGCGGGAACCCGACGATCGACTGGAGCCGCGTCAGCGTCGCCCAGTCGGGCTCCCGTAAAGGCTCTTCGAGCGACTCGATGGGCCGTCCGGGCAGCGCACGCAAGGCGCTGAGGACTCGGGTCGCCGCTCCGGGATCCCAGGCGCCGTTGGCATCCAGACGCAAACCGAGCCCATCGGGCAGGGTCGCGGTGAGTGCGTCCAGTCGTTCCAGTTCGCGGTCCGGCGCATCGATCCCGACCTTGAGCTTGACCACCCGGAAGCCGGCGCGGGCGGCGCGCTCCAGATCCGCGTGGGTCGTCTCCGTCAGTGCCCCCAGGGAGCCGTTGACCGATACCTGGGAGGGCGCGTCGGCCGCCAGCCAGCGGCGCAGGCTGGTTCCGGCAAGTCGGCTGCGCAAGTCCGACAGGGCGCAGTCCAGGGCGAAATCGGCGGCTGGGGTGCGGTGATCGGCCTGGGACAGCAGCCGGTCGAGGGCCTGGTCCAACGCCATGCCGGTGAGCGTGGCGCGTTGTTCCAGCAGGCGTTGCGCCGCCGCCTCGGCGGTTTCGGTCCCCGCCTCGGGCAAGGGGGCGCAATCCCCATAGCCGCGCAGATCTCCGGACCCCACGCTGACCAGCCAGCCGCGCCGCGCCCGGAAGTTGCCGCGGGCGCTGGCCCAGACTCGGGTCAGCGGCAGCCGGTAGGGCACTAAATCCACGCGCGTGATCAGGGGGGCGGTCATGGTTCGGGCCTCTGGACGTGGAGGCTGTTCATGCGCCGCCTCCGAAGGCGAACCCGACGATCATCAGCAGGGTCAGCAGACCCTGGTAAAGCCCGGTCTGGCCGAGCATCGGGTTGATCTGGGCACCCTGTGCACCCTGGTAGAGACGGGCGGTCAGCAGCAGCCCCAGGGGTAGCGCTCCCAGGGTCAGCCAGGTCGCCCCGGGGAGTCCGGCACCGAGCAGCAGCGGCAGGGGGGGCAGGAGCATCAGGAGTGCGTACAGGACCCGTGCCCGCGGTCGTCCCAGCACGTAACAGAGGGTGCGTCGACCCGCGGCACTGTCGGTTTCCAGATCGCGATAGTTGTTGAGCAGCAGTACGGCCGCCGCCGGCAGACCCAGGGCGAGGCCGAGTGTCACTGCCGGCCAATCCAGCGTCAGAGTTTGCAGGTAATAGCTGCCCGCCACCGCGGTGATCCCGAAAAAGGCCAGCACATAAAGCTCGCCGAACGGGCCGTAGGCAATGGGCCTGGGGCCGCTGGTATACCCATAACCGCTGGCCAGGGCGGCGACACCGACCAGGAAGATGGGCCAACCGCCGCGCGCCACCAACAGCAGCCCGAGTGCGAAGGCGATCCCGAAGGTCAGATGCGCGGCGGCGCGTACCTGGCGGGCGGTGAACCAGCCTTGGGCCGTGGCGCGCGGCGGGCCGACCCGATCCGGTGTGTCGGTGCCGCGCTCGAAGTCGGCCGCGTCATTGTGCAGGTTGGTGCCGACCTGGATGGCGAGTGCGGCGAGCAGGGTCGCGGCGGCGACCAGGGGCGCCAGGGTCCCGGTCGTGATGGCGGCCAGGGCGATACCGGCCAGCACCGGCGTTGCGGCCAGCAGCAGGGTCTTGGGGCGCGCGGCGGCGACCCAACGGCCGATGGCCGATGCCCCGGCTGCGGCCCGGTCGGTCGGTTCCAGGTCGAGCGGCACGGTCAAGGTTTCAGTATCTTGTTGCATCGTGTTGTTACAGTTGCATTCACGTGCGTTGCATGGCGGACCATTGCTGGTCAGGGTCGCCGCGGAAACTTGCCAAAGTCAGGCTGGCGTCGTTCCAGGTAGGCGTCGCGCCCCTCCTGGGCCTCCTCTGTAGTGTAGAAGAGTGCGGTGGCGTTGCCTGCCAATTCCTGAATACCGGACAGTCCATCGGTGTCGGCATTGAACGCGGCTTTCAGCATCCGCAGGGCCGTGGGCGATAACGCGAGCATGGTCCGGCACCAGTCCAGGGTGACGGTTTCCAGGTCGGCCAGCGGCACCACGGTGTTGACCAGCCCCATTTGCAAGGCTTCCTGCGCGTCGTATTGTCGACACAGAAACCAAATCTCCTTGGCCCGCTTGAGGCCGACCGTGCGGGCCATGAGTCCGGCGCCGAGGCCGCCGTCGAAGCTCCCGACCCGCGGTCCGGTCTGACCGAAGCGGGCATTGTCCGCCGCGATGCTGAGATCGCAGATCAAATGCAGCACATGGCCGCCGCCGATGGCGTAACCCGCCACCATCGCTACCACCGGCTTGGGCAGGGTGCGAATCTGACGTTGCAGATCCAGCACGTTGAGCTGCTCGACCCCCGCGCCGTCGCGATAGCCCTCGTCGCCGCGAACCCGCTGATCGCCTCCGGAGCAGAAGGCCAGGTCGCCGGCGCCGGTGAGTACGATGACCCCGATCGAGGGGTCCAGATGGGCGCGGTGGAAGGCGTCGATCAGCTCCCGCACGGTCTCGGGGCGGAAGGCATTGCGGACCTCCGGCCGGTTGATGGTGATCTTGGCCACGCCGGTCCAGTGCTGATAGAGAATGTCGCCATAGACCGATCCCGGCGGTGTTTCCCAGTGGACGGCCGGCTGGTCGCCTTGCTGCTGCATCACAGATAACTCCAAAAAATACAGAAAAGAAAACGTCGCCGCGAGATTCTGCCGATTGACATAGCGCCCGCCTGTACGTCGCTGTGCGGACCATCCGGCGGTTATAATCGTCGTTCCGGCAAAAGTGACCAGCGGAATTTATCCACAGATGTCACAGATGTCACAGATGTCACAGATGTCACAGATGAACACAGATGAACACAGATGAAGAAAAGCATCTGTGTTCATCTGTGACATCTGTGGATCAGCTTTCCGCCCCAGGGCCTCGGCGGAAGCTGTCTGGAACGACGAAGCCCATCCGACCAGCACTGCTATAGCCGTCGGACGTGATAACCGGACGTAGGGGCGGGTTTCAAACCCGCCCCGACACCAAGGGTCTGTCTGGATATCAGGTACGAAGGCTATATCCCAACAGATCCGCCTCCGCAATCCGCCGGCGGAACGCCAGATGGGTCTCTCGGCTGCGGTCGGCGTCGATCATGACCTCGATGAGTTGGCCGCCACGCCCGGAGAGTCCCGCGGCCAGTGCTTCGCGCCAGCCGGCAGCGTCGCTGACCCGCTGGTGGTGCAGTCCGAAGGTGCGTGCCAGGGCACCGAGGTCGACCGGACGCGGCGTGCGCCACAGCCGTTCGAAATCGGGCAAACCGGACTGCGGCAGATAATCGAAGATACGGCCGCCCCCATTATTCAGGACGATGCAGGGCCGGTCGAGCCGTGTCGCGAGCAGCAGGCCGGAGAGATCGTGCAGGAACGACAGATCCCCGAGCAATCCGGTGGTGGGTACTCCCCCGGCGTTGAGGCCCGCGAGGGTCGAGAGCTGGCCGTCGATGCCGCTCAGACCGCGGTTGCCGAAGACGCGCAGCGGCGCCGCGCGGGTGCCCGACCAGGTCTCGAACTGGCGGATCGGCAGTGAGTTGGCGCACAGCAGTCCGTCACCGGCCGGCAGGGCGGCCACCAGGTCGGTGATCAGGTGGGCCTCGCACCAGGGCGCCTGCGCCAGATAATCCGCCGCCAGCGCGGCCAGTCGCTGCTCGGCCTGAACCCAGCACGCGAGCCAACGCGCATCCGCGCGGCCGGGCGGGTCGGCGGCCAGGGCATCGCACAGTGCACCGGGGTCGACCGCCAGATGCAGCGACCGCTCCTGCGCCAGGTCGTGTGACGGATCGGACCAGCGCTCGGCCGGGTCGACCAGGATCAGCGGGATGCCCGGCAGCCATTCCAGCACGGTCTTGGAGATCGGTGCGCGGCCGAACCGCAGGATCCAGTCCGGTCGCAAGGCGTGCGCGGCTGCCGGGTTACGCACCAGCGCCTTGTAGCGGGTGATCCGGGGGTTGTGTCCCTGCCCGGCGGCCGCGGGGACCGGGCCGAAGCGCACTTCCGATAGGGGGTCGGCCAGCAGCGGGACCCCCAGGGCGAGGGCGCAGCGCTGGGCCGCCGCGGCGAATCCGGGTCGGTCGATGTCGGGGCCGCAATAGATGAGACCGCGGCCCTGCATGCGTTCGCGCAATGCCGACGGGACGCTCAGGCTGCCGGGAGGGCGCCCCCCCGGCGGCGGCAGATCCACCGCAACAGCGTCCGCACCGCCGCCCCCGCGCGGCACCAGCGGTTCGCGCAGGGGCAGATTGATGTGCACCGGCCCCGGACGTCGGCCCTGGCTCACCGCCGCGGCGCGTCGTCCCAGCGCGGTCAGTGCCGCGCGGGCGGCTGGGCTGTCCAGGGGGGCTCCCGGATCGTGGAACTCGCGCACCTGGGCGCCGAACAGCCGGGTCTGATCCGTGGTCTGGTTGGCCCCCCAGCCGCGCAGTTCCGGCGGGCGATCCGCCGAGAGCAGGATCAGCGGGATGCCGAACTCGCTCGCCTCCATGACCGCCGGATACCAATGGGCCGGGGCGCTGCCGGAGGTCGCCAGCAGCGCCGCCGGTCGGCCCTGGGCGCGCGCCAGACCCAGCGCATAAAAGGCGGCGCTGCGCTCGTCCAGAATCGGCGTCAGGGTGAGTCCGGGGCGCTGCTGGGCGGCCAGGATGACCGGTGTGGAGCGTGAGCCGGGCGAGAGCACCAAGTCCCGTACCCCGCCGGCCAGCAGGCCGTCGAGCAGGGCCAGGCACCAGCGCACCCCGTCGGCGGCCGGGTCGGCGACGGATGGGGATGGTGACCCGGTCATGCGAACTGCAAGGCGGTGGCGACGGCGGCGAGCTTGTGCCCGGTCTCGCGCCATTCGGCCAGGGGGTCCGAGCCCAGTACGATGCCCGCCCCGGCGTAGAGCTGTGCCTCATCGCCCTGGATCTGCGCGCAGCGCAACAGCACCCAGAGTTCGCCGTCCAGGTGGGGATTCGCGCCCGCCTCGAGAATGCCGGCGACGCCGGTATACCAGCCGCGCTCCAGGGGTTCCATGCGGTGCAGCCAGGCCCGCGCCTCCAACTGCGGTTTGCCGTTGGTCGCCGGGGTCGGATGCAGGCGTTCGGCCAAGTCAAACAGATCGGTCGCATCGCGCAGTCGACCGCTGACGGGGCTCCACAGATGCTGGGCGTTGTGCAACTGCATGACCCGGGGGGCGGCCGGTACCTGAACCGCGTCGCAGCAGCCATCCAACACCTCGCGCACCGCCTCCACCACCATGGCGTGCTCCCGCTGGTCCTTGCCGGAAGCCTTCAGTGCAGCCGTCAGGGCGGCGTCACGCGGTGCGCTGGCCGAACGCGCCGCGGTGCCGGCGATGGCGTCGACCTCCACCTGCCGGCCATGGACGCGCAGCAGACGCTCCGGCGTGGCGGCGACGAAACGGGTCGCGCCGCGCTCGATGCTGATGACCTGGCAGGATGGAAAAAGATAGGTCAAGGCGGCGCGCAGCCGTCGCAGGTCGAAGGGCCGTCGGCCCCGCAGCCCGATGCGGCGGCACAGGACGACCTTGTCGAGCGGTCCGCGGCGGATCTCCGTCAGGGCCGATTCGACCAGCGTCTGCCAGTCGCGCAGATCCGGCAGGCTGCCGAGATTGGTGAGTGTGCTGGAGGTCAGCGGCTCGGGCAGCGGGGCATCGAGCGCGGGTACCAGCCGGGCCAGCCAGTCGCGCCAGCGGCGGCGCAGATCGGTCTGAGCTGTCGGCAAGCGGGTCGTCAGCACCAGCGCCGTCTGCCCACGGCGGGTGCAGAGGCCGAGTTCCGGGAGCCACAGCAGGGCATCGGGCAGGTCCGCTGACGGGTTCGCGGTCCTGTCCTTGTGGCCCGCCGGGTGGGGCGCGGCGGCGAACCCAAGCATGGCAAAGCCGAGAAACCCTGTCTCATCCGGGTCGAGGTGCTGCCAGTGTCGGGTGAGATCGCGTGCGCAGGTGCTCAACGCACGCAGTCGTTCTGCTCCTTGATCGGTCCATTGCGCCGCCACCCCGTACCCCGCGCGCAGTTCACCCGCCTGGCCCTGCGAGAAGCTGAAGCTCGCGCAGTCCAGCTCGGGCGGCAGCGTGATCGCCGCCGGCAGTTCGAGGACCAGCGAGGCGAACCCTGGGGTCCGGTCGGTCGGGATGAGCCCGATCGCCTCGTCGAGTCGGGCCTGCAACTGCTCCAAGAGCGCAAGGGGTGCGAGCATCTGGTGATCTACCTGGCGGAAGCGTAACGGCGTGCCCGTGGTGCCGCGGCCTTGGCCCCGGCGTTGGGCGGCGGCGGGACGAGACGGCTGATGGGGTGTCAGTCTAACGCAACGTCAACCCTTGATGACACCCGCGCTGCTCCTGCCGGTGGTCAAATGCGCCACGGTCGGCGCTCAACCGACAGGAATCCACCTGAGCTGGCGGGATCTTCGGCTGTCGTCGCTATCCACGCAAGTCGATCGCCGCGTGCATCGCGCCAGATATCAAACGATTGTTTGAAAAATGGAGGCGATCGGTTAGACTGAGGGCTCTGATCCATGTCCAGGGCGGCCCATGCCCGAGATCCATCCCTCGACCGAACTCCGCGCCCCCGACCCCCGCACCGCGGCGACCCGGCGGCGCATCATCGAAACCTCGCTGCGTCTCTTTGCCGAGCATGGCTTCCGGGGCGTGTCCGTGCGCGATATCAGCGCCGCGGCGCACGTCAATGTCGCCGCGGTCAATTACCATTTCGGCGGTAAGCAGGGGCTTTATCGGACCATCTTCGAGACCGTGCTGGACGACGATGAGGCGCGTTTCGCGGAGCAATTGGCCAAGGTCGCTAAGCTTCTGGGGCACACCGTGGTGGATCGCGCGCTGCTGCGGGCCGCCGTCGAGATCCTGGCCGGAGGGATGGTGAGGCGTATTTCCACGTACGAGAATGTTCGCTGTTTCAGTGTACTGCTGGCGCGGGAGCTCGCCTTTCCCGGCGAACTTTTCGAGCTGCTCTACCGTCGCCGGGCCGCACCCCTGCTGGATCTGCTGGCGCGGGTGGTCGGGGCTGCCCAAGGACTCTCGCCCGAGACGGAGTCCGTGCGGCTCACCGCCAATGTCCTCTACGGGCAGGTCGGCCATCTGGTGTTTTCGCGCCCAATCCTGTGGCGGCAGGTCGACTGGGAGGACTACACCCCCGCGCGCCTGGACTTGCTCACCCGCACTGTCATCGACCTGATCAACCGGGCGATCGGACTGGACCCTCAGGACCATCCGCGCGCCGACCCTGGAGCAGTTGTATGAGGCTCACGCCGACTTTGTCCCCCTTGGTGATTCCCGCCGTGCTGGTCGCGGCCGGCCTGCTTGCGGCCGGGGAGCTGCACCATCCGGTCCGGGCCGCGGATGTGGTCGGCCAGGAAGCGCCTCGTGCGGCGGTACCCCGTCCGTCGCTGGCCGTGACCCTGGTGACCCCGCAGGCGGCCGATTGGCCGCGGGAGATCGAGGCGAGCGGCGGGCTCTTTGCCTGGCAGGAGGGCGTGATCGCCGCTGAGACCGGCGGCCTGCGGGTGGTCGCCGTGGCGGTGGATGTGGGGGATCGGGTACGGCGCGGCCAGGAACTGGCGCGTCTGGCCCAGGATACGGTGAAGGCGGAACTGGCTCAGCAAGAGGCGAAGGTCGCTCAGGCGCGGGCCAGTCTGGCGGAGGCGCGCGCCAACGCCGACCGCGCCCGCACCGTCAAGGATCGCGGGGCCATGCCGGAACAGCAGCGCACCCAGTATCTGATCGGGGAGGAGGCGGCCCAGGCCAATCTGGCGGCGGCTGAGGCCGCGCGGGAGATGGAGCGGATACGCCTGGAGCAGACGCATATCCTGGCGGTCGACGATGGCGTGATCACCGCCCGCAGTGTGACCCTCGGGACCGTGGTGCAACCCGGAACCGAGCTGTTCCGCATCGTGCGTCAAGGCCGGGTCGAGTGGCGCGCTGAAGTCACCGCGGAGCAACTGGCGCACGTGATGCCCGGCCAGGAAGCGGCGCTCACACTCCCCGGCGGGGAGCAGGTGTCGGGTCGGGTGCGCATCGCGGCCCCGACCCTGGATACCAACACCCGGTATGGTCTGGTCTATGTCGACATCCCGCCGGATAGCCCGGCACGGCCGGGGATGTTCGCGCGTGGCCGGATCCGCCTGGGGGTGACGGCCGCGCTGAGCCTGCCCGAGTCCGCGGTGGTGCTGCGCGACGGCAATAGTTTCAGCTTCGAGGTCCTCGCCGATGGCCGCATCGCCCAGCGCAAGCTCGAGACCGGGCGCCGCGCCGCCGGTCGGGTGGAAATCCTCGGTGGTCTGACGCCGGGTGTCCAGGTGGCGGCCAGCGGCGGGGCTTTCCTGAACGACGGCGATGCGGTGCGGGTCGAGCCCGCGCTGGAGGTCGAGGCTTCAGCCGGACGCGGCACCGCCGCCCGCTAAAGCGTCGGCCTCCGGGTCGCACGGGTTCCCGAAGGTTGAGCCTGCGGGCCTTGATCACAGTTTCGGCCACTTGGGCTCACCGGGTACGTAGTCAGGCCATCCTGGCCTGACATTGTCAGGGCTGGAAGCCCTGACTACGCAGGTTCCCGCGTTGCTGGTCGGGATGACGATCGAGGCCGAGCCCGCTTGGTACGAAGTTCTTCGGAAATCAGGCGACCGACCTAGCGAATCGAAACCCGATGGACATCAGGTTGCTTATGCCCAGATTGAATTGCTTCTCCGATTACGACAACGACAACGATCGTATGCGTTGTTTATCTTATGACTCACTGCCAAACCGCTCGTCAAGACCACAATGAACGTTTCCGCCTGGTCGATTCGTCATCCGGTCCCCGCGATTCTGCTGTTTGCGCTGCTGACTGTCATCGGGCTCATGGGCTTTCACGGTCTGGGAATTCAGAACTTCCCGGACATCGAATTGCCCGCCGTCACCGTGACGGCCAATCTGGAAGGGGCGGACCCGACGCAGTTGGAAACCGAGGTCGCCCGTAAGATCGAGGATCAGGTCGCGACCCTGGGCGGCATCGAGCATATCCGTACCACCCTGACGGACGGGTCCGCGACCATCCGGGTCGAGTTCCAGATCGATAAGGATTCCGAGATCGCCCTGAACGAGGTGCGCAACGCGGTGGACAGCGTGCGCGCCGATCTCCCGCAGGATTTGACCGATCCGGTGGTCTCCAAGGTCACCACCTCCGGCTCGGCCATCGCCACTTACACGGTTGCCTCGCAGCGGATGGATGAGCAGGCGCTGTCCTGGTTCGTCGACAACGAGGTGTCCAAGGCGTTGTTGTCGGTCAAGGGCGTGGGGCGGGTGGCGCGGCTCGGCGGGGTGGATCGCGAAGTTCACGTGGACCTGGACAGCGCCCGGATGCAGGCCCTGGGGGTGACCGCCGGAGACCTCTCGGCGCAATTGAAGCGCGTCCAGCAGGATGCTTCCGGTGGGCGCGGCGACATCGGCGGGGCGGTCCAGTCGGTGCGCAGCCTGGGCGCGGTGGGGACCGTGGCCGGGATCGCGGACCTGGAGATTCCGCTGGCGGATGGTCGGCGGGTGCGGATCGGCGATCTGGGCACGGTCAGCGACAGTTTCGCCGAGCGCAGTTCTCACGCCGTGCTGGATGAAACCCCGGTGGTCGCCTTCGAGGTCACGCGCATCCGCGGCGCCAGCGAGGTGGCGGTCGCTGCCGCCGTGCAGGCCGAGGTGGAGCGACTCCAGTCCCTGCACCCGCAGGTACGGATCGCCGAAGCCTTCAACACCGTGGACCCGGTACAGGACAACTATCGGGGCTCCATGGAACTGCTCTGGGAGGGGGCGGTGCTGGCGATCCTGGTCGTCTTCTGGTTCCTGCGCGACTGGCGGGCCACGCTGATCGCGGCGGTGGCGCTGCCGCTGTCCATCATTCCCACCTTCGCTGCCATGCTGTGGCTGGGTTTCAGCCTCAACATCCTGACCCTGCTCGCCCTGGCCCTGGTGGTGGGGATTCTGGTCGACGACGCCATCGTCGAGATCGAGAACATCGTGCGGCATCTGCGGATGGGGAAACCGCCCTTCCAGGCGGCGATGGAGGCGGCCGACGAGATCGGGCTGGCGGTCATCGCGACCACCTTCACCCTGGTGGCGGTGTTCCTGCCGACGGCGTTTATGGGTGGTATTCCGGGGAAGTTCTTCGTCCAGTTCGGTGTCACCGCCGCGGTGGCGGTGGTCGCCTCGCTCCTGGTGGCGCGGCTGTTGACGCCGATGATGTCCGCCTATTTCCTGAAGGCGCACCCCGAGGGCAACCACGACGGGTTCATCATGACCCGCTATCTGACGGCGGTCGGCTGGTGTCTGAATCATCGCCGGACTACGGCCCTGATCGCGATCCTCTTCTTCATCGGCTCGCTGCAGATTCTGCCTCTGCTGCCCAAGGGGTTCGTGCCCGCCGCGGACCGTGGTCTGACCATCGTCAAGTTGGAACTGCCCCCCGGCAGCGCTCTGGCGGACACCCGACTCGCCGCCGAGCGGGCGCGTGCCTTGCTGGCACCCATGACGGATATCACCGGCAGCTTTACCGCGGTGGGCAGTGTCGCGGGCCAGGGGCCGATGGGGGAGGGCGGCGCCAAGGATGTCCGCCTGGCCACTCTGAACCTGAAACTGGTCTATCGCCGCGACCGTGACCGCAATCAGACGCAGGTGGAGCAGGAGGTCCGCGAGCGGTTGCAGACCCTGCCCGGCGTGCGGGTCTCCATCGGCGGCAGCGAACCCGGCGGCAAGCTCCAGATTGGGCTGGCGAGCGATGACCCCTTAGCCCTGGCCGCTGCCGCCCAGGCGGTGGAGCGCGATCTGCGCACGCTGGAGGGGGTTGGCAACATCGTCTCGGGGGCCAGCCTGCAGCGTCCGGAGATCCAGATCCGTCTGGACTTCGCCCGCGCCGCCGACCTGGGGGTGACCACCGCGGCCCTGGCGAGCGCGGTGCGGGTGGCCACCTCCGGCGACTTCAAGGTCAATCTGCCCAAGCTCAACCTGCCGCAGCGCCAGATTCCCATCCGCGTGCGGCTGGACCCGGGGCTGCGCCAGGACCTGGACGCCATCGCCCAGTTGCGGGTGCCGGCCAAGGTCGGATCGGTGCCCCTGTCGGCGGTGGCCGAGCTACGACTGGGCAGCGGTCCGGCGCAGATCAATCGGGTGGATCGCATGCGCAACGTCAGTATCGACGTTGAGTTGGGCGAGCGGCTCATCGGCGCCGTGCTCGACGAGGCCAATGCCCTGCCGTCACTCAATAACCTGCCGCCCGCGGTGGTGCGGATCGAGCAGGGCGATGCCGAGCGGATGACCGAGTTGTTCACGTCCTTCGGGACCGCCATGCTGATCGGCGTGCTGTGCATCTATGCGGTGTTGGTGCTGCTCTTCCATGACTTCATGCAGCCGGTCACCATCCTTGCCGCGCTGCCGCTCTCATTCGGCGGCGCCTTCATTGCCCTGCTGCTGACGCATAACAGCTTCTCCATGCCCTCCGTCATCGGCATCCTGATGCTGATGGGGATCGTCACCAAGAACTCGATCCTCCTGGTGGAATACGCCATCGCCGCCCGCCGTCAGCACGGCCTGGACCGGCGCAGCGCCATCCTTGACGCCTGTCACAAACGCGCCCGGCCCATTGTCATGACCACCATCGCCATGGGTGCCGGCATGCTGCCGGTCGCCCTGGGTCTGGGCGCCGAACCGAGCTTCCGCTCACCCATGGCGATTGCCGTCATCGGCGGGCTCATCACCTCCACCTTTTTGAGCCTGCTGGTCATTCCGGTGGTCTTTACCTATGTGGATGATCTGCTCGACTTTGGCCATTTCAGGGAGTCGAGGCCAGTTGATTCAGCACGCGTTGCCAATCCTGGCGGGAAATAACGAGGGCGTCCGGGTCTGCGGTTGAGTTGACGAAATTCGCCGCCGCCCAACTGGTGCGGCGCACCAG
>NZ_CAIZIZ010000384.1 GCF_903933125.1 uncultured Lamprocystis sp. | reverse complement strand
GTCTCCCATCTGCTGAGCCTCTACAGCCAGAGCCGCCGGAGTAATGCCGGTACCCGCGGATTGGATGCCCTGGGCTTTTCTGCCTACGTGGAGACCGCACTGGACCGGGAACTGCTGCCGGCGGTGCTGGCGGGCGAGTTCCGGCTAGTGTTGATCTCGGGTAACGCGGGCGACGGCAAGACGGCTTTCCTCCAGCGGCTGGAGCAGGAGGTCCAGGTGCGCGGAGGAAGTCTGGACCAACGGTTGGCCAACGGCAGCCGTCTGAGTCTGGACGGTCGCCGCTACCTCATCAACTACGACGGCAGCCAGGACGAGGGCGGGAAGGACAACAATCAGGTGTTGCGGGAGTTCCTCGGCCCCTTTGCGGGACGGGATGCCGGTGCGTGGGAGGCTCCGGAGACCCGGCTGATCGCCATCAACGAGGGGCGGCTGGTGGATTTTCTGACCACCTTTGATGACGAGTTCCCAGCCCTGACAGCCCAGGTGCAACGCGCCTTCGCGACCGGTCAGACCGGGTCCGGGGTGGCGGTGGTGAACCTGAACCTGCGCAGCGTGGTAGCACCGGCCGCGGGTGGGTCAATCCTGGAACGAACGTTGAGCGACATGACTGCCGGCGGGAACTGGGGCGCCTGCGAGGGTTGCGATCTTAAGGCGAGTTGTTACGCCTTGCACAACGCCCGCAGCTTTCAGGATGGGGTCGCCGGGCCGCGCCTCTCGGAGCGCCTGAAGACCCTCTATACCATGGCCCACCTGCGTGGGCGGTTGCACATTACCATGCGTGATCTGCGTTCCGCCCTGTCCTTCATGCTGATCGGCAACCGGGATTGCGCGGAGATCCATGCACTCTACGCGGCCGGCCGGCATGAGGAGATCGCACGGAGCTATTACTTTAATAGTTCGATGGGCAACAGTTGGATGGGCGGCGGCCAACCGACGGCGGATCGGCTCATCGGGCAGTTGTGCGAACTGGACGTAGGCCGCCAGGAGGATCCGCGTTTTGACCGGGGGCTCGACTTTGTACAGCCCGACGACTGCGCCCTGTTCCGCTTTGAAGGCCGAGGGCAATTCGATTTCGAGGTCTTGAAGCGCCTGTTCGACGAGCTGCCGCGTGGGGTCGCGGAATGTTCACTCAGCGAGCGGGCGAGCCGACACCGCGCTTATCTGGCCATGGCTCGGCGGCGGCAGTTCTTCGAGCGGCGTGATAACGCCTGGGAGCGACTGCTGCCCTACCGCTCCGCCAAGCGGATGGTAGAGATCGTCCAGGGCGAGGGGTCGACCGCCGCCCTCACCACCGAGCTCCTGCACGCCATCAATCGGGGCGAGGGTCTGCAGCGGCCCGAGCGGCTGGGCAATTGCCTGGCACTGCAACTGCGTCCAGTGGAGAACGGGACCCATGGCGGCACAATCCGCAGCTACCGGCTGTTCCCGCTGGAGGGTTTTTCACTGGCAGTGCAGGCAATTGCCGATCGGGCACGCTTCGTTGAGCATCTACCCAGCGGCCTGACCCTACGTTTCCATGGACAGGGTCAGGGGGCGCTTGCCAGCGAGCTGATCATCAATCTGGATGTGTTCGAGATGCTGATGAGGCTCAATGCGGGCTACCGACCCAGCGTGGAGGAGCTGCAGGGCTTCTACCTGTGCCTGGGTGTGTTCAAGAACAGCCTGAATGCGCAACCCTATCGTGAAATGCTGCTGACCACCACGGGCCATGACTTCTACCGTCTGGTACGCCAAGACGATGGGCGCGTGGAGTTGTCTCTGCTTCCGGGAATTGCGGCAAGAGAAACGGTCGCGGTCGCTGTTGCGGGAGGGCAGTGATGGCCCGTGACCGCTCCGTCATTCCGGCCGGGAGCCGGAATCCAGGCCGGGCAGGGCAATCTTGCCGTCGGCACCGGGCTTGCGTTCGGCCTACCGTCCCTGGCCTGGGTCCCGGCTCCCGGCCGGGACGACGGGGTATGAGCGTTTTCTTATCGTCCGTCATTCCGGCCGGGAGCCGGAATCCAGTGCCAGGGACGGTCACTCGCCTAAGTCACCGAGCGGGCCTATTCAACGAGAGGTCAATGAGAATGGAGCGTCGCCCTGCCGTTTACATTCTGGCCAGCAAACGCAACGGGACCCTCTACATCGGCGTCACGAGCAATCTCCCGCAGCGCGTCTGGCAGCACAAGCAAGACTTGGTGGAAGGGTTTACCCGCCGCTATGCGGTCCATCGGCTCGTCTGGTATGCGCTGCTGGAGACGATGCCGGATGCGATCACGCTGGAAAAGCGGATGAAGGACTGGCCGCGGGCCTTGAAATTGCGTGCGATTGAAAAGCTCAATCCGGATTGGCGTGACCTTTATGACGATTTTGTCGCCGGTGATTGAGTGAATGGTTCCGCTACCAAGCCGCACCGCTCGCAACTCAATGGCTGGAACCTCCTGCCTCATGAAAATGCGCGGCGTACCATCCCTGGCCTGGGTCCCGGCTCCCGGCCGGGACGACGAATCTGTGGGGATGGGATGGGCCGCCGCAACGAGAGGAATGAGGGCTGATGATGGCTCTGCAAAAGAAGGACCGGGAGTTTCGGCTTCCCAAGGTCACCTATCTGGACTTCAAGCTCATCGAGATGGATCGGGTCCTGACGGGGCTCTTCGAGCGTCTGGAGCACGGGGGCTATCCGAGCGTCTTCAGGGACAAGCGGGAGCTGACCGTCGAACAGTTCGTCGATGAGATCATCGAGGCCAAGGGCAAATTCCCCGGCTTCGCCCAACATCGCGAGATCGTCGAGCGGTGGGTAGAGACCCACCTGATGGATATCGTCAATCGTGGGAAGCGCAACGCGGTCGTGGCCGGCCCGCGTCCGCTGCACGGCTACACCTACCGCTTCCGCAATCCCAAGCATTCGCGTGACTACGGTGCAGCCCAGCACCTGTACCAGATGCTGTATCACGCCCGGCATCTCGCCGGGCACAAGGCCATCGAGCACCTAAAAACTTTTTTTTTCGATGGCTTCGATAAGGTCACCCACAAGCTCGACGAGCGAGCCCTGACCGACATCGAGACGGCCACCCTGCTGCACTTCCTCTCCCAGCGCAAGGACGCGGCCGATACCCGCACCAGTGGCGATCGCTTCGCTCCGGTGTGCATCGGCGCCGCGGACCTGCTGGCAGAGGATATTCAGCGGCTGCTGTTCTACAAGCCGTTCATGCCGCGGGCGGTGATGGTGGAGTATCTGAAGCTGCTCCTGTCCTTCCATCTGGCGCTATACCACCTGCGCCTGCTCAAGCTGTTACCGGCCTGGCAGAAGCTCGGCGGCGCCAATCCACTCTGTCAGGAGTCGGCCTGCCCGATGCAACCCCGGGAGGCACGAGAACCCCAGGGCGATTGCCCATACCAGTTGGGGTTGTTCGTGGACCTTTCGGGGAATGCCGAGTCCGCGGTCGGACGGTTGGCCGAACGCAGTGCCGACGGCTATTTTCGCCGTATCCCGGGCTTTGTGCGTGCCTACTTTGGCGCGAAGAAGCTGGACGAATTCTCCGAGCATCTCTTGCGCCGGGGCAAGATCATTCGGCCGGTCGCGACAGTGCTGTCGGTCGGGGAACTGTTCGCGTTGCAGGGTGCACCCTTTGCCGATGAGCGCGAGAAGTTTTTCGGCGAGCGCCTGGCTGGACTGCTCGAATCCATTGCCGATGACGCCAATGGACTGGATGCCGGGATTGCGGCGCTGACCAAGCTCGGGCTCTCCGATTTCGAGACCTACATCGAGGTCCTGATGGCACTACGTGGGACTTTCCACCGCCAGTACATCATCGAAGCGCTCGACTCCCTGATGCAGAAGAATCGCGCGGGTGCCCTCCTGGCGCAGACCCGCGCCAAGAATGCGTCGCGGCGTTTCGTGCTGGACAGCCGTTTGCTGGAGGTCCTGTTGCAGATCGCCGTCCTGCGCCCTGGCGGAGACGCGGGCTACTTCACCGGTGCGCTGCGCATCGACGACCTGCTGGGCTTCCTGCGGGAGCGGTACGGGCTCTATATCGACGCGTTACCGCTCGGGGAGGGATTCAAGCCCCCGAGTATCGATGAGCGCCAGGCCCTGCGCGCCAACGTGCGGGCGTTCACCGCCAGGCTGCGCGAGATCGGTTATTACCGCGACTTGTCCGATGCCTATGTGACTCAGACGGTTGAACCGCGTTACGCGATCCCGGAACACTCAGGAGTAGCATCAGCATGAGCCAAGGTCTGGTGGAGCTGACGCCTGTCGAGTTCAACGCCGCGGTAGAGTCGGTCCTGCTGCCCAGGCTGGCGAGCGTTCTGGCGGGGCGCGAGGCCGGGCACTGCATGCGGGTGACGGATCTGGATCGGGAATTGATGGTCCGTTTGGCCGGTGGTCTGCGGGCGGCGGTGCCCCAGGCGACGGTCGTGGTTCTGGCCGATGAGTGCCTACAGACCCAGGCGCCGGAGCTGGCCGTGTCGAGTACCAAGTTGGTAGAGCTGCGCAACCCGCTGCCCGACAATGCCCTGCGTCCGCCTTTGCTGGTGTTTGTGCCCACCGATTTGCGCGCCTCCGCCGAGGATTCATTCGGGGTAGCCACCTTTGAGGAGTTGTCGATTCAAGGTGCCTATGCCGAGTTGATCCCGACGCTTTTGGGCCAAGTGCCCGCGAAGCTGCGCAGTCCGCTGGAGGCAGCGATCAACGACCTGCGTCAGGCCAATCCACCCTGGCCGTTTGCCGATGATGCCTCGGTCGTCCGTTTTCTGCTCACCGCGCAGGTGAACGAGTTTGACCCCGAGGCGATCGGGGCAGCGCTCTTCGAGCTGGCGCTGGTGCCTGACTTTGCGCTGCTCCAACAACCCGAGCGGGCGCCGGCACGCGTTGCGCGCAATCACGACTGCGTGCGGCGCGTCACTTGGTCGACCCATTCCGACCGTGCGCGTGCCCTGGAGTTGGAACTAACCGATCCGGCCTTTTGCCGGCAGCTCGGCGACTTTTTCGATCGGGCTGGTCTTGCGGATCCTAGAGACTGGACACAGCAGATCGTGCGCGACCGCGCGAACTGGTCCCTGGCCTTCAACCGTTGGGTCTTCGCGGACGGCGGCGTCAATCCGGATTCGATCACCATCGGCGAACTGGAACTGCCGGACCTTCCCATCATCAAGGATGACGAATCCGATCCGCGTTTAGGCGAGTTTGTCGGGCGCCGGGTGCTGCCGATTTCCAAACAGGGACTCAAGAAATTCAGCGTGAAATTCCGGGTCGTGCCAGTACCCTCCCGGGTGGCGGGTCTGGCTCGCTTCGTGGCCGAGGTGGTGTCGTGCGACAACGGTCCGACGGGGCTGCGGCGGCGCAAGGCCACCTGGACCACGGCAAAGGACTCAGGGACCATCGCGTTCTCATCCATTGCCAAGGTGGATTGGGAGGAGGGTTGGCACTTTGTCCGCGTCTTTGCGGAGACCGAGGAGGGTGAACGCATCCCGCTGATCGACGGGGAGGGAGAGCCGCTGCGTTCGTCGGGCGATGCCGTAAACCCGTCAGCGCGCCCCAACGAGAGCGACCTGTTCTATGTCCTGACGGATGATGACGTGGAGGTCGAGCCGCCGCAACGGGCGGTACCGCGCGATCCTAGCCTGACGCATGCCCTGCTCCGTGCCCGGTTTGCGGCGGTGGCCCAAGGGCGCGACCCGGCATCCGTGACGATCGCGGGGTGCGGATGGGTTGAGCGCCAGACCCGACCCGGATCCCGCTCCCGATCTGGGACTGGGTCCGCATCCAGTGCCCGCGGCAGCGACACGCTGGAGGTGCGCCTGGGCAATGAGGGGAAGGCGCATGTGCTGGTTCCTGGCGTGTTAGTCGAGTTGGAGCGCGCCTTCCTGATCGATCCGCAGATGACGAATCGCTTACGGCTGGCCGTGGCTGCCGCCGGGGGTTGTGACCGCTCGGACATCTCGTTCGAGTGGCCGGAGTCGGACGAAACGGTGCGGTTCCGCCAGGCGCGTGGCGCTTTCTTTTCGGCCCTATTACACGGCCCCCAACAGTTGCTGACTCAGGGCAGCAACCTGCTGGAGCTGACGCAGTCCGCGCGCGACTATGCGGGGGCCTACATCGAATGGCTGGAGGCGTTGCTGGCAAGGGCGGATTCGCCTGAGCCAGGGGTTGTCCGTGCGGCCTTTGAAGAACTGCGCCGTGCACTGACCCTGGATTGCGTGACCCTTGTTATCGAAGATTATCGGGGTCAACGCCGTGACGCCGTGCTGTTGGGGCCCACACACCCGCTGCGGGCCAATTGGCATGTGACCTGGGCCCAGCTGGGGCAGCACTGGATCGAAAAGGCCCAGGTTGCGGACCCGCAATTCGTGGTGCCGACGCGGGATGCCGTTCTTAAGCAACTGGTTCCGGCCGGTTTTCCGATGGTGTTGCCGTTCAGCGAGGAACCGGGCCGGTCCGCCCTGGTGGTGGATAATCTGACTCCCTTCTGGTCCCTCTACGCGGCACCCGACGAGAAGGACCCGCGCGGTCTGATCGGTGACCTGTGCCAGGCCCTGGGTATCGCAGAGCCGGCGATCGGGGGGACTGCCATCGACGGTCCCTATCTGGCGGCCCGCGTGCAACGCTACCTGATCCAACACCCCTATGTCAGCACTCTGACGATCAACGCCTTCAATGCAGGGCGGGCCGGCGCACTGGCGGAGATGTTGCTCGCCATCCAGAGCCGGGCGGAGTTCTCAGATCTCCGCTATGACATCCGTCTCTTCGTTGCTGACGCGGATGCCCCGGCCACCGGCGAGGCCCTCCTTGAGTTGCTGGCTCCCGATTCGGGCACGGCCGCGAAGGAAGCGGACGCCTTCTCGACCCCTACGGAAAGTCATCTGCGGCCCAAGCTCAGACTGGCGGTCCGGTCGCTGCGGGAGTTCCGCCTGGATCCTGAGGGTCACGCGGCCCATCTCTCGTTCCTCTTCGATCTGTTCCCGGCTGAGGAGATCCGCGCGGTAGATGTGCGGGAGACGGACGAGTCATCCTTCGTCTATGGCCTGGTGCAGCCGATCGCGACCCACTATCACGAGGACGATCAATCGATCACCTGGCTGCGCCGCCCGCTGCATGGCGTCGCCCAGGCCCTGGAGGGTGTGGAGGAACTGACGGACCTGTTGAGCAGCCTGGCGCGGCTGGTTTCGGTGGCATCAGCCTCGGTCGCCCGCTCCCAATACCTGCCCCAGGCCCGTCCGGTGGTGGCCTTGAGCCTGTCCGCGGACGAGCGGGCGATGCTCCACCAGGTGCACGAGGTCAGTGACTGGGTCATGACCATCGACCGCAACCTGGGGATCGAGTTTTTTGATCACCGCCGGCATCCGACGCGGCCCGACTACCTCATCGACCATTCGCCGGACATGGCCAATGCCATGACCCATCGCCTGGCCATCACCTCCCGGTCCGTGGCCGAGTTGGAGGCCCTGTTGGTTCCGATCCTGCGGGACTACGACCTGCCGGATTCCGGCAAACACGCCCTGGTGTTGTTGGACCAGTTGCGGTTTCTGTCTGGACGGCTTGCGCTGAAGTTGTTGTCCGCGCCGACGCAACAGGCCGAGGCTCTGGGGTTGGCCCTTTCGCGGCTGTTCCTGGAGCATCAGGGGGGCTTCCAGAACCAGGTAGTGGTGCCGCTGGATGCCCACCTGGAGTTATATGGGACGATGCGGCAGAACGCCGCCGAACTGGGCGATGCGGTCAGCTTTCGGCGGACGGACTTGGCGCTCTTCGATCTCGACCCCTTCACGCGCATCATCACGTGCCGTCTGGTCGAGGTGAAGTGTTACAGCCAGGTTGGCGATGTGGGGGCCTATACGCAGTTGAAGAACGGGATCGGCGAACAGATCGCGCAGACCGAGCAAGTCATTTCTCATCACTTCGACCCGGCGCGTTCCGAGATCGATCGCCCGGATCGGGCGATCAAGAACCGTGACCTGGCGGCGCTGCTGAGTTTCTATCTGGACCGGGCCGAACGGCATGGGGTGATTCTGCCGGCGGCGGCTGCGGAGGCGCGCTGGTTCCTGCGGCACCTTGATGAACGCGGTTATGGGCTGCGTTTCACACGCAGTGCCGTGGTGTTCGACTTCAGCAAGCCGGGAACGGAGCTGCCTGAGCATGAGAACGGGATCGAGTTCTATCGCATCGGCATCGACTTGATTCGGCAGTTGATCGATGCCGCGGTGGAGGAGACTGAATCAACGGCCAACCTGCGGGCTGCACCGGATGGTGATGTGACGCGGGAGCTGACGCAAATCTTGGTCAGGCGCCGCAGCCTGGCGCCTTCGGTGCCGACGTTGGGAACGGCGGCCTTCCTGAGCCCGGCGCGGGACCGGACCTTGGGCTGGACAGAGGCTCCGAGGGTGTCATACCCCGAACGCGCTAAACCCGCTGCCGCTGGGATTTCGGCGCCGGGTCGACCGGCAGAGGCCGTGGTGGCGACTCCAGTTCCAGCGGTGCCGGATCTGCCAGGTGGCGTGGACGCTCAACCTGAGGCGGTTGTAGCGAACGCCGAAGACGCGGCCCCGGTCGTTGTAGTGCACGGCGTAGTGGACGCTGGGAAGCGCCCTCTTAGTGAAGGAGACCCCAGTGGGGAACTGTGCGTTGCTTACGACGTCATGCTCGGGGCAACGGGCGCCACACCCCAGTATGGCCTGCTGGGTGAGGTCTCGGGCCGGAAGGTCGCACTGGACCTTAACCAGACTCATACCATCAGCCTGTTTGGTGTTCAAGGGGGCGGCAAGAGTTACACCCTGGGCAGCGTCGCGGAGATGGCTTCGCTACAAATCCCAGGCATCAATACGCTGCCGGACCCCTTGGCGACCGTGATCTTTCACTATAGCCCGACCATGGATTACCGGCCCGAGTTCACGTCGATGGTGGCTGCAAATTCGGTCGAGGACCAAATCCGCGCCCTGCGCGAGACCTACGGTGCGGAACCGAAGGCACTGGTGGATGTGTTGCTGCTGGTACCCGCCGACAAGTTGGACGAACGGCGAGTGGAATATCCCGGCATCGAGGTCCAGCCCTTGCAGTTTTCCGCCTCGGAATTGACGGCCACCCATTGGAAGTTCCTGATGGGTGCGCTCGGCAACCAGGCCAACTACATCCGTCAGGTGATGCGTATCATGAAGGGGATGCGCGACCAGATCACTCTCGCGGGGTTGCGGGCCGGCATTGATGCCTCGCCGATACCAGACCATTTAAAGGATGTGGCGCGCTCGCGCCTGGACCTGGCGGCAGAGTACATCAATGATGCGCAGTCACTGACGGAGGTCGTGAGACCGGGCCGCCTGATCATCGTGGACCTGCGCGACGAGTTCATCGAGAAGAATGAGGCACTCGGCCTCTTCCTGGTGCTGCTGCAACTCTTTGCCGATGCCCGTGTCGATGGGCGGGGGTTCAATAAGCTGGTCGTGTTCGATGAGGCCCACAAATACATCGAAAGCCCCGATTTGGTCGCCGGTCTGGTCGAGGTGGTCCGCGAGATGCGCCACAAGGGTGTGAGTATCATGGTCGCCAGCCAGGATCCGCCGTCGGTGCCGCTCAGCTTGATCGAGCTCTCCAGCCAGATCATCCTGCACAAATTCAACTCTCCCGCCTGGCTGAAGCACCTCCAGAAGGCCAACGCCGCGCTGAGCAACCTGACCCCGGAGCGGATGGCCCAGTTGAAGCCCGGCGAGGCGTACGTCTGGTCCAGCAAGGCGACTGACGATTCGTTTTCAAAGGGAGCGGTCAAGATACGCTGTCGGCCGAGGGTGACTGAGCACGGGGGCGCGACGCGGGTGGCGGTTCAGGATGGGTAGTCGCTATGTGGGGTTTGCATAATGGCGGGTAGTGGTGCGGAGTCGCCGACACCACGTCAGCCGGAGCACAGGGCACAGCAAGCGAGCTGGCCAAACGCCCTGGCTGCCGTCAGCAGGCGTCCGCACGCGGCTCTCAATACGACGGCAAGGCCGGCGATCGCATCAACGATCACCACTTGACGCTCGTCCAAAAATGACGCAGCCCACGCTAAGTGGGGAAAGGTATAAGAACATGACGAACGCCAGAGCCTGGAAGCCAAGAGACCCTGCAGAAGCGTTTTTCCCGGTGGAGACGCGAGCGCTCTACATGCCGGCCACAGATGCCGCCAATGAGTTTAAGCAGCTTAAGAGGCACTTTGCGGTGGTTGACGTGGAACGGCAGAACCCCTTCGCCGTGGTGACCGATGACTACGAGCTGGTAACCAATATGGCGGCATTTGACATGGCCGCTGAAGTGATGAAGAAGGTGTTCCACACCACACAGATCGGCGACATGGAGTGCTTGAACATCACTATGCCAAAAACCCGATCGTTCTGCCACATCGATTTGATCCACAAGACAGCGGACTTCTCGCCCTGGGAACAGGACAAGTGGACCGCGTTCCTGCGCATCAGCAACAGCTACAACCGCACGCGGCTGTTGCGCTTCGAGTTGGGATTTTGCCGATGGATTTGCTTGAACGGCATCATCTTTGGCAGCAAGAGCATTGAGTTCAGCTACGCACATACCCGGCGCGGCATGGACCGTGTCGATCGCTTCGTGGAGAACATTGGCGATATCCGCAAGCTGGAGACCGCGCTTACAGAAAAGCTGCACCAACTGAAGCGGTACCACGTGCCTGAGTCGGAGATGCTGCCGATTCTGTGCCGTGCCTTTGACATCAAGGCGACCAAAGATGTACTCGATAAACAAAGACGCGTCGACGATCTTCTGGCGTTGCGGGGACAGGTCCGGCACCTGACCAAGTCCTACTTCTCGGAGATGGGAGCGCACGGCTACGCGGCATTGAACGTTCTGACAGACTACGCCTCACGCCCAGAGGGCGTGATTGCACCAGAATCAAGCATGCACGGTCTCCAACAGAAGGCCGGCAATTGGATGGACGATTTCATCTCGGCCATTAAGAACACTGAATTCTCTTTCGACAGTTATCTGGCCGACTATCGAGAAACGGCCGGGGTGATAGAGTCCCTATGATTAAGTCGGTCAATAATTATCCTGTCTCGCAGCTCTTCGACATTGAAGCGAGCGTGGTCTACGCGATCCCGCGGTACCAGCGCGAGTACACCTGGAATAAGAGCCAATGGGAAACGCTGTTTGACGATGTGCAGGAGAACAACCCGGGGTATTTCCTTGGCTCGATTATCTGCATCAATCAAACCACCGACACACTGGCCGTACAGCGCCTGGAGGTGGTGGATGGTCAGCAACGGCTGACGACTCTGTCGCTCCTGTTCGCGGCGCTATACCAGTCGCTGAAGCACCACGAGAAGGAATTGGATGACGATCAGCGCGTGGAGCTGATCAACCTCAAGCGCAAACTCGTGCTGAAAAAGGGCGACGACCAACTTCGCGTCATCCCGCAGATTCAGAACAATAACCAAAGCGACTACCGAGCAGTTTTGTCTGACGTGGGTGTGATCAGCTCCTCTGATGCACCCGCCTACGCTGGTAACCGAAAGGTGGCTCTCTGGGATTTCCCGTGGCAATTTACCGTAACATAATCAATAAGATATTGTGCATCGTCAAAATTTACTGACCCCTGTCATGGTCGGCACTGCCGCACCGTAATGCGTTGATTTTTCAAGCATACAGCTTGTACCC
>NZ_CAIZIZ010000383.1 GCF_903933125.1 uncultured Lamprocystis sp. | reverse complement strand
TGGTGCGCCGCACCAGTTGGGCGGCGGCGAATTTCGTCAACTCAACCGCAGACCCGGACGCCCTCGTTATTTCCCGCCAGGATTGGCAACGCGTGCTGAATCAACTGGCCTCGACTCCCTGAAATGGCCAAAGTCGAGCTAACGATCGCCAATGTCTCGCGCGCGGGCTGGCCGGTCGCGATCGACAGCAGTGTGATCGCTCGCAACGCCTGGGGTGGCGTAAGCTGTGAGGGTTACCGGGGAGCCTCCGTGCTGGCGACTCAGATCATTGATAACGGGGGTGTTGGCTTAGGATGTAATGGCTCCGTCGCCAGGTCAACCCTGTCCGGGAACATGGACGGAGGCATCGCGTCCTATTCAGTTGCACTTGTAAACAGCACCGTATCCGGTAACAAGGCCGCTCATGGAGGCGGCATCCGCATTGGCAACTCCCACTATGGTAATGGCGGACATCTTGCCGTTGTCAACAGTACGATTTCCGGAAACGCGGCGGATAGCAGCGGTGGTGGAATCTACCAGTACACGGGGACTACAGTTATAGAAAGCAGCACCATCAGCGGTAACACGGCAGTTGACGGCGGTGGATTCTATAAGCGCTTCTACGATGAATGGGGCTGGAATTACGATGCGTTGATCGAGGAAACGCGAATCCATAACACCATTGTTGCGGGAAACACGGCGACGAGTCATCCGGATCTGCGCAGCGGTTCGCCGTCCGCTTGGGAACTCATCTTGCCGGTGGAACTGAGCTATTCGCTGATCGGGGAATCAGGGGACGCCTACATCACCGACGCGGTTCCCGGTTCCAACCGCTTCGGTGAAGACCCGCAACTCGGACTCCTGCAGAATAACGGCGGTCCGACCAAGACTCAGGCCCTGGGGCGCGCCAGTCCGGCGCTCGATACCGGCGATCCCGATTCGCTGCTTCCTCCGCGCTACGACTGCTCGTGGTTAGTGTCACCCGACTCATGTGGCTTGATACCTCCTGACTGGGACCAGCGTGGGGCAGGCTTCGACCGGGTGCGCAATGGCCGCATCGACATGGGTGCCTACGAGTTGCGGAACGGCGAGGTGCTCAAGGGGGGCGCCTGGTTGCGGTCCCTGGGCGACATCAACGGCGACGGTACGCCGGAAATCGCCGTCGTCAATCGCGACGCCGATGGTCGCGATCTGGTCAGCGTGAGAGACGCCGCCTCCGGGTTCTTGGTCAGTACGTTCGACGGCACCTCTTTCGGTCGTCTGGTGGACGTTGCGGTGATGCCCGACCAGGGCGACGGATCGAGCCTGGTGCTGCTGGGTTCCTTTGCCGACGCCAACCTCGACACGGTGTCCTATTCCGTCAACGCGACTTCGCAGGCTGTGCGCTCCGGCGACGGGATTGGGTGGTTCGCGCTCAGTCCCAGCGCTCGCCCGGTCGGCATGAAGGAGTGTACGCCGCTCGACCTGGTGAGCATCGGCGATGTCAACGGCAATGGCGCAGCGGAACTGGTGATGCTGGGTCGGTGCGGCGCCGAGGCGCAACTGCGTGCGTTCGTCGTGGATGCCAAAACCGGTGCGTCCCTGCGGCGGCTGGATTTCTAAGGCGAAACCGCATCGAGGGCACCGGAGCCCTGCTTTTCCGGTGCCTTCCGTGTGGTTCCGTGGCTGAAAGCCCCGGGACTCGAACGTGGTCGCCAGGATGCGGATCGGCGCCCACACGGATCGCTGGGGGTGGACCGGAACCGGCTAGTGACTTTGCGCGCGACGCCCTACAATGGGAGGTGATCCGGGTGAGACCCCGGAAATTGTCCCGCCCGCGTATCCTTTCGGAGTCCGCCCTGAATGACCGACACCACTGAGTCCCGTTCCCGCATTCTGATCCTGCTGGCCCTTGCCGGGCTGATGGCCGCCACCCGCGGTCAGCAATTCGCCCCGCTGGGGCATCATCTGCCTGATGCCTCGCTCGCTGTCTTTTTCCTCGCCGGGTTTTACCTGCGCGCCCGGTGGGTGCCGGTTGCGCTGTTCGCCCTGGCGACCGTCATCGATCTGACGGCGATTGGTTGGGGCGGGGTCAGCGGCTACTGCTTCAGTCCGGCCTACGGCATGCTGGTTCCGGCCTACGGCAGCCTGTGGGCGCTGGGGCGTTGGTACCAGACCCGTCATCGTCCGGAGCCGACGACCCTGCCGCTCTTGGGCGCGGTCTTGTTGGCCGGCGGTGTCGCGGCTGAAGCCTTTGCCAGCGGCGGCTTCTATCTGCTGTCCGGTCGCTTCGAGCCCAGTCTGGTCGGCCTGGGTCATAGCCTGGTCAGCTACCTGCCGGGCACCCTGACCGCACTCGTCGGCTATGTCGGCCTGGCGGCGGTCGCGCACCTGGCGATGAGCCCGCGTCCGGCGTCCGGTCGCGTCGGTTCCCGATGACCGACGACATCGCGCGCGAGCGTCATCGCCGACGCATGCAGCGTCATAAGGAAATTGTCGACGCGCGCGTGGCCGGCGCCACCATCGACCGTGGGGTCCTGGTGGTGAATACGGGTAACGGGAAGGGGAAGAGTTCCTCGGCGTTCGGTGTGGTGGCGCGCGCCCTGGGTCACGGCATGAAGGTTGCCGTGGTGCAGTTCATCAAGGGGAGTTTCGCGACCGGGGAGGAGGCTTTTTTCCGGCGTTTCCCCGAGGTTGAATACCATGTGATGGGCGAGGGATTCACTTGGGAGACCCAGGACCCGGATCTGGATCGCCGCGCCGCCCTGGCGGCCTGGGAACTGGCAGCCGGCTTTCTGGCCGACCCGAGCATTCAGGTGGTGGTGTTGGATGAACTCAACATCGCGCTCAAGCTCGCTCTGATTCCCCTGGATCGGGTCATCGATGCACTGGACGCGCGTCCCGACCATCAGCACGTCGTGGTGACCGGTCGCGGTGCGCCGCCGGGGTTGATCGAAATCGCCGATACCGTGACCGAGATGCGGCCCATCAAGCACGCCTTCGACGCCGGGGTGATGGCGCAGAAAGGCATCGAGCTGTGACTGAGGCTCCGCCGCGGTGCACCCTGATCCTGGGCGGCGTGCGCTCCGGCAAAAGCCGACTGGCCGAGGGTTTGGCCCATGGCAGCGGACTGCCGGTGACCTATCTCGCCACCGCGCGGGCGGGCGACGGGGAGATGGCGCGGCGCATCGAGGCGCATCGCCGCCGCCGCCCGGCCCAGTGGCGCCTGATTGAAGAACCGCTCGAGCTGGCCGAACGCATCAGCGTCGAGGCGGCCGCACAGCGCTGTGTTCTGGTGGAATGTCTGACGCTGTGGGTGACCAATTTGCTCATGGAGGCTGACGGCCCACGGATCGAGCACGCGCTGGAGCGTCTGCCCGAGGTGATCGCCGCGGCGCCCGGCCGCCTGATCCTGGTCGGGAACGAGACCAACATGGGCGTGATCCCCTTGGGGGAATTGTCCCGCCGCTACTGCGATCTGGCCGGGCGCCTGCACCAAGACCTGGCCGCCCGCTGCGATCAGGTTTTGTTCATGGTCGCCGGCCTGCCGCTGGTCGTGAAAGGGCCGGCACTGAGTCGGTAAAGAGTCTGAAATCACTAACCACTAACCACTAACCACTGCCCCATGACCGACCCCTTCGCCTGGCTCACCGAACCTTGCTCGTCCCCTGATGCAACCGCTGCCGCCGCCGCGCGTGAGCGCCAGGATCAACTCACCAAACCCCGCGGCGCCTTGGGTCGGTTGGAGTCCGTGGCGATCCAACTGGCGGCACTGCAGAGCAGCGTGACCCCGCGTGTCGATCCGGTCCAGATTTGTCTGTTCGCCGCCGATCACGGTGTGACGGCGGAAGGGATCTCCGCTTTTCCCCAGTCGGTGACGGTCGAGATGGTGCGCAACATCGCCCGCGGCGGAGCGGCCATCTCGGTTCTGGCCCGCAGCCTGGGGGCCGGGCTGGAGATCATCGATTGCGGCAGCCGTGAAGACCCTGGGGCGATCACCGGGGTTCGCGGCGAGCGCGTGGGTGCTGGTACCGGGAACATCGCGCTGGAACCGGCGATGACGCGAGATCAACTGGCGCAGGCGCTGCTGATCGGGCGCGACGCCGCGCGGCGCGCCGTCGCGGGCGGGGTCCGGCTGGTGATCGGCGGTGAAATGGGCATCGGTAACACGACGACCGCCGCAGCCTTGGGTTGTGCTCTTCTGAGGTTGCCGGCCGCGGATCTGGTCGGTCCGGGGACCGGGCTTGATGGCGCCGGGATACGTCGTAAGGTGCAGGTGGTCGATCGTGCGTTGGCCAGGCACGCGGTTGTTGGGCAGGATCCGCTGGTGGTGCTGGAGCGGCTCGGCGGCTTCGAAATCGCCGCGCTGGCCGGCTGCTACCTGGGCGCCGCCCAAGGGGGCGTGGCCGTGCTGGTGGACGGTTATATCACGACCGCGGCGGCACTCGCGGCCTGTCGAATCAACCCGAGTGTGGGTGCCTGGCTGTTGTTCTCGCACGGGTCTGCCGAGCCTGGCCACCGGCGCTTGCTCGCCGCCCTGGATGCGACGCCCTTGTTGGATCTGGGGATGCGGTTGGGGGAGGGCAGCGGGGCGGCCATGGCGGTGCCGGTCCTGCGCCTGGCGTGCGAGCTGCACGCCGGGATGGCGACCTTTGCGCAGGCCGGGGTCTCGGGTTGAGCATCCCCGCGGATCGCTTCATCGTCCTGTTGCGCCACGGAGAGGTCTTGGGCGGAGCGCGCTTTCGCGGCGGTCATGATGATGCGTTGAGCGATGCGGGTTGGGTGCAATTACGTGCCGCGGTGCGTGGTGAGGTCGACCTCGGGCACATTGTCAGTTCACCGTCACGCCGCTGTGCGGACTTCGCCGCCGCGTTGGCGGTGGAACGGGGGGTATCGATGGAGATCGCCCCGGCCGTTGCCGAGCGTCACTTCGGTGACTGGGAAGGGCTGGCCGCACACCAGATTCCGGCCGTGGAGCTGACGCGGTTCTGGGACGATCCGGTCGGCTATACCCCGCCCGGGGCTGAGCCCTTTGCGGATTTCCGAACCCGCGTGTTGGCTGGTTGGCGCGCGCTCACCGCGGGCGGCCCGACCCATACCCTGGTCCTGACCCATGGCGGCGCGGTGCGGATCATTCTCGCCGAGGTGTTGGGGATGGGTGATTGCTCGGGGATGCTGATCGAGGTTCCGCTGGCGAGCCTGAGCCGCTTGCGCATCCCGGTTTCCCCCGGTCGGCCGAGCGTCATGGCCCATGGGGTGATCGACCGATGAACCGGTTTCCCGGTGTGCGCCCACTCTGGATCGCCGGGCGCTTCCTGACCCGCTTTCCTTTGCCGGACCCGGGGGCAATCGAACCGGCCGAACTGGGTCAAGCGGTTCCCTGGTATCCATGGATTGGGTTGCTGCTGGGCCTGGTCATCAGCGGGGCCGCCCTGGCGTTGGGGCCGGCGGTGCTGAATGGACCGTCTGGGGTCGCCGCGGCCCTGGTCCTGGCGCTGTGGGTGTGGTCGACCGGGGGGCTGCATTTGGATGGCCTGGCGGATACCGCTGATGCCTGGGTCGGCGGTCTCGGCAGCCGTGAGCGCACGCTGGCGATCATGAAGGACCCCACCAGCGGACCGGCGGGGGTCAGTGCCCTGGCACTGGTCCTGATCGCGAAATTCGCGGCTATTGAGGCGCTGATCGGGGCCGGAGATGCGTGGCTGCTGCTGTGGGTACCGCTCATCGCGCGGGCGCAGTTGCCGCTGCTGCTGCTGTCCACGCCTTACGCCCGCCCGCAGGGGATGGCCGCGGACCCGGCGCGTACTGCGCCCCCCGGGGCCTCGCGCCTGGCGATCGTCCTTGCGGCCGGTGTCGTATGGTTCGTACTGGGATGGACGGGGCTCTTGCTGTTGAGCGCGGCTGGCGGGTTGTACTGGCTGGTCCGGCGCTCCCTCATGGCGCGTCTGGGTGGCTTCACCGGGGATACGGCTGGCGCCTTGGTGGAGTTGACCGAGGCTCTGGTGCTGCTTCTGCTGGCGCTTGGATGCGGGGCTGGCTTCAGCCGCTGAAGGGTCGGCCTGCGGTCACGTCGCCCCGGTCACCGGAGGTTGAGCCGACGTGGTACGACGTTTTTCGGGAATCACCTTAGGGGATTTCCAGGGTGTTTTTGGGGCCTCGCTTCCGTCGAACTGCCCCGATTTGCTCCTAGCGTCCTGCTCCGTGCTCCGCGGCGTCCTGCCGCGCCCGGTTTCCTGATGATACGGTTCCCTATCCCTATCCCTATCCCTATCCCTATCCTTAATCCTTTTCCTTGTCCCTTTAATCGTTAGGATATGCGCCTGACGGGTTCCAGCCTACGGCGATCCTTCCCGTCGTTCCCGAAGAAAAATCCCTAATCGTTGTAGGAATATGCCTACACTCACGATTTCTTCTCATTGATGTCGGCGCCGAGGATTCCGGAGACAACCCGCGACCAACCGCCGGATAGGGTGCGGATCAATCCCGGCGTCCGGCGTTCTGAGACTGCTCGATCGGTGTGTCGGGCGTCGGGTTCACACTGGGATGCCTGTTCAATCAACTCGATGTATGCATCGGGCGGGATGGGTGGGCTGAACAGTGCGCCTTGGGCCTCGTCGCAACGATGGGTACGCAGCAATTTCAGTTGCGTCGGCGTGACCACCCCCCCGGCGACGACCTTGATGCGGAATGAATGGGCGAGGGCGATCATCGCCCCCACGAAGCTGGTGACCTCAGGATCCGTTTCCAGGTCGCGAACCAGGGCGGGATCAAGCCGCACACGACTGATCGGTAAAGACTTGATCTGGCGCAGCGGGGTAGGGCCGGCGCCGAAGCGGTCCAGAGCGATCCTGATCCCCAGACCATGGATACGGTTCAGCGCGGCGATGGTCCGGTCGTTACAGTCGCTGATCGCCGCGGTATCGACCAGCACTTCGAACGGATTTCCGCCCGCGCTGACGCTTGCGGCGAGGTGCTGCAGCAGTCGTTCCACATGCACCGGCTGCAGATGAATCGATGACAGGTGGATTGATATCCGCGGTGGTGGCCGGTTCGGAAGTGTCCATAACCGCGTCTGAGTCGCCACCGATTGCAGTGCCCAGTGCTCCAAGGGGACGATCAGGCCGGACTTTTCCGCCGCGGGGATGAACGCTTCCGGAGCGACCTTGTCCAGGTAGTCGCGCTCCCAATAGAGCACGGCCTCGCAACTGCGGATGTGGAAGTTGCGCACGCTCACGCGCGGCTGGTAGTGCAGACCGAGTTCTTGACGTTCCAAGGCGCGGCGCAGTTGGGATTCCATCGGGTTCCCGTTCCAGGTCCAGCCGTCGGTGGATTTACCACAAAAACGATAGGCGATGCCGCCGGCATTCTTGGCCGTATACATCGCCTGATCGGCGCAGCACAGAAGCTCTTCGGCGTTGGTGGCGTCCTTGGGAAATACGGCAATGCCGATGCTGGCCCCGACGTAGAGTTCCCTGCCGTTGTCGTGGAACGGGGTCTGCGACAGTTGGCGTAGCACCTTCTCCGCGATCTGTCCGGCCAAGTGCTCGCTCTTGAGCGCGGGGATCAGGATGGCGAACTCGTCACCGGACAGGCGGGCAACCAGATCGGTCGCGCGGACCGCACTCTTGAGTTGCTCGGCCACGAATCGGAGCAGTCGATCCCCGACCTGGTGACCGAAGGAGTCATTCACGTTCTTGAACCCATCCAGGTCCAGAAAGAGGACTCCCACGAGATACTTCTCATGCTTCCCCTCGACCAGCGCACGGTTCAGTTGGGCAAGCAGGTTTGGGCGATTGGGCAGGTCGTTGAGGTCGTCGTAGTGGGCCAGCCGGATGAGTTCGCGCTTGGCGTTTTCCTGGCTGGTCATGTCCGAGCCGATGCAGACGTAGCGGATCGGCGAGCCCTCATCGTCGCGGATCTCGTTGACACTCACCCATTCGAGGTAAGCATCACCCCCTTTGCGTCGGTTCCAGACCTCACCTTGCCAATGCCCCTGATCGCGTAGCGTCCGGATGACCTGTCTGGCCAAGTGGGCGTTTGCCGTGTCGGTACGGAAGACGGTCGGCACGGTACCCAACACCTCGCTTGCCGCATACCCGGAAATGGTGGTGAAGGCCGGATTCACGGCGATGGTCCGGTGGTCGGCGTCGGTGACGATCACGCCTTGGGAGGTGTGCTCGACGACACTGGCCGCCAGCGCGAGACCGGACTCCAGTTCCCGCAACCCGGACACGTCGAACAACGCAGATCGTAACGGACCCTCCGGGGTGTCGCCCAGGTTCAGGGTCACGAGGCACATCGGCAGTTGGATGTCTGCACCGAGCGCCAGGTCGATCTCGCACGAATCGAAGGCACCTTCGGCCGCGAGTCGCTCAAGGTGCCCCTGGAGCGTGGGCCGACTCGAGGGGACGCAACGATCGAACAGACTCGTGCCCGCGAGTTCAGTCGGGGCTTCGTTCAGCAGTGCGGTGGCAGTGGCGTTGGCGCGCTGGATGACGGCTGCCTGGTCCATGACCAGGAGGCAGGTGGGTGAGCGTTCGAAGAGATCGCGGTAGCGCGAACCCTCCCGGAGATCGTCTGGGTCCTCGTGCGGCCCAGGCGCTGACCAACGTGCCAGCGCGCGTTGTCCGGCGACCGCCATGGCGACGCTGCCGCCGAGTCGGGTTGCGGGACTCAGCGTTTGTGTACTTCCGCTCGATGACCAGGCCCGTGGGCGCAGGTATACGACATTGGAACTGATGATCGGCATGCTTGTCCCTCGATCCGTGATAACAGCAGGATAACGCGTCCGGCTATGTGCGGCCGATCCGTTCGATAACGGATACAATTCTGATTTTCATGCGTAGTTTAAATCTCCTGCGCTTCCGTTTCTGTGATGTGCTTCTCGTTTTCTGATTTCTGTGGCGTGCATCACAAGTCACGCATCCGGCACCTTCAGGAAGGACGAAGTCGTTCGCACCACGCTTGCGCAGCGGAGATCACCTCTTGCGGGTCCAGTGTGGTCGGAGTTCCATCGCGGACAACTTGGCGACCCTGGACCCATACCTGACGGACCTGATGACGCCCGGCCGTATAGACCAACTGCGAGACCGCATTGTAAACAGGCTGCGTATAGGAGTCACGCAGGTCGACTGCCACCAAATCCGCGGACTTGCCGGGCTCGATCGACCCGATCTCGCGTTCCAGACCCAGCGCGCTTGCGCCGTTGATCGTTGCCATGCGCAGCGCGACAGCGGCTGGGACGACCGCGGCCGATCCGGCGACCCCTTTGGCAAGGAGGGCGGCGGTGCGCATTTCGCCAAGCAGGTTAAGATCATTGTTGCTGGCTGCCCCGTCCGTACCCAGCGCGACATTCACGCCGGCGGCCAGCAGTCGCGCCACCGGACAGAACCCGCTGGCGAGCTTCAGGTTGGATTCCGGACAGTGCACGACGTGGGCGCCGGCAGCTGCCAGGCGTGCGATCTCGGCATCCTCCAGTTGTGTCATGTGGACCGCGACCAGTCCGGGTCCGAGCAGGCCCAGTTCGTCCAGGCGGGCGAGTGGACGTTCTCCATGGTCGCGCAGGGATTGAACGACCTCGTCCCGGGTTTCGTGCAGATGCAGGTGAATCGGCACTTCCAGTTCATCGGCCAGAATCCGTACCCGGCCCAAGGCGGCATCGGAAACGGCGTAGGGCGAGTGCGGTGCGAAGGCGACCCGGATCAGCGGGTGGTCACGATAGTAGGCGTGCAGCGCCAGACCCTTGGTGATATAGGCGTCGGCGCTGTCGGCGTAGCTGGTGGGCAAATCCACCACGACCATGCCGATGACCGCGCGTATCCCGGCGTCCGCTGCCGCCTGCGCGGTCACTTCCGGGTAGAAATACATATCGTTAAAGCAGGTGACGCCGCCGCGCAGCATCTCCAGGATCGCCAGTCGGCTGCCGTCACTGACGAAACCCGGATCGACCCAGCGTTTCTCGATCGGCCAGATATGCGCGTGCAGCCAGGCCATGAGCGGCAGATCATCGGCCAGTCCACGCATCAGGGTCATGGCCGCATGGGTATGGGCATTGACCAGACCCGGAATCAGCGCGTGGCCCGGCAGTTCCAGCACCCGGTCGGCCGTGACGGACGCGCGGGCCTGCGCCGACGGCAGCACCGCGAGGATGCGTCCATCAGCGACCGCGACCGCATGCTCCTGGAGTTCCCGGTCCTGCGGGTCCACTGGGATCAGCCATTGGGGGTGGATCAGGAGGTCGGCGTGCATGGATCTGGTCCTATTGCGACAGGGTGCGAATCGGCGACAATGCTGAGCAACATCCTACCCGAGAGTTCCCCATGGTCACCAATTTGCCCGCTGCCCCCACGCCTGATGATGCCGCCCTCTGGCACGCTGGTCGACTTTATTTGACCGATCAGCGTCTATTGCCCGAGCGCGCCGAGTTTTTGGTCTTGGATGACGCCGGGTCAGTCGCCATCGCCATCCGCGACATGGTGGTGCGCGGGGCGCCGGCCATCGGTGTCGCCGCGGCCTATGGCGTGGTGTTGGCGGGCCGGGACGCCTACCAGTCGGCCGGTGCGGGCTGGAAGGAGGCGATCAGGCCCGACCTCGACCGGTTGCGGGAGGCGCGTCCGACCGCCGTGAATCTGGCCTGGGCCGTGCGCCGCATGGCGCGCCTGATCGCCGGTCTGGATGGTGCAGACCCGGCCCCGGCACTGCTGGCGGAAGCCCTGGCGATCCATGAGGAAGACCGTGCCGCCAATCGCCGGATGGGCGATCTGGGGGCCGAGTTGATCGCCGGGCCGACCGATATCATTACCCATTGTAACGCGGGTGCCATCGCCACCGGCGGTTACGGAACCGCTCTGGGCGTGGTGCGCAGCGCCTATGCCGCGGGCAAGATCGGACGGGTCTATGCGGATGAGACCCGGCCCTGGATGCAGGGTGCGCGTCTCACGGCCTGGGAGTTGATGCATGCCGGCATTCCGGTGACCTTGCAGGCCGATGGCGCAGCCGCCAGCCTGATGGCCGGCGGCGGCATCGGATGGGTGATCGTCGGCTCCGACCGCATCGCCGCCAATGGCGATGTCGCCAACAAGATCGGGACCTACGGGCTGGCGGTGGTGGCCCGCTACCATGGCGTCAAGGTGATGGTCGCCGCGCCGACCTCCACCGTCGACATGGAACTGGCCAGCGGCACCGGGATTCCGATCGAGGAGCGTGATCCGGAGGAACTGCTGTCATGCGGCGGCCGGCGTCTGGCGCCGGCCGGTTGTGCGGCCCGCAATCCGGTGTTCGATGTGACCCCCGCCGCCCTGGTCGACGCCATCGTCACCGAGCGGGGTGTGGTGATGGCGCCGAACGCGGCGAAGATGCGGGCGTTGATGGGGTAAGTCTCAGACGCCGCCCTTCCCCGAACGCCCGAGGATTTCGAGCTTGACGTTGGCGACGCCCTTGTTGACCAGGCCGATCTCGCGGGCGGCGGCACGGGAGAGGTCGATGACGCGGCCACGGGCGTAGGGTCCGCGGTCGTTGATGCGGACCACGACGCTCTTGCCGCTGCGGGCGTCGGTCACCCGGACCTGAGTGCCCAGGGGTAGGGTCTTGTGAGCGGCGCTCAGGGAGTTTTTGTTGTATGCGGCCCCGCTCGCGGTTTTACGGCCATGGAAGCGGTCGTGATAGTAGGACGCTTTACCGGATTGGGTGCTACTGCCGCGGGATGCGGCCAGGGTGTTGATGCTGGTCATGAGTCCGGTCATGAGCGTAGCGGCGATCAGGGCACTGGAAACCAATGTCTTGTTCATAAAGAGCCAACCGTTTGTTTCGGGCCAACCGGCTGTCTGATGCCCAGGATGGGCGGCGCAGTCGGTCGGTCGTTTGCGGATGTTCGGGATGATACGGGAAAACCCTATGTCGGGTAAACCCTAAATTAGCGATTCGTGAAATGCGTCACGCCGGTACCGCGCTGCCAGCATCCCGTGATGCGCCGCGAGCCCTTGTTGGATCAGTGCCTTGAGTGCGATTCATCCGCACCCTGCAGTGACGCGAAAGGTGCGCTGTTCGGTAACGAGAATCGCACCACCGCAACGCTGCGTGCTGTCTGCGTTTCTCCGGGGGTCATCAAGCGGGTGTCCGGGTCGCGGTGTCGATGCGTCTGAAGGTCTGCACCAGGGTCGCGACCCGCTGGTCCCAGGTATTGGCCTGGGCATGAGCGCGGATCGCGGTGCTGTCCCAGTGGCGATAAAGCGCGGCAGCAAGGGCGCCGGCGAGGGCACGCGGGTCGCCGAAGGGGACGACGGTTCCCAGGGCCGCGTCACTGACCACCTCGCGATTACCGCCCACGTCCGTGGTCACGACCGGCAGGCCGCAGGCCATGGCTTCCAGGAAACAGTTGGCCCAGCCCTCGTTGCTGCTGGCCAGGACGAACACATCCGCGGCGGACAGGGGCTCGGCAAGTCGCTCGGGCGGCAGGTATCCAAGGAAATGCACGCGTGCGCCAAGGTCCTGGGTCGCGACGCGCTGATGCAGGGTTGCGGCAAAGTCGCCCTCGGCTCCGGCGCCGCCGACGATCAGATAATGCAGTTGCGGATGGGCCCGGACCAGCTCCGGAAGGACCTCGATCACGCGGTGGAATCCCTTACGCTCCACCAGTCCGCCGACCGAGATCAACACCTGGGCGTCGACCGGGATGCCGAGCCGGGTCCGCATGGCGGCGCGTTCCAGCGGACGGAAGCGTTCCGGGTCCACCCCGTTGCCCACCACCTGGATCTTGTCCGCCGCGGCACCCAACTCCCCGGCCAGACGGGCCAGCGAGCTGGAGACGGTGAACAGGTGGTCGGCGTCCGTGCAAGTCCGGATCAGGCGTTGCCGTTTCGTGGGGTCGCGGCTGTGCGGAACCTCGGTACCGCGCAGCGTGACCGTGACCGGTTTGCCGAGCCAGCGGCCGAGCCGGGTCGCGGCATAGCCGTCCGGATAGCCGAAATGGGCGTCGATGACATCGAAGGTCTCCCGCCGCCGGTAGAGCAGCGGCAAGGCGCCGAGGGCCATCATGAGCCCGTCGGCCCCACGCCCCAGGATGGGGAGCGACGGGAAGCGCGGGAATCGAACAGTGAATCCGGCTTGGATTTCCGTGCCTGGGGCCGGGGGGCGATAGTGGGGGTGGTAACGGCGCGCGAGTGGGTCGAAGGGCGAGGTCGGGCGCGGCGAGACGACCCAGAGCGGCAGAATCCGGCCGACCCGGAACATCCGTTCGCGCACGAAGAGCCCGCTGCCCGGCTGGGCCGCATGGGGGAACAGTGTGCTGAAGACCAGCAGTCGGGGCCGGGTCAGCGGGTGGGCATCGGGGTTCACCAGGACCGCAGCCACGCGAGTGTCCAGTGCTCGACCTGTCCGCGCCAGCGATCCGCCGCGAAGGTGTGGTCGGCTTCAGGCAGGTCGCGCCGCTCGACGGCCGTGCCCGCGCACCAACTGGACCAGGCGCGCTCGGTCGTCAGCAGCCCCGTGAATTCACGCGCGATCAGATCGTTGCCGCTCAGGATCAGCAGCACCCGGCCGTCGAACCGGCGCAGGCTGCCCAGCATCCGATCCGGCAAGGGTGCGGTAGCGCCCGCGATCTCGGCCGGCCGCGGCTCTCTGGCGGATCTCCGGAACCGGTGCAAGCCGCGGAGCGCATCGCGCAGATCGACGCTTCCGGAGCACAGCTTGGACCAGAAATCGCCGGTTAACACGCGGCGCGGGTAATAGTAGCTGAGGAAGGCGCGCGCCTCGCCCGCCGTGGTGTGGACCCAGGGGTTGAGCAGCACCAGACCGGCGACCCGTGGATCGTGCGGCGCATAAAATGAAACAGCCGTCGCCGCATCGCACAGCCCCCAGAGGACCACCTGTTGCAGACCGGGGATTTCGCCGAAAAGCCGTTCGACAGCGGCGGCGATATCGTCCTGGATGGTCTCGAAGGTGCGGGCATCCCCGTCGCTGTCGCCCATGCCGCGCGTGTCGAAGCGCAGGGTCGGAATGCCGACGGCGGCGAGCCGCCGGGCGAGCAGCACGAACTGACGGTGGCTGCCGACCCGGTACTGGGGGCCGCCGACCACCACCAGGACCGCGCGTCGCGCATCGGCCGCGCCGTGATGAAGGATGCCAAGAAGTTGCACGCCGGCACAGTCGAAGAGGAGCGGCGACTCTGGTTCAGCCAAGGGCATCGCGAACCTGCTCCAGGCGGCTGACAGTCGACGCAATGAGTCTGTTGGATTCGACGATCTCCGGGGTCGCCCAGAAGGTGTCCCCGACGATTGGGTGCAAGCCGATTTGCAGACCCGCCGCGGACCAGGAATCGGCGCAGCGATGAACCGCGGGCGGGATCGCCTGATCAGTGGCGACGAGTTGAAACCAGTCGACGGTGCCCACCCGGGCCGCGTCCGGTGGTTCGAGCGAGGTCCCCTCGCAGGCCGCGATGAGTGTCGCGGATAAGCGATAGCCGGCGATCTCGATCCAGCCGTCCAGGGCCATGCGCTCGCGCAGGGCGGCGGCCGTGGTCCGGCTGCCGTGCAGGAGCCCGGCAGCGAGGCGCAGGCGCAGCAACTGTTGGACCAGGTGGGCGCCGCTGATGCTGGGTTGCCAGAGGATCAGGTGCGGCACTCTGATCGGCATGGCGGCGAGCCAGTCCCGCGTGAGCAATGCGCCGCCGCGCAGGGCGAGGAGGTCGACCCGCATCGCGCCTTGCCTGAGCAGCCAGGCATGGACGCCGTTCAGGTCCGCGATCCAGGTGTCCCAGGAGGCGTCGCCGATGGCACCCTCACTGTCTCCGGTGCCGTAGAGGTCCGGCAGCAGACAGCCGATCCCGCGCGCGGCCAGGGCCCGGCCCAGCAGATGCAGGGTGCGACGTGACTGATTGAGTTCTTCCAGCAGCGGCGGTACCACCAGCATCCAGTGCTGCGGCCCCGGTTGCTCCGGCGGCTGCATGCCGACGCAGAACAACCGCCCGCGGGGACCCTCCAGGAAGCGCGCGCGCAGCACCCGCCGCGGTCAGGGTGCGAGCCTGGCGAGCATCCAGGCATGCAGGGAGCCGACTGTCTCAAAGGTTTCGGCGCTGATCTCATCATCGTTCACGCGTACATCGAAGCGCGCTTCGAGTGCGGTGAGCAAGTCGACCACGGCCATCGAGTCGAGTTCCGGGATGCTGCCGAGCAGCGGCGTGGCCGCGGTGAAATCGTCAGCGCGCGCGCCGAGCCGCAGGACGTCCCGCAGCACCCCAATGGTGTCTGAAACAGCAAGCATAGCGGGTGCGGCTCTCGTGTAAATCTGTGCGTCTGGATCCTGGTTGGCAAGCCTGTGGCGAGCCGCGCTGGATTCTACACCAGGTCAGGCGCGGCTGCCGGATCGACGCCCAGCCGCCGCCAGCGCTGGCGCAGGACCCCGGCATATTCATAGGCCGCGATCAGCGCACCGCGCGGATTGCCCAGGTTGCAGGCAATCAGCCCGACCCGCTCGCGGCGCCCGGACATCCAGGTTTGCTTATAGGGATCGTCGCCGCTGAGGTAATCGATTGCGGTGACCCGGTCCTGCTCAAGGCTGTGTTCGATCAAATGGGCCGTCAATACGGTTCCCGCCGACCAGTGCGCATAGTCCTTGGCATAAGCGAGTTTGAAGATATAGGCCCGACGCTGCATGGTGAACCAGAACTGCGCGGCGATCGGTACATCAGCAACCGATGCCAGACCGAGACGCAACCATCCGTTTTCCGCACAGACATAGGCCCAGCGGCGGATGAAATCAGGGTAGGGCTCAGGGGGTTTCCAACTGTGTGCATAGACTTGCTCGTAGGCATCCATGGCCGCCTCGATCTCGTCCCGGGCGGTCACGATGCGAATCCGTGCCAGGCCATCGGCGCGACGGAATTTTCTGACCTTGCGCGACCAGGTATGGCGCACTTGCGACTCGCGTGCGCGCATGTAATCGGCGAATGACAGACCGGCACAGGGCAGGTGCCAATTCCCAAAGCGAAAATACCGTTTGACATACCAGCCCTGAGACGTGAAGGCGCGTACCAGCGCCGCGGTATCGTCATCCTCGGGAGCGAGAGGTGCGAGGTCGATCGCGGCACAGCCGGGTCGGGCGCGCGTCAGATCGGCGGCAATGGCGGTCAGTGAGGCCGCGCGGTCGACGGCGGCGCCGATCAGCGGGGTATATAAGGATGCGTAGTAATTGGTTAACGCAAGACGTCGATGGGGTGATCCGCGTTCACTGTAGAGTACCAGGCAGGCCTCACCCTGCGAGGAATCCTCGGCGACATAATAACGCCAGTCGTCCGCGGCAATCTCTTCGATGAAATTGAGTACCCAGGCGCTGCATGCAAACGGATTACCGCGAGCGGCCGCGGCATCGAAGAGCGCACGCCTGTCCTGGACATAGCGCAGCAGTTCCGCTCGCGTCAGTAGGCGCATTGGGAGCCACCCCCGGTCAGGCGCGGCGGTCGCTCGCTCGCGGTCCGGCGGGTCGGTTCTCGCCGGATATGCCGTTGGTGTTGTTGAATCATGGTCTCTGCATTCTCCGCCTGGGGGCTGGAATCTTGGTTGTCATTCCGGTCAGCATCCGCTCATCTTGGGGCGAAAATTTTGTCCACAGATGTCACAGATGTCACAGATGAACACAGATGTTTTTCTTCATCTGTGAAAATCTGTGACATCTGTGGAAAAATCCGGGGAAGCTTTGGCCCGAACGGTGATCATGGCCGGATTCTGTGATCAAGGCCCCCGCGGCGACGGCGTTGCTTCCCGGCGTGCTCCGCCATGACGGGCAGCGCCGACTGATCCATGAAAACTCTCAGGTTGATCTTTGCCTTGCCGATGCTCAGCTTCTGCAACATGACAACCGCACCCGCATATTCATCCAGCGCCGATCCCGTGATCGCCGGTCCCGCGTCGGAATTTTTCGCGTTGCGCGAGCAGTTCCCGCTCCTGAAGACCCTGGCTCATGGTCACCCGCTGGTCTATCTGGACAACGCCGCCAGTACCCAAAAGCCGGCCCAGGTGATTGACGCTATCGCCGGGTATTACGCAAGCCGTAACGCCAACATCAATCGTGGCGCCTACCAGCTCTCGCAGTCGGCGACCGATCTCTACGAGGCGGCGCGCGCCCGTGTGGCCCGCTTCATCGGGGCTGCCGAACCCGCTGAATGCATTTTCACCCGCGGGACCACCGAGTCCATCAACCTGGTCGCGGCGGCCTGGGGCCGCGCCAACCTGCGGGCCGGCGACGAGATTATCCTCTCGGAGCTGGAGCACCACTCCAATATCGTACCCTGGCAACTGGTGGCGCAAGCCACCGGGGCGCGAATCAGGGTCATCCCGATTGAGGACAACGGTGCGCTACGGTTGGACCAGTATCGGGCGTTGTTGTCGTCCCGCACCCGACTGGTTGCGGTGACCGCGGTGTCGAATGCGTTGGGTACCCGCAACCCGGTCCGTGAGATGATCGCCGATGCCCATGCCGCCGGTGCCTTGGTGTTGATCGACGGCGCTCAGTGGGTCGCCCATGGGCGGACCGACGTCCAGGCGCTGGACGCGGATTTCTACGCCTTCTCCGGGCACAAACTCTATGGTCCGACCGGCATCGGTGTGCTCTATGGCAAGCGCCGGTGGCTCGCCGCGATGCCCCCCTATCAGGGTGGTGGGGACATGATCGAGCGTGTGCGCTTTGAGCAGACCACCTACGCTGAGATTCCCAATCGGTTCGAAGCCGGTACTCCGCACATTGCCGGCGCCGTCGGTCTGGCGGCAGCGCTCGACTGGCTGTCGGACGTCGGTTTAGAGCGGGTCGCTGCCCATGAACATCGACTGCTGCGTCAGGCCACGGAGCGGCTGTCCGCGATCCCCGGATTGGAGATCAAGGGCACAGCGCCGAGCAAGACCGGCGTGCTGTCCTGGGTGATCACCGACCCCCCGCTCGCGACACTCGATATCGGGACCCGACTCGACCTACAAGGGATCTGCATCCGCACCGGTCATCATTGCTGTCAGCCGCTCATGGAGCGTCTGGGTGTGGCGGGCACCGCTCGCGCGTCCTTCGGCGTTTACAACACGGCGCAGGAGATCGATCGCCTGGCGGATGCGCTCGCGCAGATCGTCGACCAGGCCAGACGGGCGAGTACCGCAACCCGTCAACCGATCGCGAGAATTAGCCATGGCGCCCGTCCAGTCGACGCCTCGGTACTCAGCTGTGTGTACCCGGCCGCGACGGCCGCCTCGCCCGCGGCGGCGGCGCAGGACATCCTGGATCGTTTCGCTGACTTGCCCGATTGGCCGATGCGTTATCAGCAGATTATCGACCTGGGGCATGCGCTGCCCGCCATGCCCCAGGCACTCAAGACACCGGCTAACTTTGTCCCAGGCTGTCAAAGTCTGGTGTTTCTGTCCCCGCGGATCAGGCCCGGCACGACCGACATCATCGAATTTCTGGCGGACAGCGACGCCGATGTCGTCCGCGGACTGATCGCATTGGTGCAGCAGCTGTTTTCCGGGCAGCACGCGGCGGCGATCCTGGCGTTCGATACTGCGGCCTTCATCGACCGGCTCGGGCTCGCAGGGCATCTGAGTCTGACGCGCCGCACTGGATTGGAGGGGCTGATCCAACGGCTGCGGCGGATCGCGAGCGTTGCCGCCGAGCCGGTCGTTGCGCAGAGTGCTCCCCAGACGGTCCATTCCCGACGGCCTCAACATGGTTCCCGTCTGCCGACGCCCATTGGTAACCAGTCGGAAATACGTTAAATAACGAGTCAAGAGCAAGTTAAACACAATTACGACAACGACAACGACCGAGATGCCAACGGCGTCCCCAATAGACTTGTTTGCCTATTGGTGGACGGTTCCTTACCGGGGCCTCCAGCCAACGAGGGCGGCCGCCAGATATGCCAGAAGTTTGATCTTGCGCGGCCATGTCGCCCAGGCCCTGGTCAAGGCCGCCAGACCTGGACCGCGGCGGCCCGCGCGCAGTTGTCCCAGGGCATAGGCGGCCTGGTAGTCGGCGAGCCGTCCGAGGAACTTCCCCCGCGGCAGGCACTGCCCATCCGGACCGCACAAACCCCAGGTGCGCATCGCCCGCCGCAGCAGCAACGTCCGATAATCGTGCGTGCGCACCACGCGGTTGCCCTGTTGGGGATGTTGGCGGTACAGCGTGTCAGGCCGCGTCAGCTTGACGAAAGTGAAGTCACGCGAGATCCGCAACCACAGATCCCAGTCCTCGCTGTAGGGCAGCGTCTCATCGAAGCCTCCACAGCGCTCGAAGACCTCCCGGCGGAACATGGAGGTGCTGGTCAGCATGCAGCAATCGAGCAGGAATTGATGGTAGATCCACCCGGAGCATGCGGCCTCGATCCCATCACCATAGGCCGCCAGGTCGAAGCAGTCGGGTGTCGGAAAGCGACCGGCGGCATCCGGGGTCCAGGGGATGTACGGGCTGTAAATGACTCCGCAGTCAGGGTGTTCCCGCATGGCCGTCACCTGCCGCTGCAGTTTGTCCGGAAACCAGTAATCGTCGTGGTCCAGCAGGCACAGATAGCGCCCGGCTGCTTCCCGGATGCCGCGATTGCGGGCCGCGCAGACGCCGGCGTTGGCCTGGGGGATCAGGCCCACGCGTGGACCGCAGGCCGTGACAACCGCAGGGGTACCGTCCGTGGACCCGTCGTCCACCACGATCAGTTCCAGGTCGTCGAAGGTTTGATTCAGCACGCTGCCGATCGTCTCGGCGATATAGGCGGCGCTGTTGTACGCGGGAATGATGACTGAAACCAAAGGCTCGCGTGGTACTGCCGCGGCGTGCATGGACATCGTCTTGACTCAGCCGACCAGCGCCTGCCCGGGCGGCGGGTGCGATAAAAAGCTCAGGGGACTGGCCGAGTAGCCGTAGGCGCCGGATTGCAGGATGGCGATCAGATCGCCGGGCGCGCAGCGCGGCAGTTCAATCTGATCAGCCAGGAGATCGAGCGGTGTGCACAGCGGGCCGACGACGGTGACCGTTTCGCGGGTGCCGACCGGCGCCGCGCGGGCGGCGGCGATGACGGGGAAGTTCTTGCGGATGATTTGCCCAAGATTTCCGGAGGCGGCAAGGTGTTGGTGCAAGCCGCCGTCGGTGACCAGATAGGTGCGCCCACGTGACACCTTGCGGTCGATCACCTGACAGACATAGATACCGGCCTCGCCGACCAGATAGCGCCCTAGCTCCATCACCAGTTCGGCGTCACGCAGGCCGGGGCCGAGTGTCGCGATGCAGCCCGCGAGATTGGCGGCGATCGGTGCGAGATCGAGCGGTTGGTCGCCCGGAAAATACGGAATGCCCAGTCCGCCGCCGAGGTTGAGCGAGGTGACCGGCGCCGGCGCCTGCCGCGCCAACCGTTCCGCGAGTGCCAGGGTTCGGGTATGGGCCTCGATGATGGCCTCCGCGCGCAGGTTTTGTGAGCCGGTGAAAATATGGAAGCCGCGGAACCCGACCGGGAGGGTGCCGAGGTGCGCCAGCAGTTCGGGAACCTGCTCCGCATCGACGCCGAATGGTTTCGGTCCGCCGCTCATTTTCATGCCGGACGATTTCAGTTCGAAATCCGGGTTCACGCGCACGGCGACGCTGGGACGAACGCCGATGGCGTGCCCGATCCGGGCGATCCGCTCCAACTCCCCGGCCGATTCCAGATGCAGGGTGATGCCGGCCGCAACCGCCGCACGCAGTTCGAGGTCCGTCTTCCCCGGGCCGGCAAAGCTGATCCGCCCGGCGGGGATGCCGGTGTCCAGGGCGACCTGTAACTCGCCCAGCGAGGCCACGTCGAAGCCATCGGTCAGACCGCGCAGGTGTTGGACCAGGGCCGGCATGGGATTGGCCTTGAGCGCATAGTGCAGGCGCAGGCGCTCCGGCATGGCGGCCCGCCAGTGTGCGGCGCGGCGGCTTAACGCGGTGCGGTCGTAGGCATAAAACGGTGTGCCGCCCATGCGGTCGGCCAGGCGGCTGACCGGGATGCCGCCGATGATGAGTTCGCCCCGCGCGTCGCGAATGCTCGCGCTGACAGCGTGCCCTGGTTGGTCCGCCGCCGTGTCCATCCGGTGATCGATCCCGTTGTCGATCCCGTTGTCGATCCCACTATCAATTAGGTCGTCCGTCATCGGGCAGGCTCCCCGCGAAAGAGATTCTCAAAGCGCGAGGCCAGTAATGTGCGGTCGATCTTGCCGTTTGGATTACGCGGCAGGTCCGACTCGAACAGGACGCGTTGCGGCACCATGAAGCCGGGCAGGGTGTCGCGGCAATGCGCGATGACCCGCGATTCGAGGTCGGGATGGTGCGCGGTGGCCGTGGCGACGACCAGGATCGCCTGGCCTAGGGTTCCGTGCGGGATGCCAATGGCTACCGCCTCGGCCACCAGTCCCGAGCGGTAGACCACCTCTTCGACTTCGGTCGGGCTGACGCGGTACCCGGAAGTCTTGATCTGCTCGTCCCGGCGGCCGATGAAATAGAGGTAACCGTCCGCATCGCGGCGGACCTGATCGCCCGACCAGACGGCCAGTTCCGGATTGGGGAGACCGTCGGGTTGTCCAGGCGCCGGCCGAAAGCGCTCGCGGGTTCGGGCGGGATCGTTCCAGTAGCCCAGCGACACCAGCGCGCCGCGATGCACCAATTCGCCGGGTTCATCCGGTTCGCACTGGCTGCCGTCCTCCCGCACCACCAGAACCTCGGCGTTGGGAATGGCTTTGCCGATGGAGTCCGGACGCGTGTCGATCTGATCCGGCGGCAGATAGGTCGAGCGGAAGGCTTCGGTCAACCCATACATCAGATAGATTCGGGTGTTCGGCAGTTGGCTGCGCAAGGTCTGCAAAGTGGGGGCGGGCAGCGACCCGCCGGAGTTAGTGAGGTAGCGCAGCGAGGTCCGGGCGGCTTGCGGCCAGTCGAGTCCGGCGACCTGGGTCCAGAGCGGCGGCACGGCCGCCAGTCCGGTGATGCCGTAGCGGGTGACGGCCCTGATCACGTCAGTGGGCAGCAGGTAGTCCATCAGGACGACGGCTGCACCGGCGGCAAACGCGGTGGTGAGTTGGCTCAGTCCATAGTCGAAACTCAACGGCAGGACCGCGAGCAGACGATCCTCCGGTCGATTCTCCAGATACCCGGCAACGCTCAGTGCCCCGGCGATCAGGTTGCGGTGCGAGAGCACCACGCCCTTGGGGGCGCCGGTGCTGCCTGAGGTGTAGAGGATCGCGGCCAGGTCGGTGTCGATGCGGCGGTGTCCGGCGGGGCCGCCGCCGGAGTCGTCCAGGATTGCGGCGGCGCCGACACAGCGGGTGCGCAAGGGTTCGGCGATGTCCGTCGGTGAGCCGTCGACCAGCACGACCTGCCGCAGGTCAGGGCACTGCGTCAGCGTGCTGACCAGGCCTTTCGCCCGCTCGACTGAGGTCACGAGGATGCGTGCGTTGCAGTCGTGCAGGATGTGGGCGACCTGAAACGGCTTGATCAGTGGGTTCAGCGGCACGAAGCAGCCGCCCGCCGCGGCGGTCCCGAAGAGCGCCCCCGGGGTGTCGAAGGTCTTGGGTAGGTACACGCCGACCCGGTCGCCGGCGTCGAGTCCCAATCTGAGCAGGCCGGCACGCCATTGCCCGATGAGCCGCCACAGCGCCCGATAGGAGAGGGTCTCGGTGCGGTGGACCAGGGCGTCCCGGTCGGCGGACCGCAATAGGGCCATGTGGACTAATTCGTGCACCAGTGTGATGTTCTGCATGTCGGTGCGGTGTCGGCGGGTGCGGTTAACGATGATAGGGAATGCCGTACCATGATCGTTATCATTTGTATTCGTGTTTAACTTGTTCTTGACTCGTTGCCTAGGCTGTGTGCCGCATGTTCAGCAGTAGCCTGATACCGAAGCGCATGGGTGTTCGCTCCCAGGGGGTGAAGCGGGGCAGGCGCATGGGATCCGTGCCGGCCACGGCGACCCCGTGACCCGTGGTGAACGCCGCCTGATACCCGAGTGCGCGCGCCATGGCGGTATGCGCCGCGGTGAAATCCAGGTCCGGCTTCCCATTGGGATAGGCGAAGAAGCGCAGGCGCGTGCCCAGCAGTCCTTCGAGATCCTCTTTGTTTTCGGCGATCTCCCGATAGGCCGTCTGATCCGGGGTCCGTGCGAGGATCGGATGGGTGACGGTATGACCCCCGATCTCGACCCCCTGGTCGTAAAGTTCCCTAACCTGGGTGCGAGTGACCATGGGTGAGGTTAGGTCCGGTGCATAGCGGGCCGCGAGATCCGCCGCCACTTGTTCGCGATGCTCCGGTGCCTGGTACTTGAATAGACGAAGCAGGTCCCGCACCAGCATGGCGCGTTCCCGCGGTCCACCCAGCGGCCGGATACCGGCACCGTAGGGGGTCAAATCGACGCTAGTGCCGGGGCAGCGCCTGATGGCCTGACAGAGTCGATCGTTCCACATGCACCGGCCATCAAGGTAGCCGCTGGCGATGAACAGGGTGGCGGGAATCTCCAGGCGCTGTAAGACGGGTAGAGCGAACTCGACGTTATCGGCGTAGCCGTCATCGAAGGTGACGCTGACCGCGCGTGGCGGCAGGGTGTTGCGTGTGAGTCGATGCAAACCTTCGGCCAAGGACAGTGGCGAGAAGCGCTTACGGACCAGACGCATGAGTTCGGCGAAGGCCTGGACGTCCGGGTCGCTCGCCAGGAAGGGGTCATTGGTGGGCAGCACGCGATGGAAAATCAGCACCGCGAGGCGCGGCGGTGTGTCGACGCGTAGCAGCCGGTGCAGGGCACTCAGCAGCAGCCGTTGACCAAATCGCGCGAAGTGGGGCGCGGCTGCCTCCTGCGGTCTTTGTGGTCGCGCGGCCGACATCGGCGTGTGCTCGGCTGGCGGGCAAGATGCGGGCCGGCCCCCGACGCGGCCGGCCCGCTCCGATGCACCGCGCGGCACCGGCTCAGTAGCCGCCTTTGCGCATCACTTCGGGGAGTCCGGCAATCTTGGTGCCCTGTTTGGTCGGGGCCAGGGGGAAGAGGAGGTAAAGGTCCTTGCTGGCGGGCTTGGTCCCCCAGCGTTTGCCGATGTCCTTGAGAACAGCACGTTCCATCGGCTGGTTCTGACCGTTGTTGATGTATTCGTCGCGCAGGTAGTTGATGACGTCCCAGTGTTTATCAGTGAGCGTGATCCGCTCGATCTCCGCGAGTTTGCGCGCGACATCCTCGTTCCAGTCGAGGTGGTTGACCAGGTAGCCGTGGTCGGTCGTCTCGATGCTTACGCCATTGACCTCGATGGCCATGTGCTTGTTCCTCGTCGTCTGTCTCGGTGGGTGACCATGGCGCACGCCAGTGAGGGCGCCAATTAAAGCCCCATAATTTTATGATATTCTGATGGGTTCGTCACGATCTCGTTACATGACTTGACGGCAATCGCCCGAGTTCATCAGGGGGCCTTGCCGACCGCGTCGATCCCTTTGTGAGGGATGAAGATGCCACATCCCATGAGACGGTGGAGCCCGAGTCCCTGCTGTTGCAGGCGGAGCGACTCGTCGGGTTTCAGTCCCGCGAGCAACAAGCTGCGGGTCGTGATCGCGCCGTTCGGTGTTTCCAGGGTGTTCGACTTGCCGCAGAGCGCCTTGCGGATCTGAATCCCCAGCAGCGCCAGCGCCTGAGCGGCGCTGTTCATGAATGCCTCCTCATCCGGATCCGCGGTGGACACCAGATAGCGGGCGAACAGCACGCTCTCTGTGCCCAGCGACCGCAGCTTGCCCGCGCCGACGGTCAAAGGCGCGCCGGCGACCTCGATCCGGGTGCCGGGCAGCGCGTCGAGTAACGCGGGCGCGCGCGCCCTGGGCAGCCGCAGAATGAGTTTGGTGCGGCGCGATAACTGGATTTGACTCTCAGTGCCGTGGGCCGGGCGTTCCCAACCATTCTGCGAGCCGGCGACGTGAACCGTGTGGATGCCCAGCCCTGGTTCCTCGCCGATCCAGGGGCACGCGGCGACCAGCGCGCTGCTCAGCGCATAGGCGTGATCGACCGGCAGGGCGCGACATTCGATCGCGAAGAGGCAGTCAACGATGGTATCGGGGACGGCCAGGGTGTCGAGGGTTTCGTCTTGACTCCAATACATACAGATGCTCGTGACGGGGTGATGACAAGCCTCCTCCAAATGAATGTCCCGGGGCCGGGCGCGTCGTTGGGGGCGGGCAGGAGCGCTCAGCCGAAGGGTAGGCGCTCCTGCAATGCTTCGCGATCGAACCACCAGTCCCCCTGCACCAGGCAATCGACGACACTGCGTAAGCGCACCAGGAAGTGCTCCGGCTGGGTCAGGTCAAGCCGTTCCATCCAGGCGTCGAGTTGCGCGGGTGATTCCACCCCGCTATGTCGCCGCGCCACGGCACCGAGCAATTGCGTCGTGAAGAACATCAGGTCGTCGCGATGTTTGCCCTCGGCACGCACGTCCGCCAGGAACAGGGCGGTGGTCGCCGCCACCGCGGCCCCGTCGGCGTCGTCCGGGGTCTCGTCGATGACATGCGCCAGCAACTCAATGGTGAGTTCCGGATCGATGGGGCAGGTGACCGCCAGCCAGATGCCCTGGCCCAAAGCGCAGATCGATGCGGGTTGTTCGGCTTGGAACAACACGTCGCAGGCGTCGGCCGCGGATTCAAAGTCGTCAGCCTCAAGGAAGCGATCGAATGCCGTGCGGGCGAGTGGCCAAGCCGCTTCCCCACGCCCCAATCCGACCAGGGTACGTGCGACCTGCAGCCGGGTGTCGGCGACCGCCTTTGCCGCTCCGTCACGTCGTTCAAGCTCGCGAAGACGCTCCCGGAGCGCGTCAAGATGGGATTCCAGGGCCGCGCGTTCGCTCTGGTCAAGCTGGGGATCGACGGTCGGATTGGTCAAGCTGACCGTCAGCAGGTCGAGAGGGTTGATCATAGGATTAGGCATCACGGACTTAGCGGATCAGACCGCTGAAAGCGGCTTCCAGACGATCTTCCCAATTGTCCGGCGTATCCGGGTAGGGTGGTTTCACGTCCATCCGGAAAAAACGCTCCCCGCCGCGGGCGACGTCCTGAACCAGCGGGATGAGTTCGCCGAAAGACTCCACTTCTTGGTGGGTCACGAGAATGTCGCTGAGCTTGAGCATGGTTCGATGAGACCGCCCTGAATGCCTTTGTCTGGGGCGAACGTGAAGATCGTTCCGCGGAAATGCAAGCGGGCGGCCTGTCCCACACCACCGTCCGCCAGTGGCGGGCAGACGTTGTTTGGCATTGCTGCCTGTCGCCGCGCACGTTGTCAACGGGGCGCGTCGGCCGCGGCGCGGCCGGGACAGGCGGTCCGCACGGCGGGATGCACTATAATATTAGGATGTGCTAATATTAGTAACCGTTGACTGACTGGCCGCCCATCGGTAACATCCAACCGGTCATCGAAAGACGCGCACGCGCCGCGACATGCTGGAGGACATCCGCAGCGGCACCAGGTCGGTCAATATCCCGAAAGGGGTAGATCGGAGCGGTATCGCCCTCCCCACCGAGGGATGGGAGCGCCCCGGACCAGCCTTTAAAGTAGCGCCTGACGCTGGGGATTTCGGCACGCGAAAATACGAATGATCGCCGATCCCACCGTCTTTAGATTCGCAACGATGTAGCGCCCCGTAACGGCCCGCTGCCGCGCTCGGGTGTGCGCATTGCGATCGGATTCTTTTTCGCAAGCTACCAGATCGGAGAGACAGTGCAATGGCGATCGATAAATACAGCACCCCGATGCTCGATCAACTGGAGACCGGCCCCTGGCCAAGTTTCATCTCTGGTATCAAGCGTCTGCGCGACCAGCACCCGGATGAACGCATCAATAAGATGACCAACAGCCTGCTCGGGCAGTTGGAGCACTCCTACGAGACGCGCAAGGGCTACTGGAAGGGCGGGACTGTGTCGGTCTTAGGGTATGGCGGCGGTATCATCCCGCGCTTCTCCGAGGTCGGTAAGGCGTTCCCTGAATCCAAGGAATTTCATACCTTGCGTGTGCAGCCGCCGGCGGGCAACCACTACTCCACCGCCATGCTGCGCCAACTGGCCGACAGTTGGGAAAAATATGGGTCCGGCTTGATCACCTTCCATGGTCAGACCGGCAACATCATGTTCATCGGCACCGACACTGCCAACACCCAGCATTTCTTCGATGAGATCAACGAATACGGATGGGACCTCGGTGGCGCGGGCCCCTGCGTGCGCACGGCGATGTCCTGCGTCGGCGCGGCGCGTTGCGAGATGTCCTGCACCAATGAGATCAAGGCCCATCGGATGCTGGTGAACAACTTCGTTGACGACGTGCACCGTCCGGCGCTCCCTTACAAGTTCAAGTTCAAGGTCTCCGGCTGCGCCAACGATTGTCAGAACGCCATCGAGCGCGCCGACTTCGCCGTGCTTGGCACCTGGCGCGACGACATGAAGGTCGACCAGGCCGAGGTGAAGAACTACATTGCCGACAAGGGCCGTCAGTACTATGTGGACAACGTCATCACCCGTTGTCCGACGCAGGCGTTGTCGCTCAACGATGACGATACCCTGAACGTCAACAACCGCGACTGCGTGCGCTGCATGCACTGTCTGAACGTCATGCCCAAGGCGCTGCACCCCGGCGACGATAAGGGTGTCACCATTCTGATCGGCGGTAAGCGCACCCTCAAGATCGGTGACCTGATGGGCACGGTGCTGGTGCCGTTCAAGAAGCTTGATACCGAGGAAGACTACGAATCCCTGGTGGAGCTCGCCGAGACCATCATCGATTTCTGGGCCGAGAACGGGCTGGAACACGAGCGCTGCGGTGAAATGATCGAGCGCATCGGGTTGGCCAACTTCCTCGACGGCATTGGTGTCGACCCGGACCCGAACATGCTGAGCCATCCCCGTCAGAGTTCCTACATCCGCCTGGACGGTTGGGACGAGGCCGCGGAAAACTGGTTCGAACGTCAGGCCGAGGCCGGGCGCTGAGTTTCTCGATCAACGCTGTGATGCCGGGCTTACGCTCGCTCCGGCACCCGATTTCAAATACGACACACTCTGATAATTGACTGGAGGGAAGGCGATGGCAGACACGCGTGAGCCGATCGAATCCGGCTGCCCAGACCCTTGGCAGTACCTGCACCCCGTGATGCGCAAGAATTTCGGGCAGTGGAAGTATCACGAACATCCGCGGGCGGGCGTGCTGCGTCACGTGGCCTACAGCGGCGATGAGATTTGGACCGTCAAGGCGGGTACCCAGCGGATCCTGGACGTTTTCACGCTGCGCAAGCTGTGCGATATCGGTGATCAGTTCGCCGACGGATTCGTGCATTTCACCCTGCGCTCGAATATCGAATTTCTGGTCAAGGATCAGACCAAGGTCGACCCGCTGATCGCGGCGCTGGAAGGGGCGGGTTTTGTGGTCGGCGGCACCCAGAACTCGGTGGCCATGATCTCTCACACCCAGGGCTGGCTCCACTGCGATATTCCCGGCACTGATGCCTCGGGCGTGGTGAAATCCATGATGGACGAGCTGATCGACGAATTTCGCAATGCGAATATGCCGAATCGGGTGCATATCACGACGTCTTGCTGCCAGATCAATTGCGGCGGCCAGGGCGATATCGCGATCAATATCCAGCATACCAAGCCGCCCAAGATCAACCACGATCTGGTAGCGAACGTCTGTGAGCGTCCGACCGTCGTGGCGCGCTGTCCGGTCGCCGCTATCCGCCCGGCCATGGTCAACGGCAAGCCGTCCCTTGAGGTCGACGAGCGCAAGTGCATCTGTTGCGGTGCCTGCTACCCACCGTGCCCGCCCATGCAGATCAATGACGCCGAGCACTCCAAGCTGGCGATCTGGGTTGGCGGCAATCACTCCAACGCCCGCGGCAAGCCGACCTTCCAGAAGCTGGTCGCCGCCGGTATCCCCAACAACCCGCCGCGCTGGCCTGAGGCGACCGCTATCGTCAAGCGCATCCTCAAGGCGTACAAGGAAGGCGCCCGGGATTGGGAGCGCATCAACGAGTGGATCGAGCGGATCGGCTGGCCACGCTTCTTTGAAGAGGTCGAGCTGCCGTTCACCAAGTATCACATCGATACCTGGCGCGGTGCGCGTGCGAGCTTCAACAGTTCGTCTTACATCCGCTTCTAAGGTCGGGGGCGCGGGGGCCCCGGAGCCGTGTGTCACCGACCTGCCGGTCCTGTCCGGACGGCAGTCGCGGTGGACCTGATCCGGGGCGGCCGTGTGCGATCCTCTTTCGGCACTGCTATTCGAGGGCGATATGAAGTTTGCACTTCAGATCAACGAGGGACCCTACCAACATCAGGCGGCGGATACCGCCTACCTGTTCGCCAAGGCGGCGTTGGAGAAGGGGCATGAGATTTTCCGCGTTTTTTTCTACCACGACGGCGTGAACAACGCGACGCGGCTGACCACGCCGCCCCAGGACGACCGCCACATCGTCAACCGGTGGGCTGAGCTTGCCGAGCGCTACAACCTCGATATGGTGGTGTGCGTGGCCGCGGCGCAGCGCCGCGGGATCGTCGACGAGGGCGAGGCGACACGCAACGGCAAGGACGCCACCAATATCCACCCCCGGTTCCGGATCTCCGGTCTGGGGCAGTTGGTCGAGGCGGCGATCCAGTCCGATCGCCTCGTTGTATTCGGCGACTAACAGGGGCTCAGTCATGTCCGAAATCGTGAAGAAATTCCTGTACCTGAACCGCAAAGCCCCGTATGGCACCATCTACGCCTGGGAGGCCCTGGAGGTGATCCTGATCGGCGCGGCCTTCGATCAGGAAGTGAGCGTCCTCTTCCTGGATGACGGCGTTTACCAACTCACCAAGGGTCAGGACACCAGCGGCATCGGGATGAAGAATTTCTCGCCGACTTTCCGTACCTTGGGTGACTACGAGGTCAAGAATGTCTACGTTGATCGCGATTCGCTCGCGGCCCGCGGTTTGACGCAGGACGATCTGGTACAGATCGCCTGGGAAGATTTCGACACCGAGGAAGAGGTGGAGAACATCGTCGAGGTGATCGATTCGGCCCGTGTCCGCGAGCTGATGGATGCGTCCGACGTGGTCTTCAGCTTCTAAAGGGGAATGCCATGAGTATCCTGCACACTGTCAACAAGTCCCCGTTCGAGCGGACCTCACTGGATTCCTGCTTGAAGTTTGCCCAGCCGGGCGCCGCCGTGTTGCTGATCGAGGACGGCGTCTATGCGGCCCTGACCGGCACGAGCGCCGAGGATCAGGTCAAAGATGCCCTCAACAGGGTTAAGATCTATGTCCTCGGCCCGGACCTGAAGGCGCGGGGCTTTGCCGAGGGGCGCCTGATCAACGGGATCAGCGTCGTGGACTACGCGGGTTTTGTGGATCTTGCCGCGGAGAACGCCAAGGTTCAGGCCTGGCTGTAGTTTTATTCCAACTTAAAAAACTGTCTGGAGAATCGCAATGGCCGACACAATTGACGTCAATGGCAAACAGATCGCCGTCGACGAAGAGGGTTATCTCGCCAACCTGAACGACTGGGAGCCCGGCGTTGCCGAGGTCATGTCGAAGCAGGACAACATTGAACTCACCGACGAGCACTGGGATATCATCAAGTTCCTGCGTGAGTATTACGAAGAGTATCAGATCGCACCGGCGGTGCGCGTCCTGACCAAGGCGGTCGGCAAGAAGATGGGCAAGGACAAGGGCAACAGCAAGTACCTCTACAGCCTGTTCCCCTACGGGCCGGCCAAGCAGGCCTGCCGTTTTGCCGGGCTCCCGAAGCCGACCGGCTGCGTCTGAACCGAGTGACTGCGGGTGGCGCTCTCCGCCTCGCGAGGGCGGTTTGATGTCGCTCGTCCGACGATAAAATAACGAGGACTTGCGAGCGTTTCTACAGTCTGCGTCGAGACCCCCGGGGCTCGCCAGGCAGCAGCGCGGCGCCGGTCAAGCTGATCGCTGATCGCTCCGTTCGGGGTCAGCGGTCGGCGCCCCCGGTTTTCGACCGGATTCACTTAAGGTAGCGGAAACATGTCGTTTCTGACGGGTTTATACGCCTTCGCATTCTATTTTGCGGCGCTGGTTCTGGTTGCCGGACTGACCTGGAAGGTGGTGCAGTACGCCCGTACGCCGGCGCCACTGAAGATACCGACGACACCGGCGCCGATCACCAACAGCGGTGTCGTGTTGCGGATGACGCGTGAGGTGGTGCTGTTCGAGAGCCTGTTCCGCGGCAACAAGTGGACCTGGATCTTCAGTTGGATCTTTCACTTTGGATTGTTTCTCGTAACCCTGCGTCACCTTCGTTATTTCATGGATCCAGTCCCGACACCGATCGCGTTCATTCAGCCGTTCGGGATCTACGCCGGGTTTGCCATGGTGCTGGGCCTGGCTGGACTCTGGGCACGGCGCTTCCTGGTCGACCGGGTGCGCTACATCTCTTCTCCCTCGGATCACCTGATACTCGGGCTGCTGGTCCTCATCGGTTGTAGCGGCATCCTGATGAGTTTCGTGGTTCATACGGATATCGTGTCCGTTAAAGCCTTCTTTCTCGGTCTGTACAGCTTCGATCTGCAGCCCTTGCCGGCCGATCCGTTGCTCCTGCTCCACTTGTTCCTGGTGGCAGGTCTGATGATCATTTTTCCCTTCAGCAAGTTGCTGCATGCGCCCGGGCTCTTCTTCAGCCCGACCCGCAATCAGGTCGACAACCCGCGGGAGCGTCGGCACCTGGCCCCTTGGGCGGCGCGGCTCGAACAGCGGTGATGGCCGATGCGGATTGCGTTTCGTGATCACGTGAAATGATCAGGGTCTCCGGGTACGCAGGCGTCCGAACATGAGGTTGAACCATGGCTAAGGCCACTTTTGTAGTCCCTGCGCTGCGGCAGTACCCGCAGGTACCGGCGGTGACGCCTGGTACCATGGCTCACAGCGCGCCCTTTGTAGCCAAACCGGAATTCCAGGCCCCGCTGGGCTTTCCCGGTGAGTTGGCGGACGACTGGCAGGCGCAGGCGATCGCGAAGATGGGCGAGTTGCTTGGCAAGTACCGCTCGCTGCGCGTCTACATGGACTCCTGTGTCAAATGTGGCGCCTGCACGGATAAGTGCCACTATTTCCTGGGCACCAAGGACCCGAAGAACATGCCGGTCGGGCGTCAGGACCTGATGCGCGGGGTCTATCGGCGCTATTTCACCCTCGCGGGCCGGATCGCTCCCAAGCTGGTGGGCGCGACTGACTTCACCAAGGAAGTGTTGGACGACTGGTACAGTTACTTTCACCAGTGCTCCCAATGTCGCCGGTGCTCCGTCTTCTGTCCGTACGGCATCGATACTGCTGAGATCTCCATGGCCGCGCGGGAGATCATGGACAGTATCGGGGTTGGCCAGAAGTACTGTAACGAGATCATCGGCAAGGTCTATACGATCGGCAACAACCTGGGTCTTCCGGGTCCGGCCCTGCGGGACACGCTGGAGGGGTTGGAAGAGGACGTCTACGACGAAACCGGCGTCAAGGTGCGCTATCCCATCGATCAGGTGGGTGCGGACATCCTGCTGGTTACGCCCTCCGCGGACTTCTTTGCCGAACCGCATGTGGATGGTCTGATCGGCTACGGCAAGGTCTTTCACGAGGCCGGTGTCTCCTGGACGCTCAGTTCCTATGCTTCGGAAGCGGCTAACTTCGGCATGTTCATCGGCTCCTATGAGAACATGCGGCGGATCTCGCTGCGGATTCGCGAAGAGGCCATCCGGCTCAAGGTCAAGCGCATCATCTTCGGCGAATGCGGTCATGCCTGGCGCGTCGCCTACAGCTTTCTGAACACTCTGGCCGGTCCCTGGGACTTCCTGGATTCCCGGTATCCGGTGCCGCAGCATATCTGCGAGTTTACCTACGACCTGATCCAGCAGGGCAAGTTGACCTTCGACAAGACCCAGAACGATGACAAGATCCTCACGTACCACGACTCCTGCAATGTGGCCCGGGGCTCGCGGATGGGTGATCAGCCCGGCGGTCAGTTCGATATCCCGCGTGCCATCATCAAGGCGGTCTGCAACCAGTTTTACGACATGGATGAGGATACGATCCGTAAGCGAACCTTCTGTTGCGGCGGCGGGGGTGGACTGCTGACCGACGACCTGATGGAGTTGCGGGTCAAGGGTGCGCAACCGCGCGTCGAGGCGCTGAACAATGTCATGCAGGAGAAGGGCGTGACGCACATGGCAGCGATCTGCGCCATCTGCAAGAGCCAGTTCACCAAGGTCCTGCCCTATTACGGGATGGAGATGGACCAGATCGTCAGCCTCCATCAGTTGGTCTCGAACGCCATCGTGCTGACGCCTCGTGAAGATGACGAGGACGACGAGGACGATGACGATTCGCAAGCCCTTGACGACGATGACAGTGAGTCCGTAGACGAGGCGGCATGAGCCTGACCCGATAATTCCCACTGGCGCGACGCGACAGCGTCGCCCCGGTCTTCGAACTGAATCGAACCCACTGGTTCAACTGGTAAGGAGAGTGATCCGATGGCAACTCCCGGCAATGAGCAGAAGAACAAGCCCTCCTGGCGCCGTTACGAGGACGGTAATAGCACCTGGGACGCTTGGACCGACAAGATTTTTGTGCAGGATACCTCCCACAAGTGTCCGACCTATGTGCACAAGACCCCGCCATGCCAGGGGAGTTGTCCCTCGGGTGAGGATATCCGCGGTTGGCTCGCCATCGCTCGGCAGACCGAAAAGCCGCCGGCCGGAATGACCTGGCAGGAATATGCCTTCCGCCGTTCCACCGATGCCAATCCGTTCCCGTCGATGATGGGTCGGGTTTGCCCGGCGCCCTGTCAGGACGGCTGTAATCGCAATGAACTCGAAGACTTCGTCGGGATCAACGCGGTCGAGCAGTTCATCGGCGATACCGCCATCGCCAACGGTTACCGGTTTGACGCGGCCCCCGCGGACACCGGCAAGCGGGTCGCCATCATCGGCGGCGGGCCGGCCGGTTTAGCCGCGGCCTATCAGTTGCGCCGCAAGGGTCACGCCTGCACGATTTTCGAGGCCAACGAGACGCTTGGCGGAATGTTCAAGTATGGCATTCCCGGTTACCGTGTCCCGCGTGACAAGCTCGATGCGGAGATTCAGCGCATCCTGGACCTGGGTCAGGTGGATGTCCGGTTCAAGACCAAGGTGGGTGTCGACGTCCAGGTCGCCGACCTGGAGCGCGACTTCGATGCCGTCCTCTGGGCGATCGGCTGTCAGAGTGGCCGTGGGCTGCCGGTGCCCGGTTGGCAGGGGACACCGAACTGCGTCTCCGGCGTCGCGTTCCTCAAGGCCTTCAATGAAGGCCGCATGAAGGTCACCGCCGAGCGGGTGGTCTGCGTCGGCGGCGGCGATACCTCGATCGATGTGGTGTCGGTCGCGCGGCGTCTGGGCCACATCAATAAGCCTGGCCACAGCGATCTGCCGGAAACAGTGGTCCATGACGGCTACGTCGCCCATGATGCGGCCATGTCCGCGGCGGCCCAGGGCGCCGCGGTGACGCTCACCTCGCTGTTTACCCGCGACAAGATGACCGCCTCAGAACATGAGGTGCACGATGCGACCCATGAGGGTGTCACCATCCTTGACGGCGTCATGCCGGTAGAGGTCATGCTGGGACCCGACGGTCGTGCCACCGGTCTCAAGATCGCCGACTGCACCCTGAACGACGGTCGACCTACCGCGGTTGACGGCACCGAGCGCGTGCTTCCAGCCGACCTGATCGTGTCCGCCATCGGCCAGGGCGGGGACTTGACGGGCCTTGCGGATCTCGACAACGGCCGCGGTCTCATCAATTCGGATAAGTATTACCAGGTGCCGAACAAGCCGGGTCATTTCGTTGCCGGGGATATCATTCGTCCGCACCTGCTGACCACCGCGATCGGCCAGGCCTGGATCGCCGCCGATTCGATCGACGAATATCTCAAGCAGGTCGACCACCGGCGCCGTCCCAAGGTGGACGTTCACCATTTCGACCTGTTGGCGAAGATGAATGAGGCGAATCTGGCCCCGACCGCCTTCGAGGCGAGCAAGTTGGGCGATCTGCGCGGAACCGCCACCGGGAACTGGGCGATCCATAACTATGAGGATCGCTCCGGCGCCGAGGTCATCGGGCAGGATGAGTTGTTCCTGGGGCACTTCAATTATCACGCTCGCAATCTGCGCAAAGAGGAGGTGCCGAGTTCCGAGGAAGTGCTCGGTCATTTCAAAGAGCGTGTCATCGGTCTGACCGAGGCCGAGACCATCGACGAGGCCAAGCGCTGCATGTCGTGCGGGATGTGCTTCGAATGCGACAACTGTGTGATCTACTGTCCTCAGACGGCGGTCTATCGGGTGGAGAAGTCTGATCGGACGACGGGTCGCTATGTGGCTACCGACTATGCCAAGTGCATTGGTTGCCATATTTGCGCCGACGTTTGCCCGACCGGCTACATCAAGATGGGTCTTGGTGAGTGAGTGGTTGCGAATCGGCACCGAAGGAGGCGTCGATGGCTATAGCCGTCATTAGAGTAAGCCTTGTCGCCGTTGGTTTGGTCTGGGTGCTGGCCGCTCAGACCGTGCTGGCGGGCGACGCACAGCGGTACGTGAAGCCGGGGTCGCAGGCCGCGCACAGTGCGGCCTGCGTGGAGGAAACGAACTTCATGCGCCGCAACCACATGGAATTGATCAAGCATCAGCGTGATTCAACCGTGCATCATGGTATCCGCTCCACCAAACACAGCCTGGCCGGTTGTGTGAACTGTCACGTCAGCGTCAGTCCGGAGGGGCAGGCGCTCGCGATCAATGGTCGTGATCAGTTCTGCGGTGCCTGCCATGCCTTCAGCGCCGTGGACGTCAACTGTTTTGGCTGCCATGCCAATGTACCGCGCGGCGGACTCTTGAGTCCGGCGGCGCTGGCCGCGCATGGCGACGCTACCGCGGGCGCGCGTCCATCGCCAGGGCAGTTCATGTCCGACACGCCAGGGCCGGCGACCGGTCGTGCGGGAGGTCAATGACCATGAAGCATCAAGAAGCACCGCTAGATCCGAGCCTTGGTTCGCCACCGGATCCCACCCTCAATGCCGGCCCGGATCAGTCACGTCGCGCATTTCTTGGGATTGCCGCGGGTGCGACTGCGGCGGTCGTTGCTCCGGCTTTCGTGCTCCAGGCACAGGCCGTCGGCAATCCGCGTGCCGAGCGGGTGAGCGATGCCCATCGGTGGGGTTTGCTGGTCGATACCAACCGCTGTGTCGACGGCTGCCGCGCCTGTGTCGACGCCTGTGATCAAGAAAACGGGCTTGATCTCCAGCGTAAGCAGCCGGATCAATCCGAGGCCGAATGGGATACCCAGAAAGCGGTCTGGCTGCGCAAGGTCAAACTGCAGGATAACCTGACCGGCCGCGTGTCCAACCTGCCGATGATGTGCCAGCATTGCGAACATCCGCCCTGTGTGGACGTCTGTCCGACGGGCGCCTCGTTCAAGCGCGCCGATGGCATCGTGATGGTCGACCGGCACACCTGCATCGGCTGCCGTTACTGCATGATGGCCTGTCCCTATAAGGCGCGCAGTTTCATCCACGAGGTGGTCGAGGACCAACTCACGCGGGTGCCGCGGGGCAAGGGTTGTGTGGAGAGCTGCAATCTGTGCGTGAGCCGGCGGGATCAAGGGCTGGATTCAACCGCCTGTGCTGATGCCTGCACCGCGCTCGGTCATCGCGCGATCCTGTTCGGTGACCTCAAAGACCCGGCAAGCGCAATCAGTCAGGCCCTCAGGACGATGCCCAGCCGGCAGATTCGCGAAGACCTGGACCTCAATACCGGTGTCCGTTATGCGGGCGTTTAGGCCAAACAGGGGAGAGTGACCATGAAGCGCATTGTTTATTCCGAGTGGCGTATGCCATCGGAGCGTTACTGGGGCCTGCTCGGCATCCTGGCGGCGGTCGTCGGTCTGGGCGGTCTGGCCGCGCTGCACATGGAGCACAATGGTCATTGGGTTACGGGGATGAGTAACGCGGTGGTCTGGGGGATGCCCCATATCTTCGCGGTGATGCTGATCCTCTCAGCGTCCGGAGCGCTCAACATTGCCACCATTGGTACGGTGTTCGGCAAGGGCGCGTACAAACCCCTGGGGCGACTGTCCGGGTTGCTCGCGTCGGCCTTGCTGGTGGGCGGACTCCTGATCCTGGTGCTGGACTTGGGACGACCGGATCGTCTGCTGGTGGCGATCACCCACTATAACTTCCGGTCCATCTTCGCCTGGAACATCTATCTATATACCGGCTTCATGGTCATCGTGATCGCCTATCTGTGGAGCATGGCTGATCGGATGGGCGGGCCTTTCGTCAAGCCGATCGGTATTTTCGCGATGGTTTGGCGTCTGGCACTGACGGCCGGCACCGGATCGATCTTCGGCTTCCTGGTGGCACGCCAGGCCTTCGACACCGCTTTTCTGGCGCCGATGTTCGTGGTTATGTCGTTCGCCTACGGGCTGGCCATCATGCTGCTGGTGCTCATGTTCACGTTCGACCAGGAGGGGCGGCCCTTGGGTCATAAGCTCCGCGGTCGACTCATGAATCTGCTTGGAACGTTTGTCGCGGGCGTGCTCTTTCTCACGGTTATCTATTACCTGACGAAGGTCTACGGTGCCAAGAATTATGAGCTGGTGAGCTGGGTCCTGTTCGATGGCGGAATCTACTCCTTCATGTTCTGGTTCGGCTGGATCCTGATGGGCAGCCTGGTGCCCCTGGGGATCATCTATCATCCGGTGCTCAGTCAGGATCGCAACTGGATCGTGGCCGCCTGCGCCCTAGTGATTCTGGGCGGCATGGCGAGCCTGTACGTCATCATCATCGGCAGTCAGGCGTTCCCGTTGCAGATGTTCCCTGGGCATACCATCATCGAGTCCGGTTTCTTCGACGGCGTCAACGGCGAGGCCGCAAGTTACTGGCCGACCATTCCCGAGGTTCTGCTGGGGCTGGGCGGCGTCGGGGTGGCGATGCTGATCACCGCGGTCGGCGTGCGCGTGCTTCAGTTCCTGCCGGAATCGCTGGCGGACGCGGATGTGCTGCCCGACGATCTTGGGCACGCGGCACCGGAACTCGCCGGGACCTGATCAGCGGACAGGGTGGTCGCGTCCTTGGCCACTCGCACAGCCGATTCGTCTCCCCATGGCTCATCTCTATATTTCCGCTGCTCATAAGTCATCGGGTAAGACCACCTTGTCCATCGGCCTGTGCCGGGCCTGGCGCAAGCGTGGTCTGCGGGTCCAGCCATTCAAGAAGGGACCGGATTTCATCGATCCCTTGTGGCTGGGCCGGGCGTCGGGGCACGCCTGCTTCAACCTGGACTTCCATACCATGGAGCGGGATGAGATCAGTGCGGCCTTCGCGGCGGAGCTGCGCGGTGCGGATCTGGGGTTGATCGAAGGCAACGTCGGGCTTTATGACAGCACCGATCTCGCGGGTGCCAACAGCAACGCGGCGCTGGCCAAATACCTGCAAGCGCCGGTGATCCTGGTGATCGACTGCCAGGGCATGGCCCGCGGGATCGCGCCCTTATTGCTCGGCTATCGCGCCTTCGATCCGGAGTTGCACATCGGCGGCGTGGTGCTCAACAAGGTGGCGAGCACCCGCCACGCCGATAACCTGATTCGGGCAGTCGAGCACTTTACGGACATCCCCGTCCTGGGTGTGCTGCCGCGCGATCCCGCCATGACCATCGCCGAACGGCATCTGGGTCTGATGCCGGCCAATGAAGCGGATCAGGCCGAGGCCTGGATCGAGCGCATTGCGTCACTGGTTGCCGAACACATTGATCTGGATCGGTTGCTGGGCTTGGCCGAAACGGCGCCGCTGCCGACCACCGGGGCACCGGTTCCGGCAATTCCGGCGGCGACCGCGGTGCGCATCGGTATCGCGCGAGACGCGGCCTTCGGCTTTTATTATCCGGATGACCTGCGTGCCCTTGCCCGTGGCGGGGCCGAACTGGTTGAATTCAGCCCGGTGACGGATCCCGAGCCGCCGGCGGTGGATGGGTTGTTTTTCGGCGGGGGGTTCCCGGAGTACCGGATGGCGGAACTGGAGGCCAACCGGTCCATGCGCGAGGGGGTCGCGGATTTCATCGCCCGCGGCGGCCCGGTCTATGCCGAGTGCGGTGGGCTCATGTATCTGTGCAACACCCTGCGTTGGGGCGATGAGCGGCGCGTCATGGTCGGTGCGCTGAATGCGGAGGTCGAGATGTGTCCGCGGCCCCAAGGCCGCGGCTACGTGAGCCTGCGGGAGACCCCGGCCTTTCCCTGGCCTGAATCGGCAACGGCGCGGGATGTGCGGCGACGGACAGTCCAGGCCCATGAGTTCCACCATTCGGCGGTGGTGGCACCGCATCCGGACTGGACCTACGCCTATGAGGTGCTGCGCGGCGTCGGCATTGATGGTCGCCACGACGGGATCGTGCAGGGTCACCTGTTGGCAAGTTACGCGCATCTGCGTGACGTGGGGGGGCTGAACTGGACCGAACGCTTTTTGACGCACGTCCGGCGTTGCCTTGGCGCTTGAGCGTGCCGCCCTGGTTCCGTGGGATTACACTGACGACGGTTGAAACAAATACAACGGGAAAGATCCGCGATGTTCAAGCTGACGACGGCGGCGGCGCAACAAGTTCTTACGGCGGCAAAGCAGGGGGGCGCACAGGGCCTGCCATTGCGTCTGGCGGCCGGGCGTCAACCCGACGGGTCGATCGACTACCGGATGGGGTTTGACGAAGCCACCGAGGACGACATTCGTGTGCGCTGTGACGGGGTCGAGGTGGTGATGACACCGGAACAGGTGCCCTTGCTGGATGAGGCTGTCATGGACTATGTCGAGATCGAGCCCGGCCAGTTCCACTTCATTTTTCTCAATCCCAAGGATGCGAACTATCAGCCGCCGACTGAGCGCTGAACCGCATTGGAACTGAGCAGCGAAGACCAGCTCCGCCTCAATGTCCTGCTGGCGAACCAGCCCCAGGCCATCCGCATTGATGAAGGCAAGCTGATCCTCTATGGGCTGGGGCCGCGCGGCGAGGCGACGGTACGGCTCGCGCCAAACAGTCGTCCGGACACCTATGTTCGCATGGTCAGGGAATGGCTCTCCGGCCGCGTGCTCGGCTCGCCCGGCTCCTATCCGGTGTATCTGAGCCGGTGGACCAGGATGGGCCAGATGCGCGCGGAGCGGCTGGAGCAACTCCTGCTCTTAGGGGAGCCGGAGGCCGTGGTCGCGGTCGTCTGCGCACCGGGTCTCACGGATGCACTGGCCAGGAGCGCCTGGTGGGCCATGGAGGACGCGGAGAATGCCCGTCGTATGCTCGGCAACCCGATCATCGCCACCGGCACAATGGGTGAAATCCTCGCCGCTTACCTGCTCGACTACCTGCCCTTTGAAACCGAGGCGGTCCCGATCATGGAGTCCGTACGGCTGATCCTGCAGCCCGGTTTGTTGGATGCGGACGCACGGGCCGAACTGTGGCGAAAGGCCGCGCGTAAACAGACCTATCTGGTCGGGTTCCTACGCGCCGGCCTGGATGCGCTGCCGGAAACCGAACCGGAGCGTACGTTGGACCCCGCCGTTGCTGATTCACTTCGTGCCGTGGCGGCCACCGGCGACCCGTGGGCCGGCCTGATGCTACGGGTCTGTTCAGGCCCCGGTCAGACCTGGCTCAAGACCCTGGCCGCCGTCCTCGCCAAGCCCCCGAATCAGGACGTGGTGACCGCCGCCTTCGCTTGCCTGCGCGGCTATTTCGGCGCACTGCGCGAGGAACCCGATCCGGATGCGCTGTTTGCCGAGCTGGTGGCGGATGCCGAGCGGTTCGTCGCGGCGGCGCAATGCCGCAGCCCGATTGCCGCGTGTTTGCGCCAGTCGCCGACGCTTGCGGCCGAAGTCGCGGCGATGCACGTGCTCTCCGGAGTGGGCCTTGGGGTCATGCGGCCGGTACTTCCGGATCCGACGACCCAGGGCACCCTGATGCAGCGTCGGCTGGCGCCGGTGATCGACCCGCTGATGGAACGGATCATCCTCTTGCGGGGCGGGCGGCAGTGATCATCATTTCTTTAAGGATTGGTGCGCACAACCGGCCCGACGGCAATGCCGTGATCGGCCTGGATCTTCGTTCCGGCGAGCATCGGAAGGAATGCGGTCTTACGGGGGCGGTCCCAAACCGCAAGGCGAGCGCGAAGTCAATACATATAGACAGGATTAACAAGATTTACAAGATGACATTCATTTTCAATCTTGTAAATCTTGTTAATCCTGTCAAGAATTTTCGGAAGCTGGTCAGGGTCGCGGCCGGAACCATGATCAAGGCCCCGTGATCCGTAGGGTCCGCTACGCGGACCAGCAGCCTCGCCGACAGCGAAGTGGCCGGGTTGATGACCAAGGCCGAAAGATGCCATGATCGCCGTTCCGGCCAAAGCGGCCACTCGGATTTATCCACAGATGTCACAGATGTCACAGATGAGGAAAGACATCTGTGTTCATCTGTGGGTCACATTTCCGCCACCGGGCTCGGCGGCAGGTCTGGCCGGAGCGATGAACAAAGCCGCGAAAGACCCGCTGGAGGCAACCGTTAGGATGGTGATTCCCTCTTTATTGTTAACTTCATACCCACTAAAGTGTCTGAGCTTTCAAATAAGCGCTTAATCTCTCGCGCCTTGCTGACAGCATATTGCCTTGTGCTTAACAGATCTATTGCGATAACATAGTGAGTCGTTTCTTCGTTGATTGTTCCCGACAGTTCTTCATCGGCAATATCAGTGAGCGCTTTTTCAGCCTTCTCTGCATTTAGTCTGGATTTCTGTTCTGATCTCTTGTTTTCTTGTCCTGATTTGTCTCTCTAACGTTAGAGGCTGTCTAGGAACCTGGAAATGACATCGAGTCAATTGGCGGCCATCAAATACGGTGTTTGATTATCGCAAAGCTGCCGTAGAAGCAAGCGGCCGGACGCGATGTAAACCTGTG
>NZ_CAIZIZ010000382.1 GCF_903933125.1 uncultured Lamprocystis sp. | reverse complement strand
TCGAGGTCTTCGCGCGGATACTCACCACCTCCACCCCCGAGTTCCTCCAGGCGCAGGAAGCGCTGCTGCTTGACATCCTCCGTGGCGCGGAGGCTTGCGGGGTCGATCTGGCCGAGCCTGCGGCAGCGGGAGGCGTGCTGACATGAAGGGGACAGGTCGTTCCTACTGCCCATGTCGCTGCGTCCCAATGAGGTCTTGCTTACGCAACCTGTCAGCCTTTGCTCATCACGAAGCAGGACGGAGATCGGATTCGGCGGGCCTCCCGCTCGGTCCCGATGCGATTGGGGTCCTCGACGTCCGCTCCGGGTTGCGCAACTGCCGCTCGCGCTGAGGCGGTGAGCGACAGCTCCTGGCCGTCAGCCGCCGTTCAACCCGGTTTCACGGCAAGGCGCGTGCCCATCGCCTTGAGATCAGAAGCAGCGCAAGGTGGACTCCGCCTGGACTTCCTTGAAGTGGGCGACGGCCTCCTTGGCCCAGGGGGCGCTTTTGTAGGCAGCGTTGCGGCCGACCCCTTCCAATTGTTGCAGGCGCATCAGGGTCTCGACCCGCTCATAGTCCGCGTAGGGGACGGCGGCGGCGATGAAGTCCAAACTGCACGCGCATTTGCGCAGGGTGTCGGGATTCGGGCCGTTGGCGATCATGCAGCCGAGAACATAGTCGGTGACGGCCACGGTGGGGTAGGGGGTGGGTCCGGGCGCGGCGGGTTCCGGGCAATCGGCCGCCGTGGCGGTCGACAGGGCGGTCGCGAGGGCGAGCCCCAGGGCGAAGCGGATGGGTGCTGAGGTCTGGTACATCTGAGTCAATGGGGTTCTGTCGTGGATTGCGCGGTGGGTAAGGCGTCCAGGGTCAACCGCTCGAAGGTCAGTTGCTCCTCGATCACCGGGGGGGCGTCATTGTCGGCCGGCACCGCGGTGCGGATCTGATACAAGCCGCCGGGGACCTGATCCGAGAACAGAAAGTCATAGCGTTTGTTGGCGTAGGTCTTGAAGTTCGCGATGTTGGGGTCGTCGACGTAGGGCGTGACGGTCACCCGCGTGCCATCCAACTCCTGGCCGTCGACCAGAATCCTGACCGGGCGGACTTCCGGATGACTGAACGCGTTGCGGATACGGTTGCGGAAATAACCGATGTCGCCCTCGGTGGCCTCGGCCATCTCCTTGATGTCGCGTTCCAGGAACTGGATTGGCACCGGGTTGCCCCGATAGTCGGTGGCGGGATGGAAGTCCAGGTGGAGGCCCTCACTGAGGAAATCGAATGTCAGGTCGCGGCGGCCGTCCGGCGCCACGCGGGTGACCGTCGCCTTGACCCGGTCCTGAATGTCACGCAGGTCCTTACCGCGACGGGTGAATCGGTATTCCAGGACGCCCCCGGCCGGGACCTGGCGCAGCAGATCGTTCATAAAAACGAGTTGCTGGGCCTGATTGATCTCCGGCTGGGCTGCTGGGGCGGTCGGTGCGGGCGCCGTGGGCTCGGCCGCGGCGAGCGCCGTGCCCGCCAACAGGAGGGCGGCGGTCAGGATTGTTTCGATTGTTGGCGTCGGCATGGAGAGACCTTGCGCGTTTAAGCGGTTGCCGTGGAGTGGGGGCTTGGGGTCGGTGGCTCAGCCGCCGAACAGTCGGCCCAGCCAGCCTCGGATACCCTTGCTCTGGGGTGCGGCCGACGTTGCCGGGGCGGCACGGACCGCGGCCTGTGTCGGGGAAGGCGTGGGGACTGGCCGCGCGGCCGGGGGCGGTGGCGCGGCTCCGACACTCTGCGCCGCGCGCAGTTGCTCGTAGTGACGGCGCAGCACGGAATCCGTGGGCGGCTGATTCAGTGGGTCTTGAGGTGCGCTCATGGGTAAGCTCCGGTGGTGGTGGATCGGACTGAGTAATCGGGATACGCGCTCGCTCGTCCCGGCGGCTGCGGCTTCAGGTGCCGCCGGCGATGAAGATACCAAAGCCCCGCGGACCGTCGCCGGTTGGGATGCGGCCGATGACCGTAAGGCCCGCGGCGTCGAGCACCAGGACCTCGTTGCTGAACCAGTTCACCACGTAGACTCGGCTGTCGGGTCCGACCAGGATGCCCTCCGGGTACTCGCCCACCGGGATGACGTGAATGACCCGCCCGGCCGCGGTGTCGATCACCGAGACACTGTTGTCATGCTGATTCGTGACGAAGGCCCGTCGGCCGTCCGCGGTGAGGGCGACCGCATAGGGCGTGCTGCCGACCGGGATGGTTGCGCTCACGCTCAGCCGCGCCAGATCGACGACGGAGACATCGTTGCTGCCGACGTTGGCGGTATAGAGGCGCTCGCCGCTGGCGTCCACCTGAATTCCAAACGGGCGTTGACCCACCTTGACCCGCCCCAGGACGCGGTGCGTCAGGGTGTCGATGACGCTGAGGCGGTCATCGTCGCGCTCCGACACATAGAGCCGATCGCCCGCCGGATTGACCGCCAGTCCGGAGGGTGAATCACCGACCGGGATACGGGCGATTTCGTCGAGGCTCTCGCCATCCAGGACGTAGACCAGATCCTGGTACCAATCCGCCACATACACCCGATCACCCGAAGGACTCAGGGCAATGCCCAACGGACCCTCGCCGACCGGCACCTGGCGCAGGACACGCTGCTGCACGGTGTCGATTAAGGTGACGTCCTTGCCCTCCGGGTTGGTCACGACGGCGCGGCGGCCGTCACGGGTGACGGCGACCCCGGCCGGAGCCTTGCCCACCGGGATCGTGGCGGCGAGCCGACCAGCACCCAAGCTCCCGCTTAGATCAAGGACCGAGACCGTGTTGTCGCCCTGGTTGGTGATGAAGGCAAAAGGTTCGGCAGCGCAGGCGTCGGCAGCCAGCAGGGCCGCGAACCCCGGCCCCAGCAAGCGCGCTTGAACCAGCCATCTGTTCATGTGCCCTAGTTCGCCGGTTTCTCGACCAGTGCCTTGAGCTGGGTCAGTCCTGCCTGATAGACCCCGGTGACGGCGTTCACCGCCGCCTCGTCATTCAGTTCCGGGGGTGGGTCATTGTTGGGGTAACCGCGATAGAAAGCGCCCTTCCAGGTGACCAGACTGCCGCCCTCCGGGGTCGGGGCAACACTGAGCGTGGAGGAGTAATTGGTCACCGGGAGAACCTTGGGGTCAACCTGCTCGATGCGATAGAACAGGCTGTGACCGTCCGGGTCATACTTCTCCAGTTTCTCCGCGATCTGGCCGCCGCCTTGGAGCGTCAGGGTGCGGGTCGCCCCCGGGGTGTTACCGCCCGTGCCCTCGGTCTTGGTTACCGCTGGGTGCCAGCTCATGTCCTGAAAGTTGCCGATGATCGCCCACACCGTGTCCGGTGGGGCCGCGACGATTTGGTCCACCGACGCCTTCTTGCGGGAGGGTCCGTGAGCCAGGGCGGCGTTGGACGTGGCGGCCAGGGCTGCCACTGTCAGCGGGAGGGCGAGGGCAAGGGCGAACAGTTTCTTCAAGGGCGAGACTCCGGGGTTGCGCGTGGTGGTGCGGATTGCGCGTCGCACGCTGGGCGGTAGCAAATAACGTGCCGGGGGCTCGTCCCCCAGGCCTCACTGCGCTGGGCAGCTAAGGGCGCGTCTTGACCGTGTCCTGCACGGGTCGAGGCGGGTGTCTGGCAGATGTGTCAAGAATGACACGCACTGTCACACCGCCTTTGGCGTGGTCGTACTGCGACATGCGGGATGGGTTTCGCTGCACTCTGCCCATCCATAAAGACGACGGACCTGTAGGTGGTGTTGCGTCCGTGTCCGCGCGAGTGTCGGCGGCCGGAACCTCAAGCGGGGCCGAGGTGCGCCCGATCCGCGTCCTGTGTGGCAGGATAGTTGCTGTACCTGCCGCCATGACCAACCGCAGAAGGGGGAGAACTTGATACGACGCGTGATGCGCAGTCTGATCGTCGGGGCGATCGTCCTGATGATCGCGGCCGGGGTCCCGGCCGCGGCGGAGCTGGAGATCTCGATCGGCCTGATCGACCGGGAGCCCCAAGCACGGCTGCCGCTGTCGTCCCTGGAGCCGGTCATCGTCGACGACGGACTCGAAGGCGCGCGCCAGGGCATCCGGGATAACAACACCACCGGGCGCTTTACCGGCCAGACCTTCGCGCTGGTTCACCGCCGGCTCGCGATCGGGGCCGATGCGGCGCTGACCCTGCGCGAGCTGCATGGGCAAGGCCTGCGCCTCTTCATGCTTAATCTGACCGCTCCCGAGCTCTTGGCCCTGGCCGACCTGCCGGAGGCGCGGGACTCGCTCCTGTTCAACATCGCCGCCCCCGACGATAGCCTGCGGGTGAGTGACTGCCGGGCCAATCTGCTGCACACCGCGCCCAGCCGTGCCATGCGCGCGGACGCGCTGGGCCAATACCTGGCTTGGAAGCGCTGGACCCGCTGGTTCCTGGTGGTGGGACCACACCCGGGCGACCAGGCCTACGCCGCCGCACTGCGGCGCGCGGCCAAGCGTTTCGGGGCCAAAATCGTGGTGGAGAAGCCCTGGACCTTCGAGGCCGGGGCCGCCCGAACCGACTCCGGCCACTTCAACGAACAGCAGGAGGCCAACACCTTCACCCAGGTGGCGGACTATGACATCCTGCTGGTGGCGGACGAGTCCGATACCTTTGGCGAATACCTGAACTACCGTACCTTCCTCGCACGCCCCGTGGGCGGGACCCAGGGGTTGACCGCGACCCCCTGGAGCGGGGTCTCGGAGCAGTGGGGGGCGACCCAGTTTCAGCGCCGCTTCCGCGAGCAAACCGGGCGCTTCATGACCCCGGTGGACTATGCTGCCTGGCTGGCGGTACGCAGCGTCGGTGAGGCGGCGACCCGCACGCGGTCGGCCGATCCATCGGTCTTGCGGGCCTTCCTGCTCGGTCCGGACTTCCGGCTCGCGGCCTTTAAGGGCGTGCCCGCGTCCTTCCGCGATTGGAACGGGCAACTGCGCCAGCCGCTGCTGATCGTCTCGCCGCGGGTGCTGGTATCGGTCTCGCCTCAAGAGGGGTTTCTGCACCAGTTCTCCACCCTGGATACCCTGGGCTATGACCGGCCTGAGACCACCTGCGGCCAGTTCTGAAACCAAGAATCCGGCCGCACACGAGTACCATCAAAAGGGGCGTACTGATGAAGCAAAAGCAGCACAAGACCTGGTCCGCCGCGACCGCCGTGCTCGGCGTCTGGCTGCTGACCCCCGCCGCGGCGGACGCCTACACGGTCTATGTCTCCAGCGAGAAAGACAACACCATCACCGTGGTCGACGGGGAGACGCTTGACATCAAGGCGACCGTCAAGGTGGGACCCCGGCCGCGCGGCATCGCGCTGAGCAAAGACCAGAAGTCATTGTATGTCTGCACCAGCGATGCGGACCACATTGAGGTGCTGGATCTCGCCACCCTCAAGGTCACCCACACCCTCCCATCAGGTCCGGACCCGGAACTGCTGGCTCTGGGGCCGGACGGGCGCCTGCTCTACGTGGCCAATGAGGACGATAACATGGTCACGGTGGTGGACGTGGAGGGCCGCTCCAAGGTTGCCGAGATCCAGGTGGGCGTGGAGCCCGAGGGGATGGGGGTTAGCCCGGACGGCAAGTGGCTGGTCAACACCTCCGAGACCACCAACATGGCGCATTTCATCGATCTGGCAACGCGTGAGGTCGCGGCCAATGTTCTGGTGGATCAACGCCCGCGGGTCGCCCAGTTCACCCCGGACAGCAAGCAGGTCTGGGTGTCGTCGGAGATCGGCGGAAACGTCAGCGTGATCGACGCCGCGACCAAAGAGAAGATCAAGGTCATCTCCTTCGAGATTCCGGGGCTGCGCCGCGAGTCCATCCAGCCCGTGGGTATCCGCATCAGCGACGACGGCAAGCGCGCCTTCGTGGCCCTGGGTCCCGCCGCGCGGGTCGCGGTGATCGACACCGCGACCCTGGAGGTCGAGAAATACCTGCTGGTTGGACAACGGGTGTGGAACCTGGAGTTCTCGCCGGACCAGCAGCGCCTTTTTACCACCAACGGCGTCAGCAACGACATGTCGGTGATCGATCTGGAGCGGCTCAAGGTTCGTAAGACGGTTCCGGTCGGCCGGTTACCGTGGGGCGTCGTGGTCGCTCCCTGAGTTTCCGACGCGAGAAAGAGGAGTCTCACCCTTGTCTGACAGGACCTTGCCGACCCTATGAGCAGAGACAACGCGCGGTACCAGGCCGACGTGAGCGGGGCAGGGGCGACCTGTCAGGTGGCGCTGGACGTTGCGGGCGTCGGTTTTGCCTATCCTGGTCGGCAGGTCTTGGAGGACGTGTCTTTTGCCGTCCCGGCCGGGGGTTTCTGTGTGTTGTTGGGCATCAACGGCGCCGGGAAGACCACGCTTTTCTCACTGATCACCCGACTTTTTCTGTGTCGTACCGGGAGCATTCGCATCCTTGGCAGGGAGTTGGGCCGGGACGGTACGCGGGCTTTGGCTCAACTAGGGGTGGTCTTCCAGCAGCCGACCCTGGATCTCGATCTGAGCCTGCGCCAGAATCTGCGTTATCACTGCGCCCTGCACGGCTTGGCCATGAACCAGATGCGGCCCCGCATTGAGGACGCCCTGGCCGGGGTGGACCTGGCAGAGCGGGCGGGGGACAAGGCGCGTGAATTGAGCGGCGGCCAGCGCCGTCGGCTGGAGTTGGCGCGCGCCCTGCTGCATCGTCCCCGGCTCCTGCTCGCCGACGAGCCCACCGTCGGACTCGATGTCCAGAGCCGCCAGGCCATCATCGCCCAGGTCCGCGAGGGTTGCCGCCGCGATGGTGTCGGGGTGCTGTGGGCAACGCACCTGGTGGACGAGGTGGAGCCGGCCGATCAGGTGGTTGTCCTGCACCGCGGCCGGGTGCTGCATCGCGACACCGCGGCGCAACTATTGACCGACACGGCGACGTCCTCGATCCACCAGGCCTTCAACCGGCTCACCGGCGGGGCGCCGCCTTGAGCGCGCGGCAGTATCTGCGCTGCCTGGCCGGCATCCTGGCACGGGAGGGGTTGCGCTTCCTGCACCAGCGTGAGCGCTTCTTCGGCGCCCTGGTGCGCCCGTTAGTGTGGCTTTTCATCTTCGCCGCCGGGTTCCGCTCCGTTCTCGGCGTCTCCATCATCCCGCCCTATGAAACCTATATCCTTTATGAGGAGTACATCGTCCCGGGGCTCGCTGCCATGATCCTGCTGTTCAGCGGGATGCAAAGTTCACTCTCCATGGTCTATGACCGGGAACTGGGCAGCATGCGTCTGCTCATGGTCAGTCCCTTTCCGCGCTGGTACCTGCTCGTCTGCAAGCTCATCGCCGGCGCCGCGGTGGCGGCGGTCCAGGTTTATCTCTTCCTCGTCATCGCCTGGTACTGGGGCGTACAGCCGCCGCTCATCGGCTATCTGCTGGTTCTGCCGGCCCTGCTGCTCGCCGCGCTCATGCTCGGCGCCCTGGGGCTGTTTCTCTCGTCGGTGATCCGGCAGTTGGAGAACTTTGCGGGAGTCATGAATTTTGTCATCTTTCCCATGTTTTTCGCCTCCTCCGCGCTTTATCCGCTGTGGCGGATGCGCGATTCCAGTAGCGTCCTCTACGAGATTTGCCGCTTCAATCCCTTTACCTGGGCGGTGGAGTTGATCCGCTTTGCGCTCTATGCGCAAATGAATTGGCCGGCCTTCCTGGGCGTGACCGGCGCCCTGGCCCTGTTCCTGACCGCGGCGATCTATGGCTATGATCCGGGACGGGGGCAGATGCGTTTCAAGCAGGGCGGCGGGTGAGAATCTGGTCCTCCCGGCCAACCGGGCGATCCCAGACCACAGAAATCCCTTCAGCAGGAGCGCATGAATGACCTCGATCAGGCTGCTCGTACTCACCCTCGGCGTTTCGATCAGCATCCTGAGCGTGGCGCCGGGGCGCACGCAGGAGGTGTCGCAGGACCCCGATTGGCCTTGCGACCAGGCGCTGGTCCCGCAGATCGCGGCGGCCGTGATCTGGGACGGGGCGCCGGCCGAGGGATTGGCATGGCGGGAGGTGCCGCCGGTGGCGGACCTGGTGGGTCGGATCACCCCGTCCACCACGACCGAGCCCGCGGCCGCAGCGGCCATCGCGGCTTTCGCTGCCGGCTTGCGTCCGCCGGATCAGGAGCGGATGCTTACTCTGGTCTTCGCTGGGGTCCTGGAGGTACTCAATCTTGATCGACGGCAGCTGATCGACGGCATCAAACGCTATTCACGCGACCAGTCCCGCCGCGCCGCCGCCCTGGGGCAAGAACTCGATCAGTTGGTGCGTCTGGAACAGGACCCGGACCCGTCTGCCGCGCCGCGCCGGGATGAGTTGAAGCAGCGCCTGGTGCTGGAGGAGCGTGTCTTCGATGAACGGGAAAAATCGCTCCCATTCCTTTGCACCAGACCCGTGGCCGTGGAACAACGCCTGGGGTTCCTGGCCCGGACCATCGCCGGATTGATCGAATGAGTATTTTCCGAACATCGGGTTATGCATCCCACTGACACACCGCGACTCGCCTGGGCCCTGACCGGCTCGGGACATTACCTGCGGGAATGCCTGGAACTGGTGGAGGCCCGCGCTGATGTCGACCTGTTCCTGAGCCGAGCGGCGGCCGAGGTGCTCGCCATGTATGGCTTCGACCTCAAGCGCCTGCGCGAACGCATCACCTGCTACCGCGACACCACGGCCAGCGCCCCCCCGGTCGCGCGTTTCTATCAGGGCTGTTACTCCCGTTTGGTGGTCGCGCCGACGACTTCCAACACCGTTGCCAAGATGGTCTGCGGGATCTCCGACACCCTGGTGACCAACATCTATGCCCAGGCCGGCAAGTGCCGCGTCCCGAGCATCATCTTCGCCTGCGACACCGCCCCGGCCATGGAAACGGAGGCGCCGGGCGGTCAGGTCATGGTCTATCCACGCACCATCGATCTGGAGAATGTCGAGCGGCTGCGCGGCTTTGCATTCACCCGCGTGGTGGACAGCTTCGCCGCGTTGGTCGCGGCCCTGGCGGATGGGGAACCATGAGCGGGCACATTTTGTTCCTCACCGGCCAACTCGCTGAACCATCATTGCGACGGGTGCTGGAGCAGATGGACTTGGGTGACACCACCTGGTCGGTCCGTCAACTCGGAGTGAAGGTGGCCGCCCTGATGACCGCGGACATGATCCGGCGCCGACTCACCGAGACCGATGGGGCCGACCGGATCATGATCCCCGGACGGTGCCGGGGGGATCTGGCGGCCTTGAGTGCGCACTTCGGCATCCCGGTGGAGCGCGGACCGGAAGAGCTGATGGACCTGCCGCGCTATTTCGGACTGGCTGGCCGGGAGCCGGACCTGTCCGCCTACGCGGTGCGCATCTTCGCCGAGATCGTCGACGCGCCGCGCCTCTCGGTCGACGCCATCCTCGCGCGGGCGGCGGAATACCGCGCGGACGGTGCTGATGTGATCGACCTGGGCTGTCTGCCGGCAACCGCCTTCGACCATCTGGACGCGAGCGTCCGGGCCTTGAAGGCCGCGGGATTCCTGGTCAGCGTGGATTCCATGGCGCCGGAGGATTTGCTGACCGGCGGTCGCGCCGGGGCGGACTTTCTGTTGAGCCTGACCGAGGATAGCCTGTGGATTGCCGACCAGGTCCCCGCCTGTCCCGTGTTGATCCCACGGCAGCCTGGGGATCTGGCGTCGCTGGAGCGGGCCATGGCGCGGCTGGAGGCAAGCGGTCGACCCTACCTTGCCGACCCCATCCTGGACCCGATCCATTTCGGTTTCGCCGACTCATTGGTGCGCTATCACCGCCTGCGCCGCGCCCATCCGGCCGCTCAACTCATGATGGGCATCGGCAATCTGACTGAACTGACCGAAGCGGACACCCTGGGGATCAACGCCCTGCTCATGGGGCTGATCTCGGAGTTGGCGATCGGCAACGTCCTGACTACCCAGGTGAGCCCACATTGCCGCACGGCGATCCGCGAGGCGGACCGGGCGCGCCGCATCATGCATTGGGCGCGGCAGGAAGGCCGTTTACCCAAGCAGATCGACGGCGGACTGACCGCAATCCACGAGCGCGACCCGTTTCCCTATACGCCCGAGGCGATCCGCGACCTCGCGGCCGCCATCCGCGACCCCAATTTCCGTATTCAGGTCAGTGCGCAAGGGATCCATTGTTTCAATCGGGACGGATTCCACACCGACGATGACCCCTTTGCTTTCTACCCCCACCTCGGTGTGGAGCATGATGCGGGTCACGCCTTCTATCTGGGCGTCGAACTGGCCCGCGCCCAGATCGCAAGGCAACTCGGCAAGCGTTATGTCCAGGACCGGCCCCTGCAGTGGGGTTGTCTGCTGCCGCCGGAACCGGCTCCGGCCGACGCGTATGACCCGGTCGGGCCAACCCGCCGACGGGCGGCAACTTGAGCCAACCAGAACGCACCGCGGACCCGACGGCCTGCAGCACTTCAACACCATCATCAAGGATTCGCCTGTGATCGAAGAAGTCATCGTCACCACCCGCGCCCCAGGAGGTCTGGTGCATATCGCCCCGATGGGTATCCGCCAACAGGACGGGTTGATCATCATCGCGCCCTTCCGGCCATCCACGACTCTGGACAACGTGCTTGCCGGCGGTTGCGCTGTCATCAACTACACCGATGATGTGCGCATCTTTGCCGGCTGCATCTGTGGGCGGCAGGATTGGCCGGTGACCGCGGCGCAGCGCGTCGCAGCACCGCGTCTTGCGGACACGCTGGCGCACACCGAGGTGGAGTTGCTGAGCGTCGAAGATGACCCGGTGCGCCCCCGCCTGTTCTGCCGTCCGGTCCATCAGGAAACGCATCATCCTTTCCAGGGCTTCAACCGCGCCCAGGCAGCGGTGCTGGAGTTGGCGATCTTGGCGAGCCGTCTGGATCGGTTGCCCGCCGATAAGATCGCCCACGAGGTCGGCTATCTGCGCATCGCCATCGACAAGACCGCCGGTCCCCGCGAGTTACTGGCTTGGGGCTGGTTGATGGAGCGGATCGCGACCCACCAGGCCGCCGCGACCGACGGGGCGATCCGGTCATGACGCGACTCCTCGCCAGCGTCACCAACAGCACCGAGGCCGAGCAGGCAATCGACGGCGGGGCTGACCTCATCGATCTCAAGGACCCGGCGCGCGGCGCCCTCGGTGCCCTGCCGCTGGAGCAGATCGCCGCCATCTGTGCGCTGGTCGCCGGACGCCGTCCGGTCAGCGCCACCATCGGCGACCTGCCCGCGGACCCCAGCCTCACCGGGGAACTGATACGCGCTACCGCGGGTACCGGAGTCGACTATGTGAAGGTCGGTTTTTTCACACGGCACCACGTCGCTGCCTGTTTGTCGGCGATTAGTGCGGTGACGCCGACCTGTGCCGTGGTTGCGGTCCTGTTTGCCGACCGTTGCCCTGATCTGCGTGACCTCAGCCCCTTCGTTGAGGCGGGTTGTGCCGGCGTTATGCTCGACACGGCGGACAAATCGGCCGGAGTGTTGCTTGATCACCTGGAAATCGGTCAGTTGAACGATTTCGTCATCCAGGCACGCAAATTGAGTCTGCTGTGCGGACTTGCCGGCTCGCTACGCCAGGTCGACATAGCAACCCTGATGCCGCTTGCACCTGGGTACCTCGGATTTCGCGGCGCACTCTGTCAGGCCGGACGGCGGGAGCAGGTGCTGGATCAGGATCGTTTGCGCTCGATTCGTCGGGCAATCGACGCCACGCAGCCCGATCGAGGACGGTAGGGATTGGCTTGAAGTTAACATTGAGTGTCTTGGCTGTAACAAATGCAATTGCTAAGGTCCGTGCCAGGTCGATACAATGCTGCGTCGCACAACAGCCGTCATCCCCGGACGGCTCCGGGTGCCCTGGTCAGGTGTTCCCCAGGGTTTTTGCGCGTCCCCGACCGCAGGCGGGTTATCCCGTCGCGCTGTCGCGGCAGGCAGCGTGTCGGGTGACCGGTTCCCGGCGCGATGCGCGTGCCGAAACTTGACCGTCTCCTCGGCCGTTCGTGGATGTGCCGCGCCCGTCGGTCAGGGCGGATGGATCAGGATCGGATGCCTTGAGACGCGGACCACCGGCCGTCGCGGGCCGGCACTCGACAGCCTCACACCACACAGGGCCAAGCATGCAATCGACCAGACCCGTATTCCTGGAGCTATGGCGGATCAAACTCCCCGCCACCGGCTATGTCTCCATCCTCCACCGCATCAGCGGGGTGCTGATGGTCCTTTCCATCCCGATCTGCGCCTACTTGTTCGACAAGGCGGTGTCGGGGCCGGAAGGCTTTGCCGCCACCGCGGCCTTTTTCGATCACTGGTTCGTGCGCCTGGGCCTGATCGTGATGGCCTGGAGTCTGCTCCATCACCTGTTTGCCGGTATCCGCTACCTGTTGCTGGATTTGCATGTCGGGCTCGACCGGGCCGCTTCGCGCCGCTCTGCCCTGATCGTCATTGCCGCCGCCCTGGCGGCGCTGGTCCTCGTTCTGATTTGGTGGGTGGCACGATGAGCCGTCAAGCATCCGGTATCATGGCGTGGGCGGTGCAGCGGGTGACCGCGGTCTATCTCGCGCTCCTCATGACCTATTTCATGATCCACTTCCTGTTCAACCCCCCGGCGGATTATCTCGAGTTGCGCGCCTGGGTAGCGCTCCCGCTGGTGAGTGTCGCGCTGGTGCTTTTCGTGCCGTTGCTGCTGGCCCACGCCTGGGTCGGCTTCCGCGACGTGCTGCTCGACTATGTGAAGTTGGTGGGAGTGCGGGTCGTCCTGCTCGCGCTCGTCGCATTCATGTTCCTCGGCTCCGGACTCTGGGCCTTCAAGGCGATTGTCATTGCCGACGTCACTGCCGGAATCTCAGGGTAATCAGACCATGTCCATCCCAAGCAGACACTTCGATGCCCTGATCATCGGCGCCGGCGGGGCCGGCCTCAACGCGGCGCTGCAACTCGCAAGCGCCGACGTGCGGGTGGCCGTAGTCTCCAAGGTGTTCCCGACCCGCTCGCACACCGTGGCGGCCCAGGGCGGCGTCAACGCGGCCCTGGCCAATGTCCTGCCGGACAACTGGCATTGGCATATGTTCGATACGGTCAAGGGGTCCGACTATCTCGGGGATCAGGACGCCATCGAGTTCATGTGCCGGGAAGCGATCCCGACCGTCTACGAACTCGAACATGCGGGTGTCCCCTTCTCGCGGCTCGACAACGGCAAGATCTATCAGCGCGCCTTCGGCGGCCAGAGTCAGGACTTCGGAGGTGACCAGGCGGCGCGTACCTGCGCCGCGGCGGATCGCACCGGTCATGCCATCCTGCATACGCTCTACCAGCAGAACATCCGCGCCCGGACGCATTTCTTCGACGAGTTCTTCGCCCTGGATCTGGTGCGGGACAAGGACGGGATCATCTCCGGCGCCCTGGTGCTGGAGATCGAGACCGGCGAACCGTTGCTGATCGAGGCCAAGGCGACCCTGCTCGCCACCGGCGGCTGCGGCCAGGTGTTCCGCACCACGTCCAACGCCCATATCAATACAGGCGATGGCTGCGCCATGGCGTTGCGCGCAGGCATCCCGCTGATGGACATGGAGTTCTACCAGTTTCACCCGACCGGTATCGCCGGTAAGGGGATGCTGATCACCGAAGGGGTGCGCGGCGAGGGCGGTTTCCTGGTCAATAAAGACGGCGAGCGTTTCATGGAGCGCTATGCCCCGCGGGCCAAAGACCTGGCGAGCCGCGACGTGGTGGCGCGCTCCATCGTCACCGAGGTCAAGGAAGGGCGCGGTGCCGGCGAGAACGGCGATTACATCCTGCTCAAGCTCGACCACCTGGGGGCGGAGGTCATCGACAAGCGCCTGCCCGGTATCCGCGAGTCGAGCCGCATCTTCGCCGGGGCCGATCCGATCCGCGAGCCGATCCCGGTGTTCCCGACCGCACACTATGCCATGGGCGGCATCCCCACCGACCGCTTCGGCCGGGTGGTGGTGCCGGTGGGCTCCGGTTCGGAACAGGTGGTGGCAGGGCTCTACGCGGCCGGCGAGTGCGCCTGCGCCTCGGTCCATGGCGCCAATCGGCTGGGCGGCAACTCGCTGCTCGATATCCTGGTGTTCGGCCGGTTGGCCGGCAAGGACATCATCGACTTTGTCCGTGAGAACCCCTATCAGCGCAGTGTCGATCCGGCGAGCCTGGACGAGGCCATGGGGCGACTGACCCGCTGGGACCAGAAGGGCAGCGGCGTGCCCGCGCACCAGTTGCGGGCCGAGTTCCGCAAGTGCATGGAAGACCATGCCGGCGTGTTCCGCACCGAGGAGATCATGACGGAAGGCTACCAGCGGCTGTGCGAACTGCGGGAGCAGTTCAAGGACGCCCGGCTCACCGACCACTCCAAGGTCTTCAACACGGCTCGCATTGAGGCGTTGGAGTTACAGAATCTGATCGACGTGGGCCTCTCCATCGCGGTCTCCGCCCTGCATCGCAAGGAGAGTCGCGGTGCGCACTCCCGGCCGGATTACCCCAACCGTGATGATGTGCATTGGATGAAGCACAGTCTGTATTATCGGGAGGCCGATCGCATGGACTACAAGCCGGTGCGCACCAAACCGCTCACGGTCGAATCCTTCCCACCGAAGGAACGGGTCTATTAGGTAGCCCCAGGGCGATTGCCGGAACATCATGGTGCATGATGCGACGGCAATCGCCTGCGGTCCGCACCGCGGACCAAGCCCCGCGGGAAGCCTCGGGCGGCCGAACTCAATCAGGTATCGAGCATGAAGATCAGCGTCTACCGCTACAATCCGGACACCGACCAGAAGCCCCGCATGCAGGACTACGAGGTGCGTCCATTTCAGGGCATGATGCTGCGCGATGCCCTGCTGGAGATCAAGAAGCAGGATGAGAGCTTCGCTTTCCGCCATTCCTGCGGCGAAGGCGTCTGCGGCTCGGATGGAGTCAACGCGAACGGCAAGAACTGCCTGGCCTGCGTCACGCCCATCACCGAACTCAGCCAGCCCATTGTCGTCCGTCCTTTCCCGGGCCGTCCGGTGATCCGCGACCTGGTCGTGGATATGACGCAGTTCTATGAGCACTATCGGGCGGTTAAGCCCTATCTGGTCCGGACCGATCCACTGCCCGAGCAGGAGATTCTGCAATCCCCGGAGGATCGGGACAAGCTCGACGGACTCTACGAATGCATCTTGTGCGGCTGTTGCTCGACTGCCTGCCCGTCCTTCTGGTGGAACCCGGAAAAGTTTCACGGCCCGGCGGCACTGCTGCAGGCCTGGCGCTTCCTGGCCGACACCAGAGATCAGGCGACTGAAGAGCGGCTGGACGCCCTGGAGGGACCTTACAAGCTGTTCCGCTGCCATACGATCATGAACTGTGTGGACGTCTGCCCCAAGGGACTGAACCCCACCGCCGCCATCGGGCTCATCAAAGATCTGATGTTGGAGAAGGGGTTCTGACCCCGTGAGCGGCGCTATGCGCGATCCCATGGGCGATCCAGGCCCGGTCACCGACGAGGAACTGCGCCGCCTGCGCTGGCAGTGTCGGCGCGGGATGTTGGAACTGGATCATCTGCTGTCGGGATTTCTGGATCGCGGTTACCGTGAACTGGATGCGCCGGGTCGCACCGAGTTCCTGGCTCTGCTCGACAACCAGGATCAGGAACTGAGCGACTGGTTCATGTCCCGGAGTATCCCGGAGGATCCGGTGGTGCGGGATCTGGTGCGGCACATCGTCGCGGTGGTCACCCCGCGGCGGACCTGACTCAGGTCCGGTCGGCCGCGCTGCCGCCCGCCACATGGGCTCTCACCGTGAACGTCCGCCGCTGCTGATTGAGCCGCAGTTCTCGCGTCGGCTCATGACCTTCGTGGCCCTCACGCATACCGCGGCCCTGGCCGCGCTCCTGAACCTCTCCTGGTGGCCCTACCGGCTCCTTGCGGTGTTGGTCGTCGCCAGCCTTGTCTATCACTTCTATGTCCATTGTCTACGCCGGGCGCCCTGGTCAATCCGCTCGGCCGTCTGGTTGGCGGACGGGTCCTGGCAGATCGATGTGGTCTCCGGGGCGCGGATCGACGCCCGTCTGGCCGCGGCGACCTATGTCAGCGTCCCGTTGGTCGTGCTGAATTTGCGCAGCGGCCGCTGGCGCCGCTGGGCGCTGCCGCTGTTCGCGGATGCCCTGGACCCCGAACAACTGCGGCGGCTGCGTCAGCGGTTGCGCATCGAGGGCCTCCGGCGCGACGCGACCAGTCCGGCCGCGTAATCGGGTGTACTGCACGATGGGATGCGTTTCACGGTAAGCTTTATGGGGTTTGACCCAAGCGGACCATGCTCCGCGAATGAACCGAAATGAGCGCAAGTAAACGCGAACGACAGGAGACCGGCGATGCGTGTTCTGGTGACTGGTGGTGCGGGTTATATCGGCAGCCACACCTGTGTGGAGATGCTCGGCAGCGGCCACGAGCTGATCGTGGTCGACAACCTCTGCAACAGCAAAGAGGAGTCGCTGCGCCGGGTGCGTGCGCTCACCGGACGGGACTTCGGTTTCGTGCAGGCGGACTTGCGTGACCGGGCCGCCCTGGACGGTATCTTTGCTGCGCAACCCATTGATGCTGTGATCCACTTCGCCGGGCTCAAGGCGGTGGGTGAGTCGGTTCAGTTCCCCTTGGAGTATTACGACAACAACGTCTCCGGAACCATCACTCTGTGCCGGGCGATGGCGGCGGCGGGGGTCAAGAACATCGTCTTCAGTTCATCGGCCACGGTTTACGGCGACCCGGCGTCGGTGCCGATTCGCGAGCCCTTCCCGTTGTCCGCAACCAATCCCTACGGCCGCTCGAAGCTCTTCATCGAAGAGATCCTGCGCGACCTGCATGTTGCGGACCCGGCCTGGAATGTCGTGCTGCTGCGCTACTTCAACCCGGTGGGCGCCCATCCCAGTGGGCGCATCGGTGAGGACCCCAACGGTATTCCCAACAATCTGATGCCCTTTGTCGCCCAGGTGGCGGTGGGGAAACTCCCGAAATTGCGGGTCTTCGGCGACGACTATCCCACTCCGGACGGCACCGGCGTACGCGACTACATTCATGTGGTGGACCTGGCCCGCGGTCATCTGGCCGCCCTGAACAAGCTCCAGGACCAGCCCGGCGCCGTCGCCTATAATCTGGGTACCGGCCGCGGTTACAGCGTACTGGAGATGGTCGCGGCCTTTGCCGAGGCGAGCGGTCGCCCCATCCCCTATGAGATCGCCCCGCGCCGGCCGGGTGACATCGCCACCTGTTACGCGGACCCGGCCAAGGCGCGGGACGAACTCGGCTGGCAGGCGCAGTACGGTATCGCCGAGATGGTGCGCGACACCTGGCGTTGGCAGTCGGAGAATCCCCGCGGGTTCGAGTGATGCTTGGCTACCGCCACGCCTTCCATGCCGGCAACTTCGCGGATGTGTTCAAGCACGCCTTGCTGGTGCAGCTCGTGCTCGCCCTGCGGACCAAGGACAAGCCGTTCTGCGTGATCGACACCCACGCGGGGGCGGGCTCATATGACCTGACGTCGGACAGCGCACTGAAGAATCGGGAGTTCGATGGCGGGATTGGGCGGCTTTGGGGTGATGAGGTCGCCGCCTCGACACCCGATGTAGCGGCCTATCTGGACCTGGTTCGGGTGCTGAATCCGGATGGGGCATTGCGCTGGTATCCGGGGTCGCCGCGCCTGGCGCGTGCCCTGTTGCGGCCCGCCGACCGGCTGATCCTCTGCGAGCGTCACCCGTCGGATCACCAGATCCTGCGCGGGGAATTTGCCGGTGACCCGCAAGTGGCGGTGCATTTGCGCGATGGCTATGAGGCGCCGCGGGCGCTGATGCCGCCGCCGCAGCGCCGCGGGCTGGTGCTGATGGACCCGTCCTTCGAGCTGGCGGGCGAGTTCGAGCGTTTGGCCGCGGCCGTGACGACCATCCAGCATCGCTGGGCGGGTGCCGTGGTCGCCATCTGGTATCCGGTCATCGAACGCGAGCCCAGTCTGGAGTTTCTTCGCCAACTGAAGGGTCTGGGTATCCCCGGCATCCTGGTTGCCGAACTGGGTCTGTTGCCTTACCGGGGCACGCGCGGGTTGCATGGGTCGGGAATGGTCATCGTCAACCCGCCATGGGAGCTTGACCTCACCCTGCGGCGACTCGTGCCCAAGTTGCTCGACCGGCTGGGGGTCGAGGGGCCGGGCGAGACCCGGGTGGAGTGGTTGGTGCCGAGGCCCTAGGAACCGTGCACTGTCCGTCAGGGCCAGATTTTGACGGCCGCAATGATGTTCTTTGATAAATTCGATATCTTCCGCGGCCAGGGCCATGGCGGATCTCCATCTGCTTGACTGGCTACAAGTATAGCCTTCGGACGTGATCAACGGACGTAGGGGCGGGTTTCAAACCCGCCCCTACACCAAGGGTCTGTCTGGATATCAGGTCCGCAGGCTATATAACCCTGAGCAGGCCGTCAATCGTCAGCCTTGCGGATCAAGGGTCATAGGTACCGTCGGTCATCGCGGCGTAACGCAGCACCGATTGCGCCGCCAGTCGTCCGGTCTGGGCGGCGCCGTTCATGTAGCCGAAATACGCCTCGCTCAGATGCTCTCCGGCAAACACCAGCTTGTCGAAGCGCACCTCCCGACCGGCGGAGACGTCTGTCGGTTCACTCCAGCGCAGGTCCCCGAAGGTGGTGATCTGGCCGGGCTGATAATTGGTATAGGCTCCCAGTGCCAGGGGGTTGTTGGTCCATGCGGTACAGGCATAACGATCAGTAGCGGCCGCCCGCACACCTGGCAGTAGGGTTTCCAGCCGCTCCGTGAAGGTGCGTCCTTGGGTGGTTCCGCCGTCCGCGGAGAGGGGCTCGGTGACCTCTCGGGCGCCCAGAAAGAAGGTCAGTGCGCCGTCCTGCCGCTCCGGCTGGTGCTGGCTTGCATCCCAGGCTTCGGCGAAGCCCAGGTCGGTCCAGGCCTCGCCGACGAAACCCTCGGGTTGCTGCCAGGCGCGGCGGGAAAAGCCGGCCAGAATCTTTTCGTTACGGCCCAGACCCAGTTCGGCAATCGCGCGCCGGAACCGCTCTGGGAGCGCTGCATCGATCTTGATCGAGCGCAGGACGGTGAAGGGGATGGTGATGATGGCCTGGTCGGCGCTGACTGCGCGGCCGTTGCCGAAACTCAGGTGGACCGGTTCGCCTGGGACCGAGCGCACCGAGACCAACTGCTGACCCGTATGGACGCGTGAGCCCAAGATGTTTCCCAGTGCCGCGATGATCTGGCTGTTGCCCCCCTGGATGCAGTAGGCCTCATTGCTTTCACCCAGGACCTCCACGTTGTCCCCGTCCACCCGCGGCAGGGTATAGAGTAACTGGAGCGCGGATGCATGCTCCGGTTCGCTGCCGAACTCGGTGCGGATGGAGGTCTCGATCAGGCTGCGCACCCAGGGCTGGGGTATCAGGTCGCGGTGGCGATCCAGGTAGGCGGCTACCGACAACTGATCGAAGACCGCGAGATGACGGTGCGGGTCCGTGTCCACCAAGGCAGCATCGGCCGCGATCCGGGCCGCCAAGGGCCCCAGCAGTCGGGCCAGTTCGGCCGGGTCGCGGCGTGTTCCGCCGAAAAAAAAGGCGGTATTGGGGTAGCGGCTGCCGGCCGGTGACTCGGCGCGATTGTAGACCTTGAGCCCGAATTCCCGTGCCAGATCCAGCATGTCCGTGTGGGCTGAATTGATGAACTCGCCGCCGAACTCGATCACCAGGCCGGGGCCGACCGCATCGGCGCGCGACAGGATGCGTCCGCCGAGTCGGTCGGCGGCCTCGTAGAGGTGGACGTTCACGCCGGCTTTCAGCAGCCGATGCGCGGCGTTCAGGCCGCTGATCCCGCCGCCGACCACGGCCACGCGATGCACCTTGTAGCCGCGTGCCGACTGCGGGCCGCCTGGTCCGGACGGGTCACCCAATGCGAGCGCCGGTGCCGCGAGTGCGGCGGCGCCGAGGAAGCGTCGGCGGCTCCAGCGCGTCCCGGCCGATCCGATGTCCGGGTGTTCTTCCGCCAGGTGTTCACGGCGGGCGTCGTGCAACGCCCGCAGCAGGGTCAGGTAGACTGGGGTATGCGCCATGGAATGGATTCCCCGATGGTCGGGCGGTCCTGCGTTGCCGCGGCTGCGGGCCTCTGCTCCAGGTCATTCGCCGGCGATCGTCATCTCACCGATCAGCCAGGAGCCGGTGCGGGTGCTGCCGGGGAAGTCGCAGTCGTTACCCACGGCGACCAGCCCCGTGAACATCTCCTTGAGGTTACCGGCGATGGTGATTTCCTCCACGGGAAACTGGATCTCACCGTGCTCCACCCAGAATCCGGCGGCGCCGCGTGAGTAGTCGCCGGTGACCGCATTTACGCCATGACCCATGAGTTCGGTGACGAAGAGTCCGGTTCCCATGAGCGCGAGCATCCCCGCCCGATCCAGTTCACCCATGTCGATGCTGAGGTTGCGCACGCCGCCGGCATTGCCGGTGGTCGGCAACTTCAATCGGCATCCGGAATAGGCATCCAGCAAATAGGTGCGCAGCACGCCCTCGCTCACCAAATCTTTGGACCAGGTGGCCACGCCGTCGCCGTCGAAGGGTGCGCTGGCGAGCCCGCGCGGCAACTGGGGCTGTTCGTGGATGCGCACGAAATCGGGGAAGATCGCTTCGTTCAAGTGGTCGAGCAGGAAGCTGGAGCGCCGATAGAGGCTGCCGCCGGAGATGGCGGACACCAGGCTGCGCAGCAGTCCGGCGGCCACCTCGGCGCGGAACAGCACCGGGGCCTTGCGGGTGTCGATCTGACGGGCGCCCAGGCGGGCGACGGTGCGCTCCGCCGCGCGCTCGCCGACACCGCGGGCCGGGTCCAGATCGGCAGCGGCGCGCGCGCTGGTCCACCAGTAATCCCGCTGCATGGCGTCCCCATCCTCACCAACTACGGCGCAACTCAAGCCGTGGCGGGTACTCGGATAGCCGCCGATGAAACCGTGGCTGTTGCCATAGACCTGGAGCCCCATGTGGGTGCTGAGGGACGCCCCTTCGGAGTTGACGATGCGCGCGTCGTAGGCGCGGGCGGCATCCTCGCACTCGGCGGCGATGCGGATGGCCTCATCGACGCCGAGTTGCCAGGGGTGGTAGAGCTCCAGGTCGGGGATTTCGCGTGCCATCAAGGCCGCGTCGGCCAGATGGGCGCAGGGGTCCTCTTGCGTCTGGGCGGCGATCGTACAGGCGGCCGCGACGGTGTCGCGCAGCGATGCCGGGCTCAAGTCCGTGGTGCTGGCCGAGCCTTTGCGATGGCCGAAATAGACGGTGATGCCGAGCCCGTTATCGCGGGTGTGCTCGACGGTCTCCACTTCGCCCAGGCGCACTGAAACCTCCAGGCCCGCGCTGCTGCCGACCGACGCTTCCGCGGCACTGGCGCCCCGGTCTTTGGCCTCCCGCAAGAGATCTTCGATGTGCTGCTGCAAGCGCGCCAGGCGCTCGGCCGTGTCCTCGGTGGCGGTGATGGTCATATCAGGTCCTTATCGGTCACTGGTGTCAGGCCGGCGTCAGGCGGTGGTTCCGCCGACCGTGAGGCTGTCGATGCGCATCGTCGGCTGGCCCACGCCCACCGGGACACTTTGGCCCTCCTTGCCGCAGGTGCCGACGCCGGCGTCGAGCGCGAGGTCGTTGCCGATCATGCTGACCCTGGTCAAGACGTCCGGCCCGTTGCCGATCAGGGTCGCGCCCTTGACTGGTCGGCCGATCTTCCCGCCCTCGATCAGATAAGCCTCGCTGGTGGAAAAGACGAATTTGCCGGAGGTGATGTCCACCTGTCCACCCCCGAAGTTTACCGCATAGAGCCCCTTGTCCACCGAGGCGATGATCTCCTGGGGGTCGCGGGTTCCGGCCAGCATATAGGTATTGGTCATGCGGGGCATCGGCAGGTGCGCGTAGGACTCGCGGCGGCCGTTGCCGGTGGAGCGCACCCCCATCAGCCGGGCATTGAGTTTGTCCTGCATGTAGCCGCGCAGAATGCCGTCCTCGATCAACACGGTGTTCTGACTGGGGGTGCCTTCATCGTCCATGTTGAGCGATCCGCGGCGTCCGGCCAGGGTGCCGTCATCCACGACCGTCACCCCGTGTGCGGCCACCCGCTCACCCACGCGACCGGCGAAGGCCGAGGTCTCCTTGCGGTTGAAATCCCCCTCCAGGCCGTGGCCGATCGCCTCGTGCAGCAGGATGCCCGGCCAGCCGGCGCCCAGTACCACGGTCATGGTCCCGGCGGGGGCCGGTTCCGCCTCCAGGTTGGTCAGGGCCAGGCGCACCGCCTCGCGGGCGAACCCCAGCGCGCGGTCCTCCAGCAGCAGCCAACCCAGCTCGGCCCGCGCGCCGCCGCCGCTGCCGCCCTGCTCGCGGCGGCCGTTCGCTTCGGCGATCACGCTGACGTTCAACCGTACCAGCGGCCGCACATCCGCGGCCAGGGTGCCGTCATCGGCCAGGACCATCACAATATCCTGAACGGCCACGACGCTCGCGCTGACCTTGGTCACCCGCGGGTCCATGCGCCGTGCTTCGGCATCCACCCGCTTGAGCAGCGCCACCTGGTCCGCATCGGGCAGACTCACCAGCGGGTTGATGGGCTCATAGAGCCGATGAACCGCCGCCTGGTTGGCGATGCGCACCTGGGCGTGCTGGCCGGCGCCGGCAATGGCGCGGGCGGCCTCGGCGGCCTGCGCCAGGGCCGGGAAGGTGATTTCATCGGAGTAGGCGAAACCGGTTTTTTCACCGCAGATGGCGCGAATGCCCACGCCTTGCTCGATACTGAAATTGCCGTCCTTGATGATCCCATCTTCCAGCACCCAGGATTGCAGGCGGCTGTTCTGGAAATAGATGTCGGCGGCATCCAGCGCCGATCCCGCAAGCAGGCCGAGCAGCCGGTCCAGGTCGTACTCGGTGAGTCCGGCCGGTGCCAGGATGCGGTCGCGGGCGATGGTGATGGGATCGTTCATAGGATGAGTCGGACTCGCTGTCGGTAAACTGGTCATGGCGCCGTTGCACCCCGCTCGCGGGGTCAGTCGACGCATCTTCACTTAACCCTCAATCGTGCGGGTCTGGAGCACGCATTTCAAACGTCGGTGTTCGATACTGGGAAAGGTGTTGCGCACGGCGGCTTGATGTTCCGCATCCACGACGCCATGGACGACGCCGACACCTTGCGGCAACCGTGCCAGGATACTGCCCCAGGGATCCAGGATCATGCTGTGCCCGTGGGTTTCCCGGCCGTTGGCGTGAACGCCGACCTGAGCCGCGGCCAGGACATAGACCAGGTTTTCGATGGCCCGTGCCCGCACCAGCGTCTCCCAATGGGCTTGACCCGTGACGGCGGTAAAGGCCGCCGGAATGGCGAGGACCTCCAGACCCTCGTCGAGCATCCGCCGGAACAGTTCCGGGAAGCGCAGGTCATAGCATACCGCCAACCCCAGTCGGCCGCAGGGGCTGTCGATCACCAGCGGCTGATCGCCGGGCGCGAAGGTCGCCGATTCCTGGTAGCACTGCGCGACGCCGGGCACGGACACGTCGAACAGGTGAATCTTGTCATAGCGGGCAACCCGCCGACCGCGCGCATCGAAGACGAGACAGGCCGCGCGGACCCGGTCGGCCTCAGGTCCCGCCAGCGGGATGGTGCCGCCGACCAGCCACACCCGCTGTTGTGCGGCGACCCGCGACAAAAAGGACTGGAGCGGACCTTGGCCGTCGGGTTCCCGCAAGTCAAGTTGGTCCTCCGCGCGCAGGCCCATGAAGGCGAAGCACTCGGGCAGCACCACCAGGCGCGCACCGGCCGCCGCCGCTTCCTTGATCAGCCGCTCCGCCTCCAGGAGATTGGCCGCGACATCGCGGCCGGTTGCCATCTGTACCGTCACCACCTGGCAGTCACGGCGCATTGGGTCAACTCGGGTGTGCTCGCGGGCCTTGATCATCGTTCCGGCCGCAAGAAGACCGGAGGTCGAGGCTTTAGCCGGAGGACATCGCGTCCAGGCTGCCCTCGTCGGCTAACGGCCATGGAAGGAACATCAGCCACCCCGGAAGATGAATGTCCCCCGTGGGAGCGGCGTCCCGCCGCGATGGGTGCCGGGGTGACCTCGAACGGTAGGGTGACG
>NZ_CAIZIZ010000381.1 GCF_903933125.1 uncultured Lamprocystis sp. | reverse complement strand
GCGATCTGGGGCAGACACGCAAGCGCGATGAGCAGCAGACCGGTCATCGTTCCCGCCCGCCGCGCCGCGACCCCGGTCATATGCGCGAGGCCGAGATTGGCCGATGAGATGCCGGTGGACAAGGTGCCGACGAGGCCGCTGACGATAGTGCACAGTCCCATACCGTTCAACAAACGGCCGATCATCGGGAGATCAGTGCGCCGCCACTTGTCATTATTCATCTTGTCAATCACCACCCCGCCCCCCAGCGCGTCGACAGCATTGATCACTAGGATCAGGACAAGGGGGATAATCGCCGCCGGAACCCAGGTGGGCGTTGGCGGGATGTAATTGCCAATCGGGAGCGAAATCGGCGGCTGGGTCACGACCCTGGCCAGCTCTGCGGCGCCAAATTCGCCGGTCAGCACCGCCACCAGCATCCCCGCCGCGGCACCGATGATCAGGGCCAGCACACGAACGCGCTCCCCCGCCCACACCGAGACAGCAACCAATGATCCCAAGGCGGTCCCGGCGATCAGTATGGACGTCGCATTGATGCCGCCGCGGTCCAGCCCAATAGCGCGTTCTATGCCGCCCGGGATCAGGCTCATGCCGAGCAGGACCAACAGAATTCCGGTCACTTCGGGCGGGAAAAGGACTTGTAGCCGGGGCAAAAAGCGTCCCAACCCAAAAACGACGATGCCCCCTACCAGCAGTCCGCCCGCCGCCGCGCTCGGGCCAAAGGCAGTGGTCACAGCGATGAACGCCGTCATCATGACCGGGTCCGGGATATGCACCAAGAGGTGGCCCGCGCTGACCCGGGTGGTCAAACTGTTGAGCAAGGTGCCAAGACCCATGACGACCACAGACAGGGATACGAAATCCCGCAGCGGCGCGTCCGCAAGACCGATGCCTTTGCCGGCAATAACGACATAGATCAAAAGCATCAGCGCAACCAGCAGGTGCTGGATGCCCACTGCCAGGACCGTGGGTAGGGGCGGTGTTTCGTGGGCGATATACAGCATATCGCGGGGCTTCTCCCTGGTTGCGTCAACAAAGGGAGGCAGAACATGATCGAAATGCTTTCTTCAGTTCATCGGAGTCTCGTTCGTTCGGGGCCAATAGTGGCCCAACATCGTGCCGCCACCCGCCGTCCCACTAAGGTCACCGCACGCACGCGCGGCGATGCTGGCGTGTGCAATCTCCTCCAACTCGGGCCGGTCTCAGCAGTGCCGCTGCCGGCGGGTGGGATTGCAGCCCCTCGTGGCCGTCCTTGCGGCTGAGAAACACTTGGCCGATCATACCATCCTTGGCCGCTGCGACCAGCGGTTCCCGCGGCCAAGCAAAACCGCACTGCGAAAAAGTTATCAAAATGCAGAATGCAGCCCAACCGCCAGCAGTCGTCAACCGCTTCTTGCCGCCGTTTGCCGAAGGCAAACGCGAGAAGCCGCGCGACATGCTCTATCTCGCGTCGGATCGCCCGCCCTGGTCGACCACCCTGAGCGTGAGTATCCAGCACGCGATCGTGGCCCTGATGCTATTGATCTACAGCATGATCGCCGGTCAGAGCATGGGGCTGGCGGGCGCCCAACTGCGCGACTTTTTGGCTCTTGGCATGCTGGTCATGGGCCTGGGCACCGTGCTGATCGCTGCGGTTACCCTCGGGACGATCTTCGGCTTGGCGGTGTGGTCCCCTGGCCGCGCGCGAATCTTCGCATTGCTAATCGGTGCCGCCGCCGGACTGCTGATGGCTGTCCTGACCGGTGTGCTTGGCGGCGCCGAACTGGCGCGGGTGGCGGCGCAACCCGTGTTTGCCTTGCCCGGCGAGTATTACCGGCCGGCACCACCGACCTGGGTCCCGGCGGCAATCGCCCCTTATCTCCTGGGGTCGATTATGGCGGCCGTGGATACGGTGGGTTCCGGTGTGATGATCGACAAGATGAATAATGAGCGATGGCGTAGACCCGACCTCAATGCCATTAAGTTAGTGCCTGGCCAGAAACCGCAAAGCACTTTCTCGCTCAATCTCTTATAATCTGACCCCATGGTTGAAGTTTGGCGCCGCCCCTAATCGATGGGGCATGATACCAAGCGGTAACCGATGGATTTTCTGGGTCCGGTGGGGTGCAGTCGCACTTTTGTGAATGCGCCAAGTCTTCCACTGCAATGAGTCATCATAAACGTTGCCATTCGAATAGCCCATGCGCCAAGTCATCGCCCCCCAATGGAAGCTCGGTGAACAGGACATTGCCGCCATCCAGTGTGACCCGAAGTCCCGAGATGACATCCCACAGCTGTTGCGTGGCTTGCAGTACATTTACGTCACCCCCGAGGTGCGGGAGCAACTATTCGCGATTCTGGCGGACGTCATACCCGACGGGGTCCACGGCAAGGCCGATGCACACACGGGGCGGCCGGGCATGGACCAGTGGGCGATGCTGGTGCTGGGCACGCTGCGCCTAGGACCGAACATCGATTCTGACCGGGTGCAGGAACTGGCCAATGAGCATAAGACCCTGCGCCAGATGCTCGGGCATGCTGGCTGGGCGGAGGATGAGCGCGACCGCTATCAACTGCAAACGCTCAAAGACAACCTGCGCCTGTTCACGCCGGAACTCTTGGATCGCATCAATCAGGTCGTGGTCGCAGCCGGGCACGCCTTGGCAAAAAAAGTCCCGACGCCGCGCTGGCGGTCCGCGCTGATTCGTTCGTGGTCAGAACCGATGTTCATTATCCGACGGACATCAATCTGTTGTGGGATGCGATGCGCAAAGTGATTGAAATCATCGCTGGGCTGTGTGCCGACATGGGCGTGACTGAGTGGCGTCAGAGCGCCTATCAGCTGCGTCAGTTCAAGAAACTGTTTCGGCAGGTACAGCGCTTGAAGTACTCCACCGCCAAGGACCCGGAGAAACGGGCGGCGAAGCAGGAGGCGGTGCGCCAAGCGCACCGTGACTACCTGGCAGCCGCTGAGGTCTTGCTGGCCCGGGTCAGGGAGACCCTCTGGATGTTGCTGGTCGGCCAGGTACCGGCGGCCTTCCTCGAACCGGTGGAACTGTATCTTGTCCACGCCGAGCGCCAAATCGACCAGATCCGTCGCCGGGTCTTGCTGGGGCAGATCATCCCGCATAATGAAAAAGTGTTTTCGCTCTTTCAGCCCCACACCGAGTGGATCAGCAAAGGCAAGGCGGGCGTGCCGGTCGAATTGGGGTTACGCGTGGCCGTGGTGGAAGACCAATACCGCTTTATCCTCCATCATCAGGTGATGCAGAAGACCACGGACGACCAGGTCGCCGCCCCCCTGCTGACCGAGACCCGCGCGCGTTATCCGCGTATCACCAGCGCCAGCTTTGACAAAAGCTTCCACAGCCCGAACAATCAAACGGAACTGGCGGCAATGATCCCGCAGGTGGTGATGCCGAAAAAGGGCAAGCTCTCACTGGTCCAAGTCGAACGTGAGCATGACCCCGCGTTTATCCACTTACGTCATCAGCACTCCGCGGTGGAATCTGCCATCAATGACTTGGAAGTGCATGGCCTGGATCTCTGTCTGGATCATGGCATCGACGGCTTCAAGCGCTATGTCGCACTAGCGGTGGTGGCACGCAATATTCAGCGGGTCGGCGCCTTGCTGCGCCAGCAAAAAGCCGAGGCGCGGGAGCGACAGCGCGGTTCCTATCGTCGCGCCGCTTAAGCACCGCTGCCGGGCATTGGGAATGCAGCCGGTGGGAGGGGTGTGCCCGGAATTCACCCGTAATGCGAGCCACTCTCATTTGGCTGACGCGTTTGGCATTAATTGAAGATATCCGCGTCGTCCGGGATGACTCGACCGCGGATTTCCCGGCCGTCACGAATAGCCGGCGCTGGAAAATGCGAGTTTCCTGTCAGGCACTAACATAGGCGGAATGATGGCCAAGGCCCCCGATCAAGAGTAGGAAACTTCAGATGACCGTTATTTTCGCTGACATCCTCGGCGGGCTTGGGCTGTTCTTCATTGGCATCAAGCTGATCGGCAGCCATCTCAAACAGATCGCTGGCCGCGGCTTGCGGGAACGCGTGGCCTGGGCGGTGCATAAGCCCTGGCGGGCGGGTCTCCTGGGGGTCCTGTCCGGGGCTCTGACCCAGAGTCCCATCGCCGTCACCTTGATCGCCACCAGCATGAATACGGCAGGCCTGGTGACGATCCGCCAGGCCATGCCCCTGGTGATCTGGGCCAATTTGGGCACCGCCGCCATCGTCATGGTAGCGACGGTCGATATCCATCTGGCGGTGCTCTTCCTGCTGGGGGCGGTGGGTTTGGTCTATTATTTCGATGTGAACAAATCCGACCGCTGGCGCCACCCGGTCGGGGCACTTCTGGGGCTCGCCCTGCTCTTTCTCGGCCTCCAATTCATCAAGCAGGGCGCGGCCCCACTGCGTGAAATGCACGAGGTGCGGGAGCTGCTGCAGTCGGCTGCCCACTACCGCCGTCTGCTATTCCTGGCGGGGGCGGCAATGGCACTAATACTCCCCGCATCCACGGCTGCGATCATCGCCGTCGCGATGACCACTGACGGCCTCCTCACCATCGACGGCACCATCCTCGTCATCTACGGCGCCAACCTGGGCGCCGCCGCCAATCTCTGGTTAATGACCGCCAACCTGCGTGGTACCGCCCGCCAGTTGGCCCTGTTGCAGATCGGACTCCGGTGTGTGGCGGGCGGCATCCTAGTCATCCTGTTGGCCCTGGAGCTGAAATTCGGCTGGCCCCTGATGAAGGCCTTGGTGACCAGTCTTTCAGCCAACATCGGGCGGCAGGCGGCCTGGGTCTTCCTGCTGTACCAACTGCTGGGTGCACTGGTGATGAGCCTGGGCGCCGGCCCCGTCCGTCGCCTGCTCCGACACTACTCGCCGCCCAGCTGCGAGGAGGCCCTCGCCCGGCCCAAGTACATCTTCGACCTGGCCTTGGATGACGCACTGACGGCCCTTGACCTGGTGGAACGGGAACAGGGCCGACTGCTGAACTGTCTCCCGGCCTATCTCAGCGCGGCCGATATGGAACGCACCGGGGAGCTGTCGACATCCATCCCGGCCCTGCTCCAGGGCAACCGGGCCCTGGCCGGTCAGATCGCCACCTTCATTACCGAGCTGATCAACCGCCAGCAGGACCGCCTGGCCTTGGACCGCATGCTCAATCTGCAAAGCCGTAATCGCCTCATCGATGATTTGCGCGAGGGCGTGTATGAACTCGACGGGTTGCTTGCGCGTACCAGGCCCACCGCCGCAAGCGGCAACCAGGCATTGGAAAGCAACATCACCGAGGCCTTGCACTTCCTCTTGCTGGCCCTGCACGATGCCGCGCTCTCGCCCGATCCGGACGATCTGGAGCTTCTGCACGCACTGAGCGGCGACCGCGCCGAGGTCATCGAAAAGCTACGCCACCAACTTCTGCGACAATCCGACGACCGCGGCGCCCAGATCAAGGAGACATTGTATGCCGCGAGCAGCCTGTTTGAGCGGCTGGTATGGCTGATACGGCAATACGCTCAGTTGTTGAGGACGTTCCCCAGGGGCAGCGTTTAGCCCCCTCGCGCTGCATCCTCACTGCGAGTTGTCAACTCCTTGTGTCCTTTGTGTCCTGGTGGTACAACCGATCTTTCTAGGTGAGCTGCCGCTCGGCCAGTCGGGCGAATACCCCATTGGTCGCCATCAGCGCGTCATAATTCCCTGCCTCGACGATGCGTCCGCCCGCCAAGACATAGATGCGATCGGCGTGGACGACGGTACTGAGACGGTGCGCCACCACCACCCGTGTCACCCGCAGACGCTCCAGGCTATCGGTCACCACCGCCTGGGTACGATTGTCGAGTGCGCTGGTCGCCTCGTCGAGCAGCAGTATCTTGGGGCGGCCCACGACGGCCCGGGCGATCATCAGCCGCTGCATCTGACCGCCCGAGAGTGCGCCGCCGCCTTCGAGGATCACCGTCTGCATTCCCATCGGCATCTGGCCGATGTCCTCCGCCAGCCCCACCCGCTGTGCTGCCTCCCAGGCATCGTCCAGAGTGCCGCCGGCGGCGCCGACGATATTATCGAACAGTGAGCCCGGCATCGGCTGGGCGTTCTGCATCACCACACCCATCTGGCGGCGAATGGCGGTGGCGTCGAGGCTGGCCAGGGACTGGCCGTCGAAGAAGACGCCGCCGTTCTCCGGCGTATCGAAACCCAGCAACAGGCGCAGCAGCGTCGATTTGCCTGACCCGGAGGCCCCGACCAGGGCAATGAACTCCCCGGGGGCGACCGCCAGCGACACATCGTCCAGGATCAGAGGCCCCTCCGGAGCGTAGCGGAAGTGCAGATGTGAAACTTCAATGGCGCCGGATAACGGGCCCGGATCGGCCTTGTCCTCCCCGATCTCCGGCGTCGCCTCCAGCAAGGGCCGGGCGCGCGCCACCTGGGGCTGGATCGCGATCAGATCGGTCGCGACCTGGAGCATCTGGGTGAGACTGCCGGCGAAATTCTGAAAGGACACGAGCAGGGCGGCGAAGGCACCGATGGCGATCAGATTCCCGTTCGCGGAGGGCTTGCCGATGAGCAGGACAAACAGCAGTAACCCGGCCAGGGTCAAGGTTTGGTTGAGGGCCGCCTGCCAGGCGCCGATCCGTTTTGCGGCCAGTTGATGGCGGCGGCCTTGGGCGAAGAGACTGGCCCAGCGGGCGAAGGCGCGATCCTCGCCGGCCGCAAGCCGGATCTTGGCCACCCCCAGGATGAGTTGCAGCAGGCTGTTATTCAGTTTGCCGGTCAACGCGGCCAAGGGACGTTCCTGGCGCAGGCGCAGATAGCCCAGCAGCATGCTCAGTACGCAATAAACGCTGATGAGCAGCGCCGCCCAGAGCGCCAAGCGGGTGTCGTAATAGAACATCAGTGCGAAGCTGAAAAAACCGAAGATGCCGCTCAGGATCGCATTGACACTGGCGGTGGATGCCAGGGTCTGGATCTGGGTGATGGCCATGACGCGGGTCGCCAGGTCGCCGGAGGAATAGCCCTGGAAAAAGCTCATCGGCAAGCGCAGCATCCGGTCCATCATGCCGGATTGCAGCGCGCGGCCAGTGCGGCTTTCGGCCCGGGAAAAAGCCAGGGTACCGACATAGTTCATGATAAAGGCCGTGCCACCCAGCACCGCCAACACCAGGCCGATCTCGACCAGAAAGCCCACCTCGTGGCCGGGAATGACGGTATCGATCATATAGGCAGTGCCGATCGGCGTCGCCAAGCCAAGGAGTCCGAGGATAGCCCCGGTCACCAGCATCGGGACCGCATCGCGCCAGCCGCGCGCCAGGGCGAACCCCAGGAGGTCGCGAAACGTCATGGCCCTGAAAGGGAGATGCGCGGTCAGCTCGAAGGCAGTCGGGGCCAGACGTGCCCGCGCCGCGTCGAAGGCCAGTTCATCGCCCGTGGCGGGGTCGATCAGCCGTGGTGGACCCCGGCTACCGGACAGGAGGGCGCGCGGCTGCCCCGACTCCTTGTCGAAGCCCAGCAGTGCGCCGAAATCTTGGCGCCACCAGCCGTCGCGCAACGCCACCTCCCGCAGCCGCAAGCCGCTGCTGCGTGCAATCTCCTCCAGCCCGGGGCTGTCCCCCGGCTTCGCGGTCGCCGGGAGCCGGACCTCGAAACCCTCCTCCCGGCCGATCAGGCGTAAGGCCCCGACCAGTGGGCTGTCGCCTCGAACTGGGGCGATAGAGGCCTGGGCGTGTGCCGCCGTCACCGACATCAAGTCCTTGAAGGCATGATTGCGCGCGGCCTCGGTGGTGACTCGGCGCGCCTGCAGACGGTTGTATTCATCGACATTGGCCAGACGCAGATTCAGGTCGGCGGCCTCGAACAGGAGCCGGTGCAGGGTCGCGACGCCCGCCCAGGCATCGCCATCCATCAGCGCCGCCGCCGTTGGACGGGAGTGCAGCGCTAACTGCGTCGTGGCCAGCCACCAGGCCTCCGGTGCCAGCGGGAAGGTCAGGTCGCCCACGGCGGGCGGAAGTTCCTGGATATCGAGGAAGATCCCCGCCGCCGGAGCCAGCCGGATCCAGGCCAGCGCATGCTGGCCGCTGCATCGCTGCCCGGCAGGGATCGCGATGGCCTCATCCGCACCGATCCCATAGCCGATCACCGGGCGCGGCGTCGCCCACTGGGCCATGCCCCCGCTCAAGGCGCGCAGCCAGAGCTCCAGCGCCGGGGCCAGGGCGGGAATGACATCGGCGGCGTCGGATTGCGTCGCGAGCGACGCGAAGGACCACTCCAACAATTGCGTATCGGCATGGGGTACCGCCAGCAGGGTGAAGTCGGCCGGTCCCTCGGCCGCAATCCCCAGCAGCAAGCCGCCGGCCGCGACGCTCGCCAGGTGGTGGCGTGGTCCCGCGGCCCCATCCGCGAGCAGGCTGACCAGAAAGAGCTCCACTTGGCCCGCTCGCACCAGCCAGACCCGTTCGGGGTCGTCGAGGCGCAGCGGCTGATGACCGCTGCGGCACTCACTCCGGCCCGCAGTGACCAGGCGTTCCGGCCAGGCATTCAAGTGCGTCATGTCTCGATCAACCGGCGGTAAGCGCCGTCCTCGGCCATCAATTGGGCATGGGTGCCGCGTTGCAGGATCTGGCCCTGGTGCATGACGATAATCTCGTCGCAATCACGAATCGTGCTCAGGCGATGGGCGATCATGAGGCAGGTACAGCCGCGTCGGCGCAGGTTGTCCATGATCGCCTGCTCGGTCACCGTATCCAGGGCGCTGGTCGCCTCGTCCAGCACCAGCAAGGTCGGATTGCCCGCCAGGGCGCGGGCGATCTCCAGGCGCTGGCGCTGGCCGCCGCTCAGGTTGCGCCCGTTCTCCTCGATCGGCCCCTCATAACCGCCCTTACGGCTGAGGATGACGTCATGGATCATCGCATCCTTGGCGGCAGCGACCAGGTGTTCCTGGGGCAGGGTCTCGTCCCACAGGCTGATGTTGTCGCGCACGCTGCCATCGAAGAGGACGATGTCCTGATCCACCACCGCCAATGAATTGCGTAAGATGTCCCGGGGGACCTCCGCCATGGGTACACCATCGAAGGCGATCCGCCCCGCCTGGGGCTCCAGCAGGCCAGTCAGCAGCTTGCCGACCGTCGACTTGCCGCTGCCCGAGCCCCCGACCAGGGCCACCCGGCTGCCCGGCGTCATCTCCAGCGAAAAATCGCGGATCAAGGGCGGGTCCAGCGGGGCATAGCCAAAGGATACCGACTCGATGTGCACCTGCCCCGTCAGTCGCCGCAGTGGCGCGGTGGCGGTTCGCCGGGGCCCTGCGGCCGGTGCCGTCAAGCCCCTGAACTCCGTCGCCTGGGGATAGGTGTCGTCCACCTGGGCGAGCGGGCCCTTGGTCTGCTGCAGGGTGCCGGCGAGGTTGACCAGGAGCGCGACCGGCTGGGTGAAGAGTATGGCGATGGTCGAGAAGGCCACCAGCATGCCGATGCTGAAGCGATCGAACATGGTGTAGTAACCGCCGATCACCAGCACCGCCGCCGTCGTCAGGCTCGCAAGCCAGGTCTGGAGGGCCGCGATCAGGGCCTCGCGCCGGCTGATCTCCTGCTGGGCGTTGATGTAGAGTGCCTGCAGCCCGGCCCATTTGGCAAAGAACAAGCCGTCGGTGCCGGTCGATTTCAGCGTCTCCATCATGCGCAGCCCCTGCATCGCCTTGCCCTCCATCTTCACCTGCTGCATGGCGACCTTCTCGGAGGCCTCGCCCATCGCCTTGCGCAGACGCTGGAACAATAGTGCGTTGAACAGGGTCAGGCCGAGGCAGATCAGGGTCAGCGACACGCTGTACTGCAGCATCACGAGCGTCAGCAGCAGCAGCAGCGAAACATTGATCAGGACCTGGGACAGCCCCTGGCTGGCGACCAGCACCAACTGATCCGCCAGCGCCACGCGGCTACTGATCATGCCGGCATAGCGCTGGGTGAAAAAGAGCACCGGCAGGCGCAGCACATGCCAAACCAGGCGGCTCGACAGCACGATGGACAGCTTGGCGCCGATGCTCGCCATCAGCCGCCCATGCAGCCAGGTCAGGAAGGCAACCAGGGGCGCGATGATGCCCAGCATGATCGCCAGCGGATAGACCCAGTCATCCAACCGCTCGATGAGGATGCGGTCGAGATAAATACGCTGGAAACCCGGCAGTAATAGACTGAACACCGCCAGCAGGACCCCGGCCACGGCCAGGAGCGTGAGTGGCCGCAGCGACTGGCGCGCCATGGCCCAGAGGCCGGGCAGGATCGCCGGTGCCGCGCCGCCCGGCTGGAAGTCGTCTGACGGCTCGAAGGCCAGCACGAGGCCGGTGAACATGCCGTCGAACTCATCCGCGGGGATGGTGCGCCGCCCGCCGCCCGGATCGTTGATCTGGAACCCCTGTTTCGTCACCCCCTCGAAGACCACGAAGTGGTTCATATTGACAAAGAGGATGGCCGGCACCGGCAGGCTCGCCAGGTCGGCCGGCTCCAGGCGCTTGCCCTGCGCCTTCAGCCCCAGGCTCCGGGCGGCCTTGACCACATTGATCGCCTTGCTGCCGTCGCGCGATACGCCGCACAAGACCCGCAGCTCCTCCAGCGGCACCCAGCGCCCATAATGGGCCAGCACCATCGCCAGGGCGGCGGCCCCGCACTCCAATGCCTCGATCTGCAAGATCGTCGGGGTCCGGACCACCCCCAGGACCGGCCGGCGGGCGTTCATCGTGACTTGATCCAGCCGAAGACGTAATCCATGGCCGGGAACAGTAGACTGATGATGTGGACACGCTCCACCACCACCTCCGTGCGGGCCAGGGTGCCCGGCTCGATCCGGATCAGCGGCCCCTTGCCTGATGACCAGGCATAGCCGCTGGGCGTATCCGCGGCCCGCTGCAACGCCACCTCGATCTCGATGGGGGTGCCGCCCTTGAGGATTTCGTCAGCCAGCGCCGCGTTTTCCAGGCGGTTCGTCATGGCCTCCCGACTCGCCGGCAGTTCCGCCACGCGGACCACCTGGCCCAAGATGTAACCATCGAGTTCAACCTTGACGGTGGAGGGCGAGACCCGGGCGGGCATGCCCGATTTCACCTTCTTGCCCACGGCGGCCGGCAGGTAGGCGATCGCCGTCAGCCTGGTATCCTCCCCGGCCGCATCGTCCACCAGCAGACGGGCAATCGTCTGACCGGAGGACACCGGGTCATCGAGATCGACTTCTAACTCGGCGACGATGCCGGAGGTGATGGCGAGTACCTGGCGTTTACGCTCGTATTCCCGGCGCAGGTTCTCGGCGTGCCGTGTCAGATTCTGCGCCTGGATGCGCAGCTCGACCAACTCCTGGTGCCGTTTATCCGCCTGCTGCTCGTGCTCCAGGGCCAGTTCGGTGATCCGGTTGCGCGCCGTGGCCAGGTCATGCTTGACCTGTGCCAGTTGCGTCTCGGTTTCAAAGAGATTGATCCCGCTGATCTGGCCTTTTTCACGCAGATGCGCCTCCCCCTCGCGGCGCTTGCCCAGGCTGGCACCTTGCGTCTCCAGGCTTTCCACCCGGCTCGCGGAGGCCTCGCGCATCCGGGTCATCAACTCGGCCCGGTGACGATCCTGGGCGACGAATTCCTCTTGCAGTGCCTGGTGTCGATCCCGGACTGCGCGCGCCTCCTCCTCGGCGGTCTGGAGCGCATCGAGCCGCTCGGGCTGGCGCAGCAGCGCGATGGGCTGGTCCTTCGCGACCCGGTCACCGGGCTGGACCAAGAACTGATCGACGTGCCCGGCATCCAGCGCCGTGACGGAGGAGACGCCGGCGGGGGAAAGCAGCACGCCCGGCCCCCCGACCTTGACCGGCGCCGTGGACACCATGCTCCAGATCAGACCGGCGACCAGGACGCCGGCCACGAGGCCGAACCCCAGCACATGCCGGGGCCGTACGATACGCAGTGCCCAATCGAGTTGGTCGGGATCGGTGACCTTGGCCAGGGCCTGGGGACGGAAGAGCATGACGTCGTCCCCGGCGACTAGGCCGCACCTAATGCGTTGAATAGATTATCTTTCATCGGCTAATGACGTCTCGCCGAAGCGCTCGTGCAGGGCGTCTGCCAATGCAGAGAGTAACAGCACCCCCCTCGCCCGGAATCACCCTCCGGATTAGAGGGGGTTGAGTGTTGGGGAATGAATCATAGCAGGGCTTTTGTCGTTAGACTGTGCCGATGTTGTCACTTGATGGAAGCTGGATCGAGGAAGGCCATCGCCTGGTTCGCTGGTCGCCGGACAACCGGGGGCGGCTGGCGGCCGGCTTGGCGGATCTGCGCGTTCAACTCCGAAAAGCGTTTCATCGGCAAGACCATCAAGGGGTTTGATTTCCTCGGGTATCGCTTCCGACCGGGCCGGACACTGCGGTCCGCCAAGCAGTCCATCGACCGACTCATCACCCGGGCGCGCCAGCTTCATGAGCAGGGAGCCGGATCGCCACCGGCTCCGGCTGTACGTTTGGCGTTGGTATCGATGGCTGCACGGCGGGTTGCGCGGCCGGGTCAGCACCAAGGGGCGATTCATCAGGTGGACTTTGACGGAATCACGACCGTGAACAAGTGTGCGGTGTTCTCCACCACCTGCACCCGGACGCCCTCGAGCACCGCGATGCCCTCGGCCTTGAGCGTCCCCGCCGGATCGGCCAGGAGCCGCTGCTTGAAGGCCTCGTCGGCCCAGCACTTGGCGATGAGCTGCTGATAATGCTTGGCTTGGTCGTTCAAATTCTTCTCCAGTCGCTGATGATGGCTCCTCGAATCACCCGCAGCGGCTCGGGCGAAGAGCGGGACCCGGAGCGCTTGACAAGATCAGGTAGTCAATTGTTGAAGACGCTCCCCCTGAGTTGATCGGCGAACTGCGCGGCGATGCGTGGGTCGGTGCGGTCCCAGTCTGCCAGCGGTTGCTGCCGGGCGATGGCGTAGTAGCGTGTGAGCGCATCACGGTCCTCGTCCGTCAACTTGGCTACCATCAAACGCCCGCCGAAGGCCCGTGACAATGTCGGCGCGGGGCGCAGCGGCGCGTTGAGCTGCGACAGGTAAGAGGCGATGCGTGCTTGGCCTTTCTCACTGTCGAGTGACGTTCCGCAGACCACGAATGTCGCCACCACCCGCCCGTTCAGAACGCTCGCGTGCTCTCTGATATAATCGCACATCGTGCGCATCGGCCCTTCAGTTAACACGGCGGAACCCAGGATAAACCGTGTCTTCTCGCCGTAACCGCCGGGATTTGCCGAATCCCGGATGTCGACCAACTCGACGGGCCTTTGCAGCCCGTCGGCGATCCATTGCGCCGTATCCCTGGTAGCGCCATATTTCGTGGCATATAATAATAGAATGCGATCGTCGTCCGCCAGGCTGTTGGCGATAAGGCCACCGAATCGCCACGCCGAGAAAGAGGCCAGCAGGGCGCCGGCGCCGATCTTCAACGCTGTTCTTCGCGATAGTGTCGTCGGTGCGGTCATGAGTGGATCTCGAACAGGGACAAATGGGACATTAGCAGGTTATCGCACGGCGTAAAATATATATGATAATTATCATGCGGGCGTCATGCAAGTGCGGTGGCCGCCCGGCTTGACCGGCGGCAATCTGCCACCGGCCTGACAGGGAACCATGACAGGACGAGACGGTGACGAACGATGTGCAATGAATATCTGGCGTCCGGCTTTGCCGATGTCGATGCGTGCGATGACCCCAGCGCCTATCAGCACTGCCTGGCCTTGCTCGATTCTCTAGCGTATTTCAGGGCGTATAAACAGCGCAGCTACGAGTTGCTCGACCTGTCTGCGGGGCTTCGCGTATTGGAGATTGGCTGCGGACTCGGAGACGACGCCTTTCGCATGGCGGAACGCGTGGGCCCGGACGGGATCGTCGCGGGTGTGGACGCCAGCTTTCTGATGGTTGAGCAAGCGCTCGCCCGCACCCCGGTCGACGCACGCGCGACCTTCATCCAGGCGGATGCAAGCACACTTCCCTTTCCCGATCAAAGCGTTAATCGCTGCCGGATAGACCGTACCTTGCAGCACCTCAGCGACCCCGAACAGGTGATTGGTGAAATGGTTCGGGTGCTGGTGCCGGGGGGACTATTGCTGGCATACGACAATGATTGGGGAACCTTTGCCGTCACCGGTCACCATGACGACGCGACGAGCATCATCGAGACACTGTGGGCGGACTCGTTCAAGAATCGCTGGATTGGCCGCTACCTGAAACACTATTTCCTGGCGGCGGGACTGCGCAATGTGATGCTGGAGCCCTCAGTTTCAGTGATCACTGATTTCGCACTTGCCGATCGTGTCTACAATCTGTGCCAAACCGTGGCACGGGCGGTGGCCGCCGGTCGTCTCACACCAGCGGTTGCTGAGCAATGGGTGCTGCAAGCGCAGGCCCTGAGCCAATCCGGCGGTTTTCTTTGCACGCTGACCGCCTATACGGTGGTGGGAATGAAACCAGGCGGATAGTATGGCCGCGGGGTGGCCCCATGATCAAGACATCAGGCCCTTGCAGGAGTTCTGGGGGCAGGCATATCCACACATGGTACGAATCGGAGAAGCCGCCAAGGCGTTTGGCGTATCGTCTGACATGCCTATCCGGTTGACTCAGGAAGACACCATACTTTCTTGCGTCTGGACTCGGGACCCGGAAAACTCGGCCACCACGCGCCTCGCCCGGTGCGGGAATCCACCCGCTCGAACTCAGCCCGCCACCCCGGTAGTTGCCGCTGTTGCAACGCCGGGAGCGTGTCGGTTACCTTCGCGCCTTCCACATCCGATCCAGACTGTGGTCCTCTCGCGACTCTTCGGCCCTTCGCTCGTCCCGGCTTTCACCGGGCGTCAACGCAACTCATGCCTCTGCTGACATCTGGTTTGCTCTCACGTGCCAGATCTCCCCGAGAAAGAACATGTATTTTCGACCCGTGCCGCCAGGCTCTACCTGGTGCGTCTTTCGGATTCATGATCACCCCGGCGTACCCGCTAGCGCAAATTCCCCGACCGAGGTCTCCTCGTAATAATGCGTCCCCGCGGCAGCGGCAAAGCGGTCCGAGTCCCCGGCGCCCAGCGCGCAGGGAGCCAGGCCCAGGGCCGTGGCGACCAGATAGAACTGCTGATACAGCACTCCGACGTGCTTGAGGGTCACCGCATAGGCCATGCCCTCATATTTCCAGGCCATGCGCCCGAAGCGCGCGGCCAGCGTGATGAGCACATCCGGCGGGACCTCCAGGGCGGCGGCGGCCATGGCGCCATTGAGCAGGGCCTGGGTGTCGGCGCTCGGCGCGGCAATCCACTCCAGTTCATGGACCAGTGGATCATATCGATAAAGGGCTGGCTCCAGCCCAGTGCAGCGGGTGACGGTCAGATACAGCTCCAACTCATGCATGGCCCCGCCGCCGGCGACGGGGCGCAGTGTGGTCTCGTACTGCCGGGCGTCGTTTGGATCGGCCGGCCGATGACTCTGCACCCGGGCGCTATGCCAGAGCAGGGTGCCGAGTTGCTCCAGGCTCAGCGGCGTATCGCCATAACGGCGCACCGAACGGCGCGCCTCGACCACGGCGAAGAAGTCCGGGCCAGGGGCGGCTGGGTCTGGCCGCGGCAGGGGGAACCGGGGCCCGCCAGCCGGCGCCTTCAGGGCCGGTGCATGGGGCAGTTGGCCCAGAAACCGGAAGGTGCCGCCGAGCGGATAGTCGTGCCGCCCCATGCGGCTGCGGGAATGAAAGAGCAGGTCGTGGTATTCCCACTGGCGCAGCGCCGGGTCGCGGTCCTCCGGGAGGGAGCCGGCCGCGTCGCACGCAAAGACCGCCGGTATACTTGCCAGCAGGGCGAGTAACCCCGTCACGGTGGCGGGCGTCAGGTCGGGCCGTGCCGCCGCCAGGGTCGCCGCGGTCTGGGGCCTGGTCAGCAGGCCGAGCGCAGCCGCCAGACGCCCGTCGCGCAGGCGCAGGCGCGCCGGCCCCAGGCTGCATTCCACCAGCGTCGCCTCCCCGTCGCGCCGCGTCCAGGCGAAGCGCGACAGCCGGTAGCCCGGCGCCGCGTCGTCCACGGCCACGAGACGGAAGGCCTGGGTCATGGGCTCCAGGGTCGCCAGGGTCTGCCCATCCTGGACGAGCGTATAGGACAGCCAGCAGCGACGTTCCAGACTGGCCAGCAGGTAATAGAGCGACACGGCCGGCGCGGTCGGCTCGGCCTCTTGGGCCAGCGCGATCAGGTCATCGGCGCGCCCGCCCGCCTCGCTCAGGGTCTGGAGCAGGGTCCGCAGGCCCCCCCCCGGCGCGCGCTGGCGCAAGGCCTGCCCATCCGCGCGGGCGAGCAACAGGTCGGCGCCGTCCGGCTGTAACCGGACACCGGGACGCAACTGGAGGTGAAAATCGTGAGCCATGGTCGGCGGCCTCAAAAGAACATCGGAATCGGGTTGAGCTGGTCTTCGGTCAGCGGACGTTCCAGCCAGCCCATCGCCACGGGCACCTCGTAGAGTCGTCCGGGCCCGAAGCGTGCCCAGAAATGGCGCAGCCCCGGCACGACCACCTTGGCCACCGGCATCCCGACATCGGCGCGGGTCTGATCCAGCACCAGCAGTTCCAGACCCTTGGCCTCGATGATCCGCCGGCACAGGGTGATGTCTTCCAGCAGGTCGCCGCGATAGTCCTGGGGGAAGTCCGCCAGGCAGCGTTGCGCCACGCGGTCATCCGGCGCCAGGTAGGGCTGATTGGCCAGTGTGGCCGTGGTCAGCCAGTGGCGGGTCTCATCGTCTTCGATCGTCAGCTCGCCCGCCTCCTGACCTTCCCGCGCCAACCCCAGCATCTGGTTCATCTCCGCAAAGGCCCGTTGCAGGGCGATGCGCGCATCCAGATGGCAGCCCAGGCCGAACAGCAGCCGGTCCTGGTCGGTGGCGCGCAAGCGCGAGACCGCCACGAAGGCCGGAATGCCCAGATCGCTGGTCACATCCAGGGCCCAGGTGTCACGCCCCAGTCCGTCATAATACGCCGCCAGGTGGAGCAACCAGGGTTCGCCGAAGCTCGCCAGGTCCACGCCCGGCCGGCGCAGCCGGTTGTACCACCACAGGGCCACCGCATCGCGCTCCACCAGTTCGAACAAGCCTTGCAGCACCGCCTCTTCCAGGTTGTTGCCCGAGGCATTGCCGTTGGAGCAGCCCATGGCGAAGAAGCGGTCGCAGTCCGCGCTGGCGGGCGAGGCGTAATAGAGCAACTGGGTCGGCAGGTATTTGTATCGTGCCTGCGTCAGCGACCACACCGGCGTCCAGTCGATCGGCAAGGTCTCGTCGAGCGGCTCGGGGACGCGGTTGAACTTGGATTCTTTCGCGTTCCAGGCATCCCGTTCGGCCAGTTGGCGCGGGCTGTAGCCCATCACCGCGTTGGGGTGGATCACCGCGTCGCCGTGGCGTTCGCGCATCGCGCAATGACTGGCGGCGATGATCGTCTCGTCGCCCTGGCGTTCGCCGCTGTAGCGCTCGATGGCCTCGCACAGCGCGCTGGCCTTGGCCTGGGTCTCCGAGACCCCCTTGCCGGCGCTGGCATTGCGCAGACCGCGCTTGAGATGCGCGAGCGAGTCCAACCGCAAGACCGAATTGTGTCCGGCGACATAGACGTGCGCGATGCCCGCAGCCGCGTGGACTGGCGCAAGCTGGCTCACGACACCGGCGATGGGACTGACCAGAGGCTCGTAGTCGCGCAGCGTCTGTTCCGGGGCGACGCTGCGATGTCCGCCGTCCTGCATGAAATGCACCTTGCGCGAGACCAGCGTCACGGGGCGCTGCTCCGGTGCGGACGACTGACCGCACACCGGACAGGCGGGATCGACCAGCAAAGGATGGGTGCGCATCGCCAGGCTGTAGGCGTCGAGACTGACCACCGCGCCCGCGACCGTGACCGGGGCGCCGGCCAGACACTTGGCGATCTCGATGGCTGCCAGCTCGGCCATGAGCTGTTGGGTCGCCGGCAGCGCCGCGCGCGCCGTCAGCAAAGGTTCCGTCAGCGCCAGCGCCCGCGCGGCAAAGCCCTCGGTCGCGCAATGCCGCGCCAGGCGCTTGACCAGACAGGCGTGACAGCCGGGTGCGTCCGCTCGATACAGCGGGCCGAGCCAGGGTTCGTGACCGCTCGTTTTCAGCAGCAGCCAGGGTTTGCAGGCGGCATGAAAGGCCGTGTTCAGCTCAGCTAGCGCCGGGCGTTGGTAATCATCGGTCAAGACCAGGTCCAGCGTCGCCTCGCGCTCCACCCGGCGGATGCCCAGCCGGTCGAGCGCCACATGAAGGGGCGCGGCATCGACCGCGCCAACCTCGTGAAGCTGCACGGTCTGCTCCGCCAGCGCGGCGAGCGCCGCCGTCGCCGACAGCCCCAGGCCCGACCAGAATGCGGCGACGGCGGCGGGAATCGCGGGCGCCGCCTCCTGAATGTGGCCGTTTTTCTCCAGCAACATCAGCGCATAATAGACATGCGCGGCATCGAACTCGGCGGCCAGCGCGGCGACCAGGTCATCCGGATGGCGGGTACCGTCGAGCAGCGGCGCCAGCCGTTCGTACAGCCGGCCATGCAGGGCGCGGGCGCCGTCCTCGGAGAGCAGCAGCACGCCCTCGCCGGGGATGACCGCCGGGGTCAGATGGGGTTTGAAGATGGGATGCTGGATCACAGTCTGAGGCTCTTGATGCTTGGGAAAGGTGGATCGGCAAGACCGCCAAGGGGTTTCGCTCGCTCCCACGCTCCAGCGTGGGAGTGTCGTCGGGCCGCTCCAGCGGCCCGTCTCAACCCATCGCACCGCGCCAACGGGCAGACGCGACGCTGGAGCGTCGCCGCTTGCTCCCACGCTGGAGCGTGGGAGCCAGAAAAGGGGCATGGATCATGGATGGGGACGCTCGATTGCGGAGGTGAGATGCTGCATCTGTGTGGTCTTTGGTGCGATGAGGGGCATCGCTGCGTGCGCTGGTCGCCGGAGAGCCGGGAGCGGATTCGCGCCGCGCTGCCCGATCTGCGCGCTCAGTTGGCGGCGGTTCTGCGTCCCTGCTGCACCCATCTGGCCGGTCATGGCGGCGTCAAGGGCACGGTGCGGTGGGCGCAGTCGATGACCGAACGCCTGCCGTTCGTCGCGCGCTTCGACATCCGTTCCTACTATGAGAGCATCGATCATCGCGTCCTCCTCGATCAACTGGTTCAAGCCGGGGTGTCCCCTGAAGGGTGCGATCTGATCCGCGCGTACCTCGACGTTCCAGACCGTCACCGCACCGGGCGCGGCATGGTCGCCGGCGCGGCGCTCTCGCCGCTGCTGGCGGCGCTGTACCTGACGTCGCTCGATCAGGCCATGGAGGACATGGAACGGCGCGCCGGGATCCGTTATCGGCGTTTCATGGACGACTTCATCATCTTTGCGCCGACCCGCCACAAGCTGCGGGCCGCCATCAAGCGGATGTACGCGGTGCTCGCTCCGCTCAAACTCGATGTTCATCCCGACAAACGTTATATCGGCAAGACCGCCAGGGGGTTTGATTTTCTCGGGTATCGCTTCCAAGCTGGCCGAAAACTGCGGCCCGCCGCGCAATCCATCGACCGACTCATCACCCGTGCGCGCCGGCTTCATGAGCAAGGAGCCGATCGTAACCGGCTCCGGCAGTATGTGTGGCGTTGGTATCGATGGCTGCACGGCGGGCTGCGCGGCCGGGTTAGTGCCAAGGGGCGATTCACCCGTATCTGGATTCGCGTCCTCCAGCATCTCCACAACGACAGCGCTTCACCACGCCCCGACTGAACGGCCACCGGCCGGTCGGGCGCTTGGGATTCGCGCATGACGGCGGTACCTTGCGGTCCGCCTCACCCCTG
>NZ_CAIZIZ010000380.1 GCF_903933125.1 uncultured Lamprocystis sp. | reverse complement strand
GTGGCGACCGTCACCGGACCGCGCCGGCAGCGCCGCGGAGGTGCCGACCATCACCAGGTCGAGCAGGAACGCGACGCCTGAGTCCGCGTCCGCGTCCGAGCCCATCACCAGGCCCCCACGGGCAGTGCCGATGCGTCCGGCTCCGCTGGGTTGGTTGGTGGTCGCGGTGCCTGAGTTCGCGTCCGCGCTCGTCACCAGGCCCGACGGGCAGGGCCTCGGAGGTGGCGACCATCACCAGGCCCCCACGGGCAGCGCCGACAGGGCCTCGAAGGTGGCGACCGTCACCGGACAGCGCCGGCAGCGCCTCGAAGGTGCCGACCATCACCAGGTCGGACCGTTTCGCATGTGAAACCGGGCTGTCGTTGGGCGCGGTGTCTCAATCCATCTGGCGCGCTCCGGGGTACAGCGCGCGGCCCAACCTCACCAAGTCCTAAGACTTCCCATGTCTTCCGCATAAATCGGACCCCCGGTGGACGTTTGGCGATTCGCTTCAAGTCGGGCGCGCATGGTCCGCCACGGGATACGCGGCGGCCTCGATCACGTCAAGCAGCGCATTCAGTTTTGTTTCGGCGGCTTCAAGTTCGTCTTGTGCGGTCTCCATGCACCTGGCGGCGGCATCAAGATCGGCTTGAGCAAGCTTGACGCGATCAATCAGAGATAGGGCGAAGTCGCTTTTCGTTTGGCTCATTCCGGAAACTCATATGGTCGGCAGATTGCGCGCGTTCTTACGCCAGGTGTTCACGGCAGGGCGATCGGCGGAAATACCCATGATGTCCTCATGGTGGGTTCATAACATAGGCGATGTTTCTGAAAACCTGGACCCCCCCCTGTTCTAACAGAGTGGTAACAGTGGTAACAAAGCAAAAACACATGCTAAACCAAGCGTTTAACAAGGCAAAAAAGGGCGTTTTTCGGGTGGTCAGTGGTAACAAAAGTGGTAACAGCAAAAAGCGGCAGAATCCTGTTACCACTTTTGTTACCACTGATCCGGCCAGAAAAAAAGTTATCCACAGGCTAAAGTGCTGTTCTAAAGCTTGTATTTTGAGTGTTACCACTGTTACCACTCTGTAGATAGATGGGTACCTAACTTTTTCGACGATCAGGTAATGATCCCTCCATGATGGCGTCATGGTTATCCGGCCCCAGTTTCAGCCCGTGATGCGCCGGCCCGTCCCTGGGTCGGCGGTCTTTCCGTGTCCGTCCGCTGGTGCCTAGTCGCCCCCTTCGTGGTCGAGAACCGACAGCGGCAGGACCAACACGCGCACCGTCTTATTACCGATGCGTTTGACGCGCGAAGTCCGATCAACGGATTTCCCGTCTCGTTGTTCTTCGTCCCCGGTCAGCAAGAAACCCCGGTCCTTGAGTTGACGCAGTAGCGCGCTAGAACTGATGTTCAGCGGGTTATCAATGCGCCGGCCGCGGTCCTTGATGGCGGCTAAGGCGGCTTCTCTGAGCAGATAGAGTTCCTCCTTTCCTTCGTCCACCCAACCGATATGCGCCCCCGATGCGCCGTCCGCGCGCCAACCGTAACGGTCTGGATGGACGGCGGGTTTTTGGTCATCGGTCCCCCGTAGATACGCCTCTCCCGATAGCAGTAGATCGGCCAGTATGGACACGAAGGTATCCGCGGGTTGCGCACTGGCAATCCGTCGCTCATGGATCTTGGCCAGCTCGTACAGGACGCGCCGCGCTTCCGTGAACATGGTAATCTTGGTGTCTGGCGAGAGTAGCCCGGCCCCTTGCCAATGGTTCAGGGCCTTGCCGTAACCGATCAGCAGAAAGGCGACTTGATCCGGTGTCCGGCCGCACAAACCCGCGGTCATCGCTTCGTCGCGCAACCGCTGCCAGTCGGCCCGCGCGGCGTCGCGGCAGCGCACGAAGTCGCGCGCTACGGTGCTGAGATAGTCCGCCATCGCCCGCGCTAAGGTCCCCGCCTTGGCGGCGGCTTGGGCGCGGTTCAGCCGTTCCATGTCGAGACTGCGCGGCGTCATGGTCACGCCGAACAGGCGGGCGCTGATGCTCTCCCCGTGTAGGTATTGCTCCGCGGTACTGAGTGCCAGTGCGCGCGGCGGGCGGCGGGTCTGCAACTTAATATCAGACGTTAAGCGGCCCCGTCCGACCCGGTTACCGATCCCCCGCAAGACTTCATGAACGGTTCGATCGATCTTAGCCTGATCCCCCGCGGACGCTTGCGGGGCGTAGTCGTCAATCACGGCTAACCCATCGGCCAGAACAAACAGCCTGTGACTGATCGACTTCGCGGTATCCAACCAACTGGCGGCGAGTGCGGTGCGCTCGGCCCCGGCTCCGAAGTGCGCCGCCATCACGGCGGCCAGGGTGCTTTTCATGCTCCGGCTCGGCCCCTCCAGCCAGACGGCCAGGTCAACGCCCAACTGTTGCGCGAAGGGTGCGAGATAGACGCAGGCAATCAGCGGAATAGCAACCTCGGGTGGGGCGATGGTCGCGGCCTCCATGCTGGCGGTGGCGGCCTCCCGGCGTTGCTCTGGCGTGCAGCTTGGCGGCGGCAGGCGGTACAAGTCCCCCAAGTCGCCTAAGTCTACGTCGATCCCCTCAACTGGCCCATCGGCACCAATCACGGCCCCCGCCGACAGGTAGACCCACGCCCTGTCGATCTCGCGCCAACCGGTATGGTTAAATACCGTTCGATTGATCGGCGTTGCGCCGCGGTGTGACAGGTATTGAATCGCGAATTTCAGATGGTCGCGTGCCCCTTGTCCGGGGTTCACCATACAGCCTGTCCCCCAATGCTTGACCGGCCAATTCATCCCGTTGAACTCATCCAATGACAGCGCCGCGGGCGGTAGCGGTGCCCCGTCGCGCGTCCCGTGGATGGTCAACATGCGCGTGTTCTCTTGGGTGCCGTCATCGTGTAGGACTTCCTCCACAATGCGCGCCGTGAAATTGGAAAGCTGCGATTCCTTTTCCCCGTAGACCCGGATAATTCCGCGGTCGGTGGCGACGTAGCCAGGCGGCCCGTCGTCGGCTCCGCGGTAGTGGGTTACGGCGGCCTTGGCGGCGGCTTGGTGGGGCGTCCAGTCGGGCGGTAGCGGTCCGCGGACGGCTTCTACGGCACCTTCTAGGAGAACTCGCAGGGCCTCGCGTGCCTCTGGGGTCAGGGCGGGCGGGTTGAGCCCGTCCCACTTCTGGCCCGCGGCGGTGAGTGCCGCGGCCAACCAGTCAGCCGCGCCGGCTCCCGCTACGTTTGGCGTGCCCTCCGGCAGGGATACCAGACATTCGCACGCCGACCCGAGCAGCCCCGCCACGGTGGCGACGTAGACCCGTCCGGGCGCGTCATGGTCCGGCCAACACAGGACCGTCCGCCCGGTGTCCATGGCGGGTTGCAGCGCCGGCCAGTCCGCCTTATCGGCGGCCTTGCCCCCGCCCGGCGACGTGACGGCGGCGAACCCGATGCAATGCAGCGCGGCGGCGTCTTTCTCCCCCTCGGTAATGAACAGCGGCCCCGGCCGGTTGAGGGTGTCGAGCCCGAACAGCGGGCGCGGTACCGGTGCCGCGCCGGCTCGAAACTGGCCCCGCTCATCGCGCTTGAAGAACGGGATAACATCCTTCGCCGATCCCGTCTCAAAGTGATAGCGGGCGGTGAATCCGAGCAGTTCGCCTTGCGCTGAGAGATAAGGCCAGGTCTTGACCAGACGGCCCCTTGTGCCATCGTCACGCGGCCAGGTCGCTGGGGCATGGCATAGCGCGGTAACGGCGGCCCGCGGCGGCTCGTCTTGGTCCATCTCAACACGGGGATCTTTATGCATCGTCCCATCCCCCGCCCGACAGAAACTCACGCGCCAAGTCGGTGATGGTGTCCGGGAAGGATAGGCTCCGGCTCTGTTGATGAAAGTCGATGATGTCCCCGCCTTTCGCGTCGCAGGAAAAACAGCGATACGCGCCGGTGTCCAGATTGACCCGAAAATTGCCCTTGTGGGCGTCGCTGTGGAACGGGCATAAACCGCCATCAACCCAACCCCCGCGCTGGGTCGGCGGCAGGGTCGGCAAGACGCGGGCGTAATAGCGGGCGGCAGGTAGCGCGGCCTTGAGGGTGTCGGCTCTTAGACGTGCCATGGTGCCCCCCATCGCCACGGGCGGCGAATTGCGCTAGATCGTGCTGGTCTTTGAGTATGAGCAGTCCATTCAGCAACTCGTCCGTGGTCGCTTTGACCTCCATCAAGCGTTTCAGCGTTTCATCAAGCGGTTCGCCATCGCTGATGGCACGCGCGACACGCTCGGCTTGATTGATCAGCGTTCCGGCCGATCGTGCATAGACCCTGCCATATCCGGGGTCGGTGTCCGTCCCCGGCTCCGGTGCCTTGGGTGTGGGCGCGGCCCGCGCTTTGCCGTCTTTGCCGATGCGCTTCGGGGCGAGCGCGGCGGCGGGTTCGCTTGACGTGGTGCGCTCAGGCGGCGGTGCCAGGTCCACGGACAAGGGGTCCGCGGGCGTCGCGGTGTCCACTGGGGCGGCGATCGGAACCGCGGTTTCCTCCCGTGATCCGCCGACCGCTCCCGCCGTGGGCAGGGCGTCCGCGGCGGTCGCTGGACTGGCGCAACTGGGGAAATTCCCCAGTTGGGCGCGAATGGTGCCGACCGTCTTATGGTCAACGCCAATCTGTTCGGCGATGCGCCGGTTTGACCATTGGCACCATTCAGCGTCATGCAACAGGGTTTCGACCGCGCGCCGCTTGTCCGCAGCGGTACGGCGGGCGCCGTGGGTCGCATTGGCCCCGCACGCGAATAGCAGGGCCTCGCGATAGCCCCCAACCAAGACTGTGCAATGGATGTGCTGCAACCCGGCCAATTTGGCGGCGGCGACCCGGTGAAAGCCGTCTGCCAAGACACAGGCGCCGGACGGGTCGCGGTAGACCGTTACCGGTACGCGGTGAATCCATTCGCCAATGCTCAAAGCATAGTCATTCAACACGGCGTTCGAGACTCCCCCGGCCCGTTGTTGAATGGTCCGGTCAAGTAGAATCGACGCAATCGGCAACTCGACGGCGGGATTGCTCCCCGGAAAGAAGGTTTCGGATAAATGCGGACGAACGCGGATACCGCGGGCGGGTTTGGGGGCGGTCATACTTCACCCGATGCGGCGGCTTCCGCTAAGATCAGGGCAATCCTCGCGGCCTTGGCGATGGTGTCGCCCATGGCGCTTAACTCATCGCTGTTGAATTGCGGGTCTTCCGGATTACGAGTTTCAGCAGATGAAATTCTTAAATACTGCGCAACTCCCTCGATCAGGGATAGCCAGTCGTTGAGCGCGTCTATCGCGTTGACGCCAGGATGCCAGACAACCGCCAGCAAGCGCCGGTTGATGTCTTCGCGGTCAAAGGTGGCTCTGGTCAGCGGTGCGCCGGGGGCGCGGTCGGAAGGGGTCATGTGCCGATCTCCAAGGATGGAAAAATCGGCCGCGGGGCGGAAACAGGCAAAGGCAAGACGAATGTCACCCGGTCGGGTATCATTCTTAACGCCGGTGCTGTGCCGTTTTAGCGGCCTAGCTTTACCGTGGGTAGACGCCAATCCGCCCACGGACGGCAACCACGCTACACCACGCCAACACCTTTCTGCAAGCCCGCTCCGTTCGCCCGGATCGGGCTTTTTCTTTGGGGTCATTTTGGTTCGGGACTCAGGCGGGCGTCGGGCGCAACGGTCGCGGGCGGTAACCGTCCGTGGTGGTCAAGAGTGTCGATCCAACTGGATAGGGCGGCGATCAGGTTTCGAATCAGTAGCCTAGTGAGAAACCGCGGGTTGTTCTTCTTGGTCACGCGCTCAACGAAGGCCAGAAAAGCCGGGTCATCGAACCCTTCCCAGCCCATCACATCGCAGAAGTAACGAACCTTTCCCCACTGCGCCGGACTCGGCTTTAGCCACTGCTTCAGATCCTCTAGCTCCTTGTCGGTCAGGCTATCAAGGTCGGTCTTGCCGGTGCGCCGCTTGAGAAAGTCCCGGAAGGCGTCGCCCTCCAGTCCCGCATCAGCGGCGGCTAGGCGGATATAGGCGCGGCGTTTGTCTCTGGTTTCATCGTCCATCGTGGGGTACCTCTGGCGCGCGGCGTAACGGCCCGTTACGGGGCGTTTAGGATGCGGTTACGGGAGCGGTAACAACCGATTCCCGGCTGTTGATCCACGCCTGGACTTCGGCTTCGCGCCAACCAACGGCGTTCTTGCCTAAGCGCACGCGTTGCGGAAACTCCCCGGCCCGCATCTTGCGGTACAGGGTCGTGTAGGACACTCCGGTGAGCTTTACGACAGCGGGGCGGCGAAGGATGGCGGCGGCGGTGTTGGTGGTCTTCAGCATGGTGTTAGGTGGCTCTTGGTCGTAAACACATGACCAGCCTATGCCGTGGCATTGCATTAAAAAACTGAGGTGAATCTAAGTCACCAGAGATTCACCAGAGATTCACCAGAGGTTCACCCTAGTTTCCGCGCCGTGTTCTTTCCGCGGAATTGCGCCGCACTGCGCAAGATTTCGCAGGTAGTGCCGATGCGTCCGGCCCGCTGGGTTGGTGGTCGCCGCGGCGGTTGAAGATCCCCACGGACAGCGCCGACAGGGCCGCGAAGGTGGCGACCGTCACCGGACCGCGCCGGCAGCGCCGCGGAGGTGCCGACCATCACCTGGTCGAGCAGGAACGCGACGCCTGAGTCCGCGTCCGCGTCCGCGTCCGCGTCCATCACCAGGCCCCCACGGGCAGTGCCGATGCGTCCGGCCCGCTGGGTTGGTGGTCGCCGCGGCGGTTGAAGATCCCCACGGGCAGCGCCGGCAGCGCCTCGAAGGTGGCGACCGTCACCGGACCGCGCCGGCAGCGCCGCGGAGGTGCCGACCATCACCTGATCGAGCAGGAACGCGACGCCTGAGTCCGCGTCCGCGTCCGATCCCATCACCAGGCCCCCACGGGCAGTGCCGACGCGTCCGGCTCCGCTGGGTTGGTGGTCGCCGCGGCGGCTGAAGATCCCCACGGGCAGCGCCGACAGGGCCTCGAAGGTGCCGACCATCACCAGGTCGAGCAGGATCGCGACGCCTGAACCGCGTCCGAGCCCATCACCAGGCACCACGGGTGGGGTCGATGTTATACCGATTTCGGTTTTCTCCCGCTTATCACGCTACAGATCCCCTTGCGCCGCTTGCTCCAAAAAGTTTGGAACGTGCCTAGCGAACCAGAAAATAATCTGGGGTTGCGATCCTTGAGCATTTTTAGAAGGTCTTCTTTACTGTATCTCAATGCGTTGCGGTCGAAACATTGACCTTTCTCTATCGCTTCCTGTTCAAGTGAATTAACAAGAACATTAAGTGCCTCATCTTGCGTGTCTTGTAGTCGCCTATCTTTATGTCTAACCACGTTATCATCGTGTAACCTTTCTCTGTCAGTAAAATAGCTATTCCATCTTTTTTCCTTTTCATTTATCGTCGATCCTTTGACTGAACAAGAGCCGCTGAATAGCGTATCAGAGTATTCTTCTAGCTCTGCACGGGTAATAGTCCATTCCGGGTCTATCATCTCTGTTGTTTCGATAAACACTCGCCCGTCTATCGGGTTTCGTGGGTTCAGTCTGCCGCGCAAAATATCTTTAGGAATGGTTGTCGCAAGACATTTTACTGTTTCTATTAGCGTTGGCACTGGCCCATATAAGCTAATGAGTACCGCGGATTCAAAGAGCGTCAAAATATCTTGCTTACTAATCGCTATTATTTCGTCTTCGTCTGCCGCTTCATCGTTTGGGTAGAACGGGAAGTATTGCGTTATGATGATCTTCTTTTTCCACGCTGCACTAAACGCGGCGGTCCATTCGCGTTTCACTTCCTCATGCAGTCGCGCGGTTTCTTGGTCGGGTGGCAGTATAGGCCAAGTCTTTATTATATCTTTCAATATAGCAGTAGTTGATAGCTTTTCTTTTTCTGTCTCTTTCATCTAGCGCACCTTCTAGCGCCCTTCAAAAAATGGTCAAGTCAGGCCGGTGAAGGTGTCCGGCTTTTCGGCGGCCAAACCTAGACTTGACGCAACGCGGCGGCGGTCGGCGGGCGCAGTGATCCGCGCACGGTGTCTTAAGTTACGGGGTGCGGCCCGCGCTCAGGCGGCCTTTCGGGTGTCCAGTAGCGCCGGTAACAACCCGGCTTCCCGCGCTTCCAGAACAACCAGTTCAACCAGATTTCCGCCTGCATCGAATGACAGGTTGATATTCCAACCCTGCGACGTTTCTTTGACAATGGGCGCGTCTGACAGGCGGATTTCAAGGATGTCATCATCGGCGTAATAGATGGTTTTCATCTTCATTCCCATGGTGTGAAATGGTGCATAACGGTCTTTACGATCAGAGCGCTAGACAACAGAACGGCAACGCAGAGTAGGTTGTCCGAGCGATCTTGATAGCCCTTGAATAGCCACAGGTGCCGCTCGTCTTTGTACTTGGCTTGCCCGGTTTCGATAATGTCGAGAATCCGCGCGCCGTCAATGTCTCGTTCGCTCATGCGCTTCTTCGCATGGTCGGTTAGTTGGATCGTGCGCCCAAACCGCTCGCTGTTCATGGTTTCCCGGCTCCCCGTGCCAACATCAACACGTTATCGCGCCGCTCCCCGGTGACAATTTCGCGCAACCGTTCGCCCCAGACTTCCAACGCTCTACGCTTCTCCGTGTCGTAACTGAATTTGTCGTAATGCCTGCCTGTTACCGTCGAATCCGAGTGAGATAACACCTTGCCGACGATATGCGGCAGCACTCCCGCCTCTGCGAGTCGGGTTGCCACGGTGCGCCGCAAGTCGTGGGGTGTAAACGGGGCCATGTTGAGGGTGTTCGCATTCCTGGCAATCGCCTTATTGACGGCAGTTGTCACAATCGGTTTTTCGCCCGCTGGCGACACAAAGACCCAATCCGAAGATAGCCCTTGTTCTGTCTGAATAGCCTTCAATCGCTCCAAGATTGCCACGGCGGCGGCGGTCAACCAAACCCGATGACTGCGCTTGTTCTTCATTCGCTCCGCTGGGATTTCCCACCACTGCGAGCACAAGTCGATTTCCGACCAACGGGCGCCGGTGACTTCGCCGACACGGGCGGCGGTCAACAGTTGAAGCTTGACGGCAAGTGCAACCGGCTCGGTCGCCTTAAAGATCCCGGTGTCCAGTGCGCCCCACAGTCGGCGGGCTTCATCGTCGGTCAAGATGCGGTCTCGTGAGTGTTCTTGAGCAGGTTTACCTACCCCTATGCACGGGTTTACGGGAAGTTCGCCGCGTTGCATCCCGAAGTTGAACATCTTACGAACCAGCGATAAGACGCGGTTCGCCCGGATCGGTGCGCCCCGGTCTTTGATGCTGTCGAGTAGTTGGTTGATGTCGCGCCGGGTGATGTCTTCGGCCTTGCGCGTCCCCCATAACGGCAAGACATCGTTTTTCAGCATGGCGGCATCGCGCGGCCACGTGCGTTTATTGGGCTTGGCGTGCCGTTCAATGTAGTCATCGGCCAGTCGTGCCACGGTCAGCAGCGCGGCTTGTTCCTCCCGCTCGCGTCTGATCTGTTCCCGTGCGTCGGTGCGTTCCGCGCTGGGGTCGTACCCAAGGGCAACCCGAGCGCGGGCGGCATCGAACACCTTACGCGCGTCCTTGAGGGTGACCGCGGGATACTGGCCTAAGGTCATCCGTCGCTTGTTGCCCTGTAACTGGTAAATGAAGAAAAACGCCTTACCCCCATCGGGCGAGACACGAACCCCGAAACCTTGCCCTTCGCGCACGTCGTAACGGGCGGCTTGGGGCGGTAGGTTTTTCACGTACAGGTCTGAGAATTTCGGCATAGCTTCGGTCCGGGGTTCCTCTCGGGGTTCCTCTCTTGGTGCGGTTGCCGGTGCAATACTATGGCATACCCTGCCCCATGTCCAGGCGTAAAATCTAGCGATAACGGGAGGTTAAGAAATGGCGGCGGGATGCTCTGAAATGCCCTGGAATGCGTGACCTGTTGACCCGTAATCATCCGGCCTACACACTGAACCTCCACGCCCCGCACCCCCGACCGTCCGCGCACGGCCTTGCCGAGGCGCCGGTGGTCCATCTCATCATCCAGCCCCGCTTGTTCTCCGGGATCGGCGGAGCCGGACTGCTGACCTTGGGCGGCGTGCCCAGCGTGCGTGTCCTGCGCGGTCAGGGGACCTTCAGCCTGGCGCAATGGCAGCAGCGGGCGCGCTTCCAACGCGCCTTCGCCTGTTTCAATCGGGATGAGCTCGGTGCGGATGAGATCATCGCTCCCCTGTCGATCCGCCGTTTTGTCGATTTCGAACAGGGATGGGTGTGAACAGCGACAGTGTCCGGTCAGGACTTATCGGTTTTGGTGCTCTTTGACGCGGGTTTAGCCGCTTTGGAATCGGTTTTGGTGCTCTTCGGCGCGGGTTTGGCCGTCTTGGTATCGGCCTTGGCGTTCTTCGGCTCGGGTTTGGCCGTCCTGGAATCGGCTTTGATGGTCTTGGTCTCGGGCTTGGCCGCCTTGGAATCGGTTTTGGTGCTCTTTGACGCTGGTTTGGCCGCTTTGGAGTCGGTCTTGGTGCTCTTTGGCGCGGGTTTGGCCGTCTTGGTATCGGCTTTGGCGATCTTTGCCTCGGGTTTAGCTGTCTTGGGATCGGTCTTGGCGATCTTGGACTCGGGCTTGGCCGCCTTGGGGTCAGTCTTGGTGCTTTTCGGCGTGGGTTTGGCTGTCTTGGGGTCGGTCTTTGCGGTCTTTGCACCAGCCGCTGCTGGTTTCGACGCGACCCTCGCGGTTTGCGTCGCTGGTTTTGCGGTCCGCGGCTCGGCTTTGACGGCCGTTGCCGCGGGCACGGCGGTCTTCGTCGCAGTCCGTGCCTCGGGTCTGGCGACTTTGGCTTCCTGCTGTGCGGTCGTCGGCTCAGGTGTCGGCTGCGCCAGCGGTGTAGTTCTCGCGACGGAGACCGGGGTGGGGGCGGCCATCAGGCCGCCCGCGACCGCGCTGCTGCCGTCAACCACCGGCGCCGGGGATGAGGTCGACCACTGTAATCCCGACGGGGCTGGGGTCGCGGGTTCCGGCGTGGGGGGGAGCGACGTCGCGGCAAGATCGCGTGACGGCGCCGTTTCCGCCGGGGTGTGATCCGACTCGGCCGCCGGCGCGTCGGCGCCCCCGGATGCGCCTGATCCTGCGGTGGTCGCCTCGGCGACGGTCTCGCCCCATACCTGCGCCAGCGGGTTGTTCTCCGCAGCAGCAACGGGAGCCGATTCCGACTTCGGGGATAGCGTTGGCATCGCGTTGGCCACCCGCTGCCGGTTGGCCGTCCAGTTCGTGCGCAGCGACCCGAGTGATTGCATGAGCGCGTCCCGATAGTTTTCGGTGTAGTCGGTCCGTTTGGGCGATTTTTCGCCCGGTGATTGGGTGATCAGGGTCGCGCCCAAAGCGACATTGACGCCGCCGGACTGCTCCATGAACGCTGACGTGACCTCGATGACCGGCGGCACGCTGCTCTTGGCGGATTCGAGGGCGAGTGCCGAGGGTGAGGACGGGTTGAGGGGGCGCTGCATGACCAACCGATCATCACTGGACTGGACGATGGTCCAGCCCTTGGCCCGTGCAGAACCCATGGCCAGGCCCTTGACTTCAGCGCGGTTGGCTCCGGGGAGGAGCAGTTGTGGGCGGTTGGTGGCGTCAAAGCTATCGGACACCATCTGGTTGCCGGCGCAGCCGGACAGTAACCCGATGCCGAGCAGGCACCAACCGACAATCGCAAACGAACGCCCCTTCACGTCTACCTCCAACCGAACGACAATCGTAATAAACATCGGCGACCGTAAGGATGTTCGCCAAGATATTGAATTTTATCACAGGAAACGTGATCGCACGCGACAAAGAAACGCGTTATAGCCATCGGACGTGATCACCAGACGTAGGGTCGGGTTGCAAACCCGCCCCTACGTCAAGAGTCTGTCCGGATATCCGGTAGGAAGGCGATACCAAGGTTCTGTCCGGCGATCAGTGGCGAGGGCTGGATCCGCCCGCGGATGCGTCTCCGGCCAGGCCCCGCTCGATGCGCCGACGGCCGAAGGCATCGTCGCGCTCGATGTAGCGCAGGGCCGAGGCGGGATCCTTCCATCCAACGTACTCCATCAGGTCCTTGACGTCCCACTGGTGGGCGCTGGCCCAGGTGGCGAAACCGCGCCGCAGGGAGTGACCGCTGTAGCGGTCCGGTTCGGGCACGCCGGCCGCGGCGAAGCAGTGGCGCAACACCGGTACCAGGCTATTCGGGTGCAAGGCCGCCGAACCCAGGTGGCCATGCGCGTCGATGCGCCGAAAGACCGGTCCGTCGGTCAGTTTCGCGGCGCCGATCCACGCCGTATACGCCTGTACCGCGCACAGGCGCGACAAGGCGGGGACCTTGAAGGCGGTGCCCGCTGAGCCGCGATCCGTCTTGGTGCGGGTCAGATAGAGCGTCAGCCCCTCGCCGGGTACCGCCGTGATGTCCTGGATGCACAGCCGGCTCAGTTCGTCACTGCGAAAGGCCCGCCAGAATCCAAGCAGGATCAGCGCGCGGTCGCGCAGTGCCCGCAGCTGATCGGCGCGCGCTCCCGCGTCTGCGGTGCGCAGGATCTCCGCGGCGAGCCAGTCATCGATGCGCGTCAGTTCCGCCAGCGGCAGCGGCAGGGCGCGCTGCTCGCGGGCGGGATGCAAGGCCCCGATCCCTTTCAGCACCCGGCGCACCAGCGGCGCCTTGGTGGGATCGGCAAAGCCCTGATCGCGATGCCATTGCGCAAGCGCGGCCAGCCGCAGCTTCAGCGTATTGAGTGCCAGCGACTCGGCATGTGCGGCCAGGTATCGGGCCACCGCCTCCGCGGTGGCCGGAAGGAATCCGCCCCAGGTCTCTTCGAAGTGACGGACGGCCGATGCGTAACTGCGGCGGGTGTGCTCGCGCTCTGCCGCGGCGACATAGCGGTCAACGTCAGTCATGGGTGGTCCTCGGCAATCGGTGGGCGTATCGGCTCAAGTGGTCGTGCGATGACCGGGGATTATCGCATGTTAACCGCCGATCCGAGCCGGCACTTCGACCCCGGCGTGCTAGACTGTAATCACGCGGTACGTACTACGGTATGATTTTGACGGAGGTCTGATGGCGCGCGCCGGTATTTCGAAATTTCGGGTGCAGCAGGCCCGCGACGCGCTGGTCGCCCGCGGGGAAAACCCCTCGATCGACGCGGTCCGGGTGGAGCTGGGCAACACCGGCTCCAAGAGTACGCTGCACCGCTACCTGCAGGAACTGGCGCGGGAAAACGGTACGCGCCTCGACGACGAGCCCTTGCTGAGCGAGACCCTGCGCACCACCGTCGCCGGGCTGGCGCGGCAACTCCTGGATGAGGCCCGCGCCGTGGTAGCCGCCGCGGAGACGCTTCATCGCATCGAGTCAAGCGCGCAGCGCACCGAGATCGCCGGGCTGGCGCAGGCACTCGCCGAGGTCCAGGCGCAAGCCGGACAGCGCGACGACGCACTCGCCGCCGAGCGCGACGCCCACGCGGCGACCCAGGCGGCTTTGCAGCAGGAGCGCATCCGCAGCGCCACGACCGCGAACGAAAACGCGGCTCTCACCGTGCGGCTGGAGGAGCACGCGCGGCACAGCGCCTCCCTGGAAGAGCAACATCGGCATGCGCGCGATGCACTGGAGCATTACCGGCAATCGGTCAAAGATCAGCGCGATCTGGACCAGCGCCGCCATGAGACCCAGGTGCAGCAGGTCCAGGCGGAACTGCGCCAGCTCGCCCAGACCCTGGTCGTCAAACAGGACGCCGTCACCCGGCTCAGCCAGGACACCGCCCGGTTGGCCGCCGAGTTGGCCGAGTCCCGCCGGGAGTTGCGCGAGACTCAAGAAACCCTGCGCGTGACCCGTCAGGCCCGCGACGAACGCGTCGCCAGCCAGGCGCGGCTGGAAGCCGAACGGGCGGCGCTGACCGAACAATTGAAGGTCGCCGAGGCGGCGGGCGCGGCGCTGGTCGCCGAAGAGCGCGCGTTACGGCACGCCCTGGCGACGCAGGAGGGGATCGCAAGCGGGCTGCAGGCCAGGCTCGCGGCGCAGGAATCCCTGTACGGCGACCTGGCGCGGCGGCTCGATGCGCTGGACCTGCGATCCGCCGCGGAGGTGCAGACTGAAGCACCCGGCGAGACTGCTGTGCCAGTCGAGGGGGTTGAGCGCGCACCAGGCATCGAACAGGAGGCGAGACGATCGTCGATCGCGTGACGGCGGCGCGTTGCCGGGCCTGTGAACCTGAAACGAGCAGCGTCCGACGCGCCCAGGGCGAGTCGATCCGCGCCCCCCGACGAGGGCATGATCGCGAACCCGCTCGGGTCCGTCTGGGCGAGGTTTGGCGCCCCCGATTCCTGGCCCCCGCACCCGCGCAGTTCCCGGAGTAGGTCCAGACACCCGATTGCGAGTACGATCGTCAAAATACGGAACGCCGTCACCGGCGAACCCATGCCGGGACGGCCAACCGATTTCGCCAACAGAGCAAGCGACTGGAGGAATCATGTCCAAGCACGCGAGCAGCATCGCCGTCCTGGCGGCACTGATGGTTTGTGCCGGCGCCGACACGCGGGCCGCAGGGGGCGGCCCAAATGGCATTCAGGTCCCGGCCTACGGCCAGCCGGCGCCTGGTTACGGTGGCCAAATTCCCGACTATTCAGGTCCCGCGTATGGTCAGCCGGCACCCGCTCCAGGCGCTGGAGGTCAGCTCCCCGGGTATTCAGGCCCTGCGTATGGTCAGCCGACGCCCGCTCCCGGGGCCGACTACCGGATTCCCGCCTACACCGGCCCGGCCTATGGCCAGCCGGCACCCGGGCCAGGTCCCGGTTATCAGATCCCCGCTTACACCGGGCCAGCCTATGGCAGCCCGGCCGGAGCACCCCAACCTCAGGGGTACGGGCCTCAGGGTGGACCTGCTGGTCCGTACCAGGGTAGCGGTTACGGCGATGCTCCAAGTGGCCCAGGCGGCCCTGTGCCCGGCTACAGCGGAGCCCCCTATGGCGCCGATCAAGGCCCACCGCCCGAGTCCGGGCGGGCCGGCGGCAACAGCTTCAACCCCATGAAGATGATGCCGAACCCCATGAAAGTATTCGGCGGCAACAAGGACCAATGATCCCGGTCCGCCGCGGCATCGCGCGCCCCGAACCACTGACGACCACGTTCGTCGTGGTCGTTTCAACCACTGCCCAGACCCTGGAGTGTTCCCCATGGCGATGACCGAACACATCGAAATCGACTTTCCCGGCGGCACGCGCGTCGATGCGCGGATTCGTGAGCACACCATTGCCACCGACCAACAGGTCGAACACGGCGGCACGGGCTCCGCGCCCCAGCCGTTCGACCTGTTCCTGACATCAATCGCCACCTGCGCCGGCATCTTCGCCCTGAAATTCTGTCAGAGCCGCGAACTGCCCACCGCGGGCATGCGCCTGACGATGGACTGGCTAGGACACAAAACCGATCCCAGTGCCGCCTCCGTGGTCCTGCGCCTGACCCTCCCGGAAGGCTTCCCGGACAAATACCGCGATGGCATCCTGAGATCCATGGATCTCTGCGCCGTCAAGCGCAGCATCGAAAACGCGCCCCAGTTCCGGACCGAGATCATCGCGGAGGGTGCTGTCCCCTAAAGCCGGGGCAGTCTATACCGACGCCGGCTGTACGTCCCTGAGGAACGCTTCACTAACAATCTAAACAGGTCTGTTAGGACATGCCTTTAGCACCTTTTCGTTGTCGTAATCGAGGCACGACGCGCCCGGCTGGAGTAGCCGCCTCGTAGGCTTGCGGACGGTCCTGAATCGATCCGGAATCCGATAACGATTACGACAACGACTGTATGATCTGTTTAGCTTTTTTTGACTCGTTACTTATTTATGCAGAAGATATCGACAACTCATTTGACAACCGGACAACTGTGCCGATCTAAGCGCCTCAACCATCTGATAAATAAATAAAAAAACTAGCGCATACCGTCCGGCGTGCTCGCATATCAAATGAGTCCTCGATAATAAAGCGGTTTGCTGAACCCGATAAATGCTCAAACGCAACCTCGTCGCGAATTACCTCGGCCAGATCTGGGCTGCCGTTATGGGGTTCGCCTTTATTCCGCTATACATCAAGTATCTTGGAATTGAAGCCTATGGGCTAATTGGCCTGTTCGCGCTTTTCCAGTCATGGCTTGCATTGTTCGATATCGGGATGAAACCCACGCTGAATCGCGAGATGGCGCGCTTTACCGGTGGGATTCACACCGTCGCGTCCATCCGGGACCTGCTGCGCAGTATTGAAGTCGTCATGTTCTCAGTCGCCCTGTCGATCGCGGCGGGGGTTGGCTTTGCGTCGACTTGGCTTGCCTCGTCATGGGTCCGGGCTGAGAGCTTACCGATTTCAGTCGTGGCGCAAGCAATACTGATCATGGGCCTGATGACGGCGCTACAGTTCGTTGAAGGCATTTATAGTAGCAGTCTGGTCGGTCTGCAGCGACAGGTGTTACTCAATGTGATCCAAAGCAGCATGGCGACGCTGCGTGGTCTGGGGGCCATCGCGATTCTTGCCTGGGTTCTTCCGACCATTCAAGCTTTCTTCCTCTGGCAGGTGTTCATCTGCCTGACCAGTCTCAGTATCCTTCGCATCATGACTTACGCCAGTTTGCCGCGTGGCGAGCGCGGCGGACGCTTTTCAATCAGTGCGCTACGCGGTATCTGGAGATTTGCCGGCGGGATGCTCGCACTCACGCTCCTGAGTCTGCTGCTGACCCAGGTGGATAAGATTCTCTTGGCAAAGCTGCTGACGCTCTCTGAATATGGCTATTACGTCCTGGCTGGGGTCGTGGCCGGTGCTATCTACCTATTGACGTCGCCCATCGCCCAAGCCTGGTACCCGCGGATGAGCCAACTCCAGGCCACCGGCAATACCGACGCGCTGATTCACATCTACCATCAGGGCGCGCAACTGGTCTCAGTGATCGTTGGCAGCGCGGCCCTCGTGCTCATCGTTTACGCCGAGACATTTCTGCAAATCTGGACCCGTGACCCAAGTCTTGCGGCGCGGGTCGCACCGCTGATGAGCTTGCTGTTGCTCGGCAATCTGCTGAATGCCCTGTTATGGATACCCTATCAGACGCAACTCGCGCATGGCTGGACCAGCCTTGCGGTGCGTATCAACACCGTCTCCGTGCTGTTCATTGTCCCGGCCATCCTCTGGATCACTCCTCATTACGGCCCGATCGGAGCCGCTTGGGTATGGACGACATTCAACGCCTGTTATGTCCTGATCGGTATTCACTTCATGCACCGCCGAATCCTCATTCATGAGAAATGGCGGTGGTACTCTCTCGACATCGTCGCACCCTTGCTGACCAGCGGACTCGTCGTTGCCGGACTGCGCTGGGCTCTACCGAGGGCTGAGAGCAGCCTTGAACAATTCGCAACACTCGCGCTTGTGTCGGTCCTCGCCCTGCTTGCCGCCGGTCTTGCCGCCGACCGCGTTCGCAGCCAGGCGTGGGCGATACTGCGGATGCGATGGAACAATCGATCGACCCGGCGACATGCGATGGCTCCCGAGTAACGTATGACGCGCTTCGCAAAGTCTCCGAATCGCAAACAACGACACTACGGGCCGCTTGGTGATAGGCACGTCGGGGAGTGCTCGAACCACGGTAAAACGGCAATTGAATCGAGGCTAAGCGGCAATGCATAATAGTTCGATGCTTCGAATGAAGTGGTTTGTAGATAATTACGCATCTAAGATGAAAGGCACAAAAATTAAAGTCTTGGATGTTGGCAGTTATCGAGGCGCCATTTAATAACCGGACGCGCCTTAATGCAATTTTTCTAGCATAGTCTATACTTAGACTCGACTTTGGCCATTTCAGGGAGTCGAGGCCAGTTGATTCAGCACGCGTTGCCAATCCTGGCGGGAAATAACGAGGGCGTCCGGGTCTGCGGTTGAGTTGACGAAATTCGCCGCCGCCCAACTGGTGCGGCGCACC